>SHYY01000009.1 GCA_009692555.1 Myxococcales bacterium
ACTCGCTCACGTCGGAGCCCGTCTCCGGCACCCGCGGGCCGGTCACGGCGTGCTCCCGTCGGAAGCGCGGGGCGGTCGGCCGGCGCGCGGGGGCGGTTGGAGCCCGTACGGGCCGCCCTCCGGCCCCGGACGCTGTCGGTGAGCAAAGATCTGATCGAGTAGTACTAGCGGGCGACCGCGCTCGGGGTGACCGCGCTCACTTGACAGGCTGCGGTCGCAGCGCGCATCGTGGCGCAGTCATTGACAAAGAGGACTTCGGATGAATTCCAGAATCGGTCTCGCCGCGGCCGTCCTGCTGCTCGCCGTCGCGCCTGCCGGAGCGCAGAACGCCACGCCGATGCTGGCGCAGCAGGTGAGTTCGATCGCCGCCTCGCTCGCGCCGGGGCAGGCGCCGGTGTCGCAGATCTTCGGCTCCTTCGGAGCGCACCGCGCGCCGGTCAGCTTCATGGTCCCGCTCGCGGCCGGCACCTGCTACACCTTCATCGGCGCGGGCGGGATGGGGGTGCGCGACGTGGACATGTTCCTGTTCGACCCGGGCAATCGCCGGGTGGGGCTCGATCGCCGTTCGGACAACTACTGCCAGATCACCTTCTGCACGCCGTTCGCCGGGCCCTACCGCGTCGAGCTCAAGGTCAAGCGCGGCGAGGGCGAGGTGGCGGTCCAGGCCTTCGCCCCCGGCGGGCAGGCGCCGCCCCCGCAGTATGCACCGCCGCCGCCTCCCGCGCTCCCGCCACCGACGGTGATTGTGCCCCCTCCCGCGCCGCGCGCGGTGCAGCCGATGGCGCCTCCGCCGATTGCCGCGCCGATGGATATGCTGGGCGGGCAGCTCGCGCAGATGGCCGCGGCGGTGGCACCCGGGCAGCGGCAGTACGGGCCGGTGCTGGCCGGCTTCTCCTCCGAGGGGCGCGGGCAGGATCTGTTCGTCACCCTCGAGGGCGGCCGCTGCTACACCTTCGTCAGCGTCGGGTCGCCGATGATCCGGCAGCTCAACAGCTACCTCTTCATGCCGGGCCGGGGGAAGCGGCTGGCGAGCGAGAGGTCGCGGTCCAACATGACCAAGATCACCCACTGCGCGGCGTTCCCCGGGCCCTACCACCTCGAGATCAAGGCGGAGGAGGGCGGCGGCGAGTTCCGGACTGGCGTGTATACACCGTAATTACTTCCGTCGCTGGGCGTCGGCCGAGGGCAGCCCGTCGTGGGGGCCGAGCTCGCGGCGCGGCGGATCGTCCCAGCGGCGCGCGTCGGCGAGCGAGGCCTGGCGCGCCGGATGGAGGGGGTAGAGGGTTCGGTCGCCGCGGCGGTCGTGCTCGCCGATCGAGAGCAGGGTCGCGTCGTTGGCGCTGTTGTTGAGGAGGGTGTGGCTGGAACCGGTGCCCGCGGGGAAGCCGATCACGTCGCCCGGACCGAGCCGGTGGAGGTGGCCGTCGAGCCACAGGTCGGGGGTGCCGGAGAGGACGTAGACCAGCTCCTCCTCGGCCGAGTGGGCGTGGGGCCAGGAGGTGCGGTGACCCGGGGGCAGGATGGCGTGATTGACCCCGAGGCGCCGGAGGCCAAGCGGCTGGGCGAGCGCGGCGTAACTGGCGAGCTCCTCGTCGCTGCCGGGGTAGCGATCGGCGGAGCGCGGGAACGCGGCGAGGTGGCGGATGCAGTCGGGGCGCGCGACGGGAACGGCAACGGGAACGCTAACTTCCTTTACCGCGTCAGCGGAGTTGTCTCCCCGGGAGCCGAGGCTAACTTCCTTTACCGCGTCAGCGGAGTTGTCTCGCCGGGAGCCGAGGGGAACGGCAACGGACAGGGCATCGTCGACGGTGACGGGGACGGAATCCGCGGCGCCGATCGCCGCCTCTTCCGCCTCGATCTGCAGCTCTCCCTCGACGAACGTCGGGTAGCGGAGGGTGATGCCGAGCTCGCGCTTCATCAGGTCGTTGCGGATCCGGCGACCCCGGAGGAGCGTGCGCGCGGTGCCCGATCCGTAGGCGGGGACCGATCGCGGCAGCGGGAGCCCGAGGCGCTCGCACATCCACGAGGTGTACTCCTTCTGCTGCGTCGGGCGATCGTCGGCCACGAGGTAGGTCGCGCCGGCCGGCGCCTTCTCGTCGGCGGCGAGGATCACCGAGACCAGATCGTCAATGTAGATCCGCGACACCCAGTGCACGCCGTCGTCGACCATCTTGAAGGTGCCCGCGCGCAGGCGGGCGCGCACACCGCGCCCCGGGCCGTAGATCGCTGCGAGCCGCAGGATCACCGTGTGCAGGCCGGCCGAGGTCGCGGACTGCACCGCCCCCTCGTCGGAGAGGCGCGCCGCCATCTGCCCGTCATCGTGCGCGACGTTGGTGTCCTCGTCGACCCAGTCGGCGTCGGGGCGGGTGCCGTAGAGCCCGGTGGAGCCGAGGTAGATGAACGAGCGCACGCCGTAGCTGAGCGCGGCCTGTGCAGCGCGACGGAGCGCCTCGCCGGCGGGCATCCCGGCCACCGGCGGGATCGAGTAGACCACCGACGAGCTCATGGTGCCGGTGAGCGCCGGTCCGAACTGCTTCGGCTTCGCCGCGTCGATGGGGAACACCTCGGCGCCGAGCTCGCGCAGCGGTTCGAGGCGCGCGACGTTGCGGGCGCAGACCCGCACCGGACGGCCGGCGGCGAGTGCGACGCGGGCGAGGCGATCGCCGACGTAGCCGCAGCCGAAGATGACGAGGGGCGGACGGTGGGGGTCGATGGGCATTCGCGGATTTTACATCCGCGCGACCCCTGGGTTACGGTCCATCGTGCAGCCCAACTGGATTGAGCGGAGGAGCCCGATGAAGAGCGCGCGTCAGCTGTGGGAGGTGTACCGCCAGACCCTCTCTGTCGTCCCGGAGCTCGGGCTCTCGATCGACACGAGCCGGATGGACCTTCCGGAATCCCTGGCTGAATCGCTGCCGGGGCTCGCCGATCGGATCGCGCGAGCGCACCGCGAGATGGCGGCCGTGGAGCGCGGCGATCGGGTCAACAGCGACGAGGACCGCATGGTCGGGCACTACTGGCTGCGTGCGCCCGAGCTGGCCCCGACGCCCGAGATCCGGCGCGCGATCGAGGAGACGGTGGTGCGTGTGAAGCGCTTCGCCGGCGAGGTGCACGTGGGAAAGGTCCGCGGGGAGCGCGCCACGTTCACCGACGTGCTGGTGGTCGGCATCGGGGGATCGGCGCTCGGGCCGCAGTTCGTGGCGCAGGCGCTGGCGAGCGCGGCCGATCCGATGCGGACGCACTTCATCGACAACACCGACCCCGACGGGATCGACCGCGTCTTTACCCGCCTCGGCGACGGGATCGAGCGCACGCTGACCGTCGTGATCTCCAAATCGGGCGGCACGAAGGAGACGCGCAACGGGATGCTCGAGGCGGGGGCCAGGTATCGCGCCGCCGGGCTGGCCTTCGCGCGGCACGCCATCGCTGTCACCGGCGACGGGAGCGAGCTGGATCGCACCGCGGCAGCCGAAGGATGGATCGATCGCTTCCCGATGTGGGACTGGGTGGGCGGTCGCACCTCGGAGCTGTCGGCGGTCGGGCTCCTGCCGGCGGCGCTCGCCGGCTTCGATGTCGACGGGCTGCTCGCGGGAGCGCGCACCTGCGACGTGGCGACGCGCCGTGAAGGCGGGCCGCTGCTGGCGAACCCCGCGCTCGCCCTCGCGCTCTCGTGGTACGTCGCCGGCGACGGGCGGGGCACGAAGGACATGGTCATCCTGCCCTACAAGGATCGCCTCGAGCTGCTCTCGAAGTACCTCCAGCAGCTGGTGATGGAGTCGCTCGGCAAGGAGCGTGACCGCGACGGGAACGTGGTTCACCAGGGGATCGCGGTCTACGGCAACAAGGGCTCGACCGATCAGCACGCCTACGTGCAGCAGCTCCGCGACGGCGTGCAGAATTTCTTCGTGACCTTCGTCGAGGTGCTGCGCGACCGCGCGGGGCGCTCCCCCGAGGTGGAGGAGGGCGTCACCTCGGGCGACTTCCTCTCGGGCTTCCTCCAGGGGACGCGCCGCGCGCTCTACGAGAACGGGCGCGGCTCGATCACCATCACCATCCCGACGGTGGAGGCACGCACGATCGGTGCGCTGATCGCCCTCTACGAGCGCGCGGTCGGCTTCTACGCCGCGATGGTGAACGTCAACGCCTACCACCAGCCAGGCGTGGAGTCGGGCAAGCGGGCGGCGGGTGCGGTGATCGCGCTGCAACGCAGCATTCTCGGCGCGCTCCGCGTGCGGACCGGATCGGCGCTCACCGTCGAGGAGATGGCCGGTGCGATCGGCGCGCCCGATGAGGCGGAGGTGGTCCTGAAGATCCTCGAGCACCTCGCCGCCAACCCCGACCACGGAGTGCGCGCGAGCGGGAGCGGGCCGTTCGACCGCCGCTACGCGATCGATTCACCGTCGGTGTAGAGGATACGGCGGGTTAGCGGCGGGCGGCGACCTGGATGATGATCCCGACCACGAAGAAGATCGAGCCGATGATGATCCCGGCCAGGGCGAGGCCCTCGCCCTTCTGCGTGCCGTTGCTCTTCTTGATCTGGCTCAGCGCGACGGCCGAGAGGATGATCCCGACGATCGAGCAGAGGAACGCGCAGATGAAGCCGGCGATCGCGAGGCCGTTGGTCTTCGGCATCATCGCGCCCCCGCCGGCACCGACGAACTGCTGGTTCATCGGCGGGATGGAGCCGGGAGCGCCGGCGGCGGCGATCGGGGAGCCGCACGCGGCACAGGCGGCGGCGGTGTCAACATTCGGAGCGGCGCAGCGTGGACAGAATGCCATGGGAATCCTCCTCCTCCAGTGGGTGGGGGCATTATAACGCCCCGGGGTGCCCGGGTCTATACTCGCGTGGTGGATACGACGCGCGAGGCGGGACCTTCCCCGTACGGCCGCGGGATGCGCATCGCCGCGGGCAGCCTGTTCGCCGCCTCATCGCTGGGGCTGGTGGCGATCACGGTCTTCAACCTGCAGGGCGCGCTGGGCGGCGGGACGCCCTGCCCTTTCAAGTTCGCGACAGGCCTGCGCTGCCCGCTCTGCGGGATGACCCGCGCAACCTTCAAGATGCTCCACGGGGATCTCGCCGGAGCCCTCCAGGTGCACCCGCTCGCGCCGCTCCTGTTCCTGCTCCTCGTCGGTGGGATGATGGCCTGGTTGCTCCTGGTGGCGACCGGTCGGGCGCCCCCGCTGCGGGCCCGGCCCCCGCTGTGGGCGGGCATCGCGTTCGTGGCCGCGGTGTGGACCGTGAACCTGCTCTTCGGCACCGGCTGAGCCTCAAAGGCCCGCCGAAGGCGGCTCCACAGCGTCCCCTGGGTCTTCGGGGACCGAGGCGGGGATTGACGATCTTGCGCCGGCAGATCTTGGAATTTCCGCGCCGCGCGTGGTACCGTGCGCGCATGGGCAGCCGGCCGTCGCTGACCGAGTACGACGGACACCGACGATGAAGGTCCACTTCTGGGGGGTTCGCGGATCGTTTCCCGTTCCCGGACCCGACACCAACCGCTACGGGGGGAACACCTCGTGCGTCGAGATCCGTCCCGAGGGTGGGCCGCGGATCATCATCGATGCCGGGACCGGCATCCGCCGCCTCGGCAAGGAGATGATGGCCACCGAGTTCGGCGAGGGGCGCGGCACCGCGCACCTGCTGGTCTCGCACACCCACTGGGATCACATCCAGGGGCTGCCCTTCTTCGCGCCGCTCTACCAGCGCGGCAACAAGCTCCACGTCTACGCCCGCCAGCGCGACGACACGCACCTCCGCTCGGTGTTCGCGTCGCAGACCGAGTCGCCCTACTTCCCGGTGCCGTTCGAGAGCGTCCAGGCCGACGTGGCGTTCCGCGAGCTGACCGAGGGGCAGAGCTTCGAGATCGGCCCGGTGAAGGTGAGCTGCACGCGCCTCAACCACCCCTGGATCGCGCTCGCCTACCGCCTCGACTGCGACGGTGCGTCGGTCGCGTACATCACCGACACCGCGCCCTTCCGCGACATCCTGATCGAGCAGGAGTTCATCCGCCAGCCGCCGCGTCCGGGCGATCCACTGAAGCCCGAAGACGCCGCCAAGCTGTCCGCGATGCGCGACGGCGTGGTGAGGCTGTGCGAGGGGGCCGACCTCGTCATCTACGACACCCAGTTCACGCCGCAGGAGTACGCCTCGCGCCCGCACTGGGGTCACTCCTGCCCCGAGGACGCGATCGAGATCGCCGAGGCGGCAGGCGCGAAATCGCTCGCCCTGTTCCACCACGCGCCCGAGCGCAGCGACGACGAGATCGACCAGATCCTCGCCGAATGCTCGAAGAAGACCAAGCTGCCGGTGATCGCCGCGGCCGAATCGCTGGAGATCGACGTCCGTGGCCCGATTCTCGATCCCGCCAAGGGCGCGCGCTGATGGAGGCGACCTTCTACGGCGTACGGGGTTCGATCCCCGCCCCCGGCCCCGAGACCAATCGCTACGGCGGCAACACCTCGTGCGTCGCGGTGCGGACCAAGGGCGGGGCGCTGGTGATCCTCGACATGGGCACCGGTGCGGTGCAGCTCGGGCGCAAGCTGATGGGCGCGGAGTTCGGCCAGGGCAAGGGCACCGCGGCGATCCTGATCAGCCACGCCCACTGGGATCACATCCAGGGCTTCCCGTTCTTTCCTCCGATCTTCGTTCCGGGCAATCGCTTCACCATCTACGGCCCGTCGCGCTCGTCGACCATGCTCGAGAACATCCTCGAGGGGCAGATGAACCCGCACTTCTCGCCCCTCTACACGATGAAGAACCTCGGCGCGACGATCGAGATCGCGGCGGTCAACCTCGACGAGGACGAGGAGTTCATCGAGTCGGGCCTGCTGGTGCGCGGGCAGCTCAATCCGCACGGTCCCACCACCGCGCTCGCCTACCGCCTCGAGGAGGAGATCGGCGGCGTGCAGCGCTCGCTGGTCTACGCCTCGGACGCCGGCTATCCCGCGTCGGGCCCCACGGACGCGGTGCTCGCGCTCTACCACGGCGCGGACATCCTGATCCACGACAGCACGTACACGCCGGAGGATCGTGCGACGCGCCTCTCGCGCGGCTTCTCGTCGGTGGCGGACGCGGCGTCGAGCGCGGTGCGGGCCGGGGTGAAGCACCTCGTCATCACCCACTTCGATCAGGACTACAGCGACGACATGGTCGACGCGATGGCCGAGCGCTGCCGGCGTCTGCTCGACGAGCAGGGCGGGCGGAGCATCCAGCTCAGCGCCGCGCGCGAAGGGCTCACGCTCTCCGTGTAGGGAGATCGCTTCGCCGCGGCGTGCGATCCGACCGAGCCCGTTTCTGCGCCTGCGCGCGTCTCGTAAATGCGCTGGAATCAACCGCTTTTGTGCATCGCACAACGAAATGTTGCGCCGCACAACGGTTGCGATAGCATGGGTCCATGTCCGAGAAGCCGCGCCGCCGCCGCGTTGTCGGCCCACCTGCCCAGCCGGGTGAGCGCCTGATCCGCAAGTACGGAAACCGTCGTCTCTACGACACCCGCGCCAGCCGCTACGTCACGCTCGAGGATCTGGTCGACGTGTTCGACAGCGACGAGCCGGTGCGGGTGGTTGACGCCGTCACCGGCGAGGATCTCACCAAGCGCGTCCTGGCGCAGGCGATCCTGTTCGAGGAGGGGCGTCGGCGCACGCAGATCATCCCGATCCAGCTCCTGCGGGCGCTGCTCCGCCACCGCGACGAGCGCGACTCGTTCGAGCGCAAGCTGGCCCGCGCCCTGGCCGAGATCGAGCCGGAGGCGGCCGAGACGCGCCCCGGCGGCGACGTCGACGAGCTGGCCGAGCTCAAGCGGCGACTGAAGGCGCTCGAGAGCCAGGTCAAGAAGAAGGGCGCGCGGAGTTAGCTACAGCTACAGCTAGCCGGTCGCGACGATCCCGTCGGTGAGGTGGACCTCGCCGCACGGGCCCACCAGCAGCAGGCCGCCGCCCGCGTCGAGGCCGAGGCGCTCCACGTCCCCCGGGCCGAGGCGCACCGTCGAGTTGTCCTCGGCCGGGCCCACCACCGCCACGCCGTCGAGGCGGCCGTTGCGCCCGACCACCGACACGCGCTCGCGGGCCACGAAGCGGCCACCGGAGATCGCGATCCGCGGCTGGAGCTGCGCCGCCGCACCGAAGAGGGCATCGATGTGCACCGATCCGAGCCGCACAAAGCGCGGCGCATGCGGCTTGCTCACAGGGCGAGAATACCGCTCACAGGTCGGCGCCACAACCCTTCGACCGACCCCAGGGCGAACAGGCAATCCAACCCGGCTCCGGTGCCGTTCCCGGTCAGCGAAAGCGCAACAGCCGCACTCCGAAGGGCGCCAGCGGGATCTCCAGGCTGGCCCCCGAGAAGGTCGTCCCGTCGCGGAGATCCTCGACGGTGGCTGCGCTGTCGAGGAGGACCGCCGCGGTGAGCGGCCGATTGGCGCGCGTCGCCACCAGCAGCAGCGCTGGACTGCCATCGGGATGGACGTGCAGCGCGGTATCGACGTCGGGCTCGCGGGCGGGCGCGGCGCGGCGGGCCCCGGACGTCCTGGCGAGCGCCTCCAGCGCGGCGGCGAGCGCGGCCGGATCCTCCAGCGCCTCGTGTGGGAGCAGCTCGCCCGGAAGCTCCGCCGCGTTTTCTTGCATTGCAGCATCGCGGTGCGGCCGGCGCGGACCGGAGAGCAGCTTGCCTCCCCCCTCGGCGAACGCGCGCAGGCGTGCGGCGAGGTCGGCCTCGAGGAAGTCGAAGGTCGGCACCACCAGCGCCTTCCGCTTTGCCAGGAGCTCCAGGGGAGCTCCCCCGTCGACGATCACGAACGGGAGGTGGGCGCGGGAGAGCGCGCCGATGATCGCATCGCGCCAGCGCGGGAGCTCGAGCTGCACCGGTCCGTCGAGGCCGAAGGTCGACTCGCGAGCCATCGCCTGCTCGTCGAGGCCGAAGAACTCGCCGAAGGCTGGTCCAAGCGGCCCGACGTGCGACGCGGCGACCCCGAGGCGGAGGTAGGAGCGCGGGATCACCAGGCCGATCTCGGCGCGGCGCTCGAGCGAGGTCCAGCCGATCTCGCCGAGCGCGGAGTTGATCCGGCGCAGCACGTCGGCGAGGCCGGGGCGCACCGTGCCGTCGGGCCCCACCGGGCAGCCGTACCAGCGATCGCGCTCGACGACCATGTAGGCGTTGTACCCGGCGACGCCGTGGCCGAGCGCGTTCTGCAGCTGAGCGATGCTGTCCTCGTCGGAGAAGGGCGGTCCCCATGGGAAGGAGCCCATCCCCATCTCGGGCACGTAGGGCAGGCGCGACGAGCCGGCGAGGTGCAACGCGCGACGGCGGATGCGGTCGTAGTGGCGGCGCGGGTGGTACAGATCGACCCCCGCCACGTCGACCGCGGTCTCGGCGGCGGGCAGGTCGAAGACGTTCGCCTCCGTCGGTGGGAAGTTGTGGTAGCGCGGCACGCCGCCGAGTCCCACCTCGTCGAGGATCTTCGCCAGCGCGGCCAGCGCGGAGGTGGTCTGGCGCTCGCGGAACGCCAGCCAGGCGAGGTGAGGCGCGAGGTCGGAAGGTGTGCGCGCTGCGAAGCGGCGTGGCGGCTCCGCGCCTCCGGAACAGGCACGCCAGGCGAGCAGCGCCTCGTCGTGGTAGTCGCCGTCGTAGGCGCCGGAGCGGAAGAAATGGGCGTGCTCGTTATCGACCTGGATCGCCACCACCGGGCCGCGCGGGTGGAGACGCGGGGCGACCACCTCGGCGACCGCGGCGTACCAGCCGCGCACCTCGTCGAGAAAGGCGCTGGACGCGTACGAAGGCACCGGGAACCCGCGCGGCGGGATCATCAGCGCCGCGGGGGTCCCGCGGGCGGTGCGGGCGAGCATCCGCGGGTCGGAGACGATCCGCTCCGGGAAGCCGAACCACGTCAGCTCGGCGTTGATGTGCGGGCCCGGGCGCAAAAGCGCGAGCAGCCCCTCGCCCGCCGCAGCATCGAGGAACGCGCCCAGATCGCGCTGCAAGGTGAAGTCGAACTGCCCGGCGCGCACCTCGTGAATGCCCCACGGCACGTAGGTCTCGACGGCGACGAAGCCCAGCCCGCGGATCGCCTGGAGGCAGCGCCCCCAGTGCCTTGGCGGCGTGCGGAAGTAGTGCATCGCGCCCGAGAGCAGCGGCACATCGCGGCCCGCGATCCGGAGCCCGCGCGGGCCGAAGGAGACGCGCTCATCGGAGTTCACGGCCGGCGACGATAGCACGGCGACGGTCCACCGCCGCCGCCCTCCGGGAGTCGGTACCTTCGAACTGTTCATGGAGGACGAGCAGGAACCGCCTGGGTCCTGGTGATCCGATCCTGCTGACGGGCATACTTCGGCGATGAACAAAGCGATCGACGTGCGCCCCGCGACCCGCGACGACTGGACGGCGATCGAGCGACTGTTCGGGCCGCGCGGGGCCTGCGGCGGCTGCTGGTGCATGTGGCCGCGCGTGACCCGGCCGGAGTTCGAGGCCGGCAAGGGGGACGAGAACCGCGCGCGCTTCCGCCTTCTGGTCGAGGCGGGCGAGGTCCACGCGGTCCTGGCGCGGAGCGGCGACGATCTGGTGGGCTGGTGCTCGTTCGGGCCGCGGTCGCAGTTCATCCGCTTCGACAACTCGCGGGCGCTGCGAAGGGAACGGTCACCGTCGACGTGAGCGGTGGTGTGCTTCTACATCCCGACCGCCTGGCGCGGGCGCGGCGTCGCGAAGGCCCTCGCCGCAGCAGCGACGGCGCGGGCGTTTGCGCTGGGAGCGACGGAGGTCGAAGGCTATCCCGTGGTGCCGACGAAGGGAGCGATCCCGGGGCCGTTCGCCTGGACCGGCGTGCCGACGCTGTTCGAAGGGGCAGGCTATGTGAAGCTCCGCGGAGGCCCGGGCGCCCGGCCGATCTACCTGAAGCGCGGTACGCGACCGCAGTGAAGTTCGGTGCGCCGCCGAGAGCTCAGCGACGGGAAACCGCCCCGCCTGGGGGTTTCCTGTGGGTCACCGACCATGAACCTTTGAACATCCGGATGTTAAAAAATTGTACTTGCCACGTAGGGTCACTACGATACCATGCGTGACCTCGACGATCGGAAACTGGGTCGAGTGGAAGTCGATGGACGCAGCTCACAACAACGCCGGCATCGCAGCAAGCTCCCGCGCTAGCCGGCGCCGCAGCAGCGATCGGTGTGCATCCGCGCTGGCGCCCTGCAGCCGCCTCCGCGCGCGCGGTTGTCCCCAGGCAATCACAGGCAATCCACCGACTTATCCACAGCTAACTACCCGTTATCGCTTGACTAAGCAACACTGCTCCACTAGCGTTCCGAGTCGTTTCGCACCACACAACCAGTCCTGATTCGCACGATCCGACCGTGCGGCGATGTGCCGCTCGGCGTCGCTTTTTTTGCAATTGCACCAAAAGGGAGGTGGGGTCGAATGATCGACAAGGTTGAAGCAAGGAAGGTTTCTCAGGCGTCCCAGGGCCATGGAAAGAGCAGCAGCCCGAAGCGGCGGCGCTCCGACACCAGCGGGCGGCGCGCGCACGCCCACGGCATGACGGTCCCGCGCTACTTCACGCAGGCCGGTGTCGACCCCTACGACCTCCTGGAGTGGGAGTTCCGCACCGCCGCCATCTCCAGCGAGGCGGGCCACACGGTCTTCGAGCAGAAGGACGTCGAGGTGCCGAAGGCGTGGTCGCAGCTGGCCACCAACGTGGTCGTGCAGAAGTACTTCCGCGGCGCGGTGGGCACCCCGGCGCGCGAGCGCTCGGTGAAGCAGCTCATGTCGCGCGTGGTCGACACCATCTCCGGCTGGGGCGCGGCGCAGAACTACTTCGCCACCGACGCCGACGCAGCCGCGTTCGCCGACGAGCTGAAGCACCTGCTGGTCGAGCAGAAGCTCTCCTTCAACTCGCCGGTGTGGTTCAACGTCGGCGTCGAGAAGCACCCGCAGTGCTCGGCCTGCTTCATCAACTCCGTCGAGGACACGATGGAGTCGATCCTCACCCTCGCCAAGACCGAGGGGATGCTCTTCAAGTACGGCTCGGGCACCGGCACCAACCTCTCGCCGCTGCGGTCGTCGCGCGAGAAGCTGCAGGGCGGCGGCGACGCCTCGGGGCCGGTCTCCTTCATGAAGGGCTTCGACGCCTTCGCCGGCGTGATCAAGTCGGGCGGCAAGACCCGCCGCGCCGCGAAGATGGTGATCCTGAACGTCGATCACCCGGACATCGTTGAGTACATCGGCTGCAAGATGGCCGAGGAGAAGAAGGCCCACGCGCTGATCGACGCGGGCTACGAGGGCACCTTCACCGGCGAGGCCTACGGCTCGGTGTTCTTCCAGAACTCGAACAACTCGGTGCGCGTCACCGATCAGTTCATGGAGGCGGTGCAGCACGACCGCGCGTGGCACACCCGCGCGGTCACCAACGGCGCCCCGGTCGACACCCACCGCGCGAAGGACATCTGGCGGCAGATCGGCGAGGCGGCGTGGCACTGCGGCGACCCCGGCCTGCAGTTCGACACCACGATCAACGCCTGGCACACCGCCTCGAACACGGCGCGGATCAACGCCTCGAATCCCTGCTCCGAGTACATGTTCCTCGACGACAGCGCCTGCAACCTGGCGTCGCTTAACCTGCGCAAGTTCCAGAACGCGCTCGGCGAGCTCGACATCGCGGCGCTGAAGAAGGCGACCGAGATCTCGATCCTGGCGCAGGAGATCGTCGTCGACAACGCGCGCTACCCGACCGATCGCATCCGCGACAACAGCGTCGCCTACCGCCCGCTCGGCCTCGGCTACGCCAACCTCGGCGCGCTGCTCATGTCGCGCGGCCTCCCCTACGACTCGGACGCGGGCCGGGCCTACGCCGGCGCGGTGACCGCCCTCATGTGCGGCCACGCCTACGCCACCTCGGCGAAGATCGCGCGCGACGTCACCGGCGCCTGCTCGGGCTACGAGGCGAACCGCGCGCCCTTCCTCGGGGTGATGGAGAAGCACCGCAAGAGCGTCGACAAGATCGACGCCGCGCTGGTGCCCTACGATCTGATGCAGGCGGCGCGCGAGGTGTGGGACGACACGCTCACCGTCGGGCGCGAGCACGGCTTCCGCAACGCGCAGGTGACGGTGCTCGCCCCCACCGGGACGATCGGCTTCATGATGGACTGCGACACCACCGGGATCGAGCCCGACATCGCGCTCATCAAATACAAGCGGCTGGTCGGCGGCGGGATGCTGAAGATCGTCAATCACACCGTCGGTGAGGCGCTGGAAAAGCTGGGCTACCACGCGGCCGACGTGCAGTCGATCCTCGACTACGTCGACAAGCACGAGACGATCGAGGGCGCGCCCGCGCTCAAGCCGGAGCACCTCGCGGTGTTCGACTGCGCCTTCCGCCCCGCGCAGGGGACGCGCTCGATTCACTACATGGGTCACATCAAGATGATGTCGGCGGCGCAGCCGTTCCTGTCGGGGGCGATCTCGAAGACGGTCAACCTGCCGTCCGAGGCCACCGTCGAGGACATCCAGAGCGCCTACCTCGAGGCGTGGAAGCTCGGCCTGAAGGCGATCGCGGTCTACCGCGACGGGTGCAAGCGCTCGCAGCCGGTCTCGACGGCGAAGGTGGAGGACACGACCGGCCTCTCGGGGAAGGGGGCGCAGGCGGCGCAGCCGACCCTCTCGCCGGAGGAGCTGCTCCGGCAGGTGGCGATGACGCTCAAGCCGACCGGGGCCCCGGTGGCGATGCGGCGCAAGCTGGAGGCGGAGCGCGACTCGAAGACCCACAAGTTCGCGGTCGCCGGGCACGACGGCTACATCACCGTTGGGATGTACGAGGACGGGACGCCGGGCGAGATCTTCATCCGGATGGCGAAGGAGGGCTCGACGGTGTCGGGCCTGATGGACTGCTTCGCCACCGCGGTGTCGCTGGCGCTCCAGCACGGCGTGCCGCTGCGCCTGCTGGTCGACAAGTTCGCGCACACGCGCTTCGATCCGGCGGGCTACACCGGCAACGAGGAGATCCCGCGCGCCTCGTCGATCATGGACTACCTGTTCCGCTGGCTCTCGGCCAAGTTCCTCCCCGACCACGACGCCGTCGATCCGAGCCAGCTGCCGCTGACGCTGGCGCCCGAGCCGACCAAGCTGCAGGTGGCGGCCGCGCAGCACGCCGGCCCGAATGGCAGCGCCCACGGCGGCGCGAACGGCAAGACCGTCGCCCACGCGACGGTGCAGGCGACGGCCCAGGCGACGGCAAAGATGTCCTGGCAGCAGGAGACCGACGCCCCGCTGTGCCACGAGTGCGGCAGCATGATGGTGCGCTCCGGCGCCTGCCACAAATGCCTCAATTGCGGCTCCACCTCCGGCTGCTCCTGATCCGTCCTACCTCAAACTAACACCTGGCTTATCGCGAGCCCCCGGGGTCATCAACCTCGGGGGCTTCGTATTTCCGGAGCCCTACCGAGCGCCATAGCCCGCGCAACGGGGTCCCATCGCCGTGATATAACGCCCGGCCATGGGAACTATCGCCACCGATCGCGTGTTGCCCGCCTGGGCCGACGAGGTGCGTCGTCGCTATCTCCGCGGCGAGGCGTGGGAGTTCATCCTCCACGGCAACGTCTACGACGTTCTCTTGCACGACGGCAAGCTCGTCACCGTGTCGGAGTTCCTGGCCAACGTGCTGCTCGCGCCGACCAAGGACACGGTGATCCTCTACAACCTCTCGACCGGGACGCGCTTCACCAAGCGCAAGTTCGGCGTCGACGGCTACGAGGACCTGATCCTCTCGAAGGAGCCGGGCAAGGTCCTCCCGCTGATGGAGCGCGCGCTCACCACCGAGGACCGCGTCGGCGTGATCCTCGAGTACGCCGAGTCGATCGTCCCGGCCGCCGACGTCAGCCTCTCCTCGACCGACGACCGCTCGTCGGTGATCACCCTGCACCGCTGGTCGCTGCTCCGGCAGATGGAGAAGGCCGACTCGATCATCCTCCTCATCGCCGAGAACCTCGCCGAATTGCACCCCAAGCTGGTCTCGAACCCGCGCGTGGCGACGGTGCGCGTGCCGATGCCCTCGAAGGAGGAGCGAAAGGCGATCATCCGGCACGTCGATCCCTCGCAGAGCGATGGCGACGTGGAGCGGCTGGCGGAGGTGACCGCGGGCCTGAAGTCGATCCAGATCAAGGCGATCCTGACGCCGGCGGAGGCCTCCAGCGACGACGTGCAGGCGCGCTCGAAGTACCTCGAGGAGCTGCTCGGCGGCGGAGCTTCGGCGAAGGAGCGGGCGGAGAAGCTGGCCCACATCACCCAGGGCATGTCGCGCGACGAGATCCGCAAGCTGATCGCCCCCGACGGGAAGGTCGCCGCAGGCCAGACCAGCGACAGCCGCGCCGAGATCGACCGCCTGGTGGCGGCGCGCAAGCGCGAGATCATCGAGCGCGAGTGCTTCGGCCTGATCGAGTTCGTCACCCCGCAGCACGGCTTCGACGTGGTGGGCGGGATGGAGGAGGTCAAGAAGGATCTCGGCCTGATCGCGAAGAACATCCGCGAGGGGCGCACCAAGCGCGTGCCGATGGGGATCCTCTTCACCGGACCGATGGGGACGGGCAAGACCTTCGTCTGCGAAGCGTTCGCCAAGGAGTCGGGCCTCACCACGATCAAGCTCAAGAACTTTCGCTCGAAGTGGGTCGGCGCCACCGAGGGCAACCTCGAGCGGATCCTCTCGGTGATCCAGGCGATCGGCCAGATCCTGGTGATCATCGACGAGGGCGACCGCGCGTTCGGCGGCACCAGCGACGGCGACGGCGACGGCGGGACCTCGTCGCGGGTGATCGCGCGGATCAAGGAGTTCATGTCGGACACCGAGAACCGCGGGCGCGTGCTGTTCATCCTGATGACCAACCGCCCCGACAAGCTCGACATCGACATCAAGCGCGCCGGCCGCCTCGATCGGAAGATCCCCTTCCTCTACCCGCAGACCGCCGACGAGGTGATCCTGATTCTCGCGGCGCAGTTCCGGAAGAACAAGGTGAAGATCGAGGGCGGGGTGGGCGACTACCTGGTGTCGGCGGCGGGGATGGTCGGCTACTCGAACGCCGACATCGAGGCGATCGTGCTGCTCGCCGCGGACTACGCCAGCGAGCGCGGCCCCGACGTGGCGGTGGGCGTCGGCGACCTCGCCCGCGCGACCCTGGATTACCTGCCTTCGCGCGATGTGGAGATGATCGAGTACATGGAGCTTCTGGCGGTTTTCGAAGCTTCCAACCGCCGGATGTTGCCCAAGAAATACGCCGACCTCCCGGTCGACGAGCTGCAGGCGCGGATGCAGCTGCTGAAGATCAAGTGCGGCGGCCGGCGCTGATTTAGACCCCGAATCGAATCCCTGGCCCGTCGCCGGACCGGCGACGCTTTCACGGGGAGCCCATGAGCGCTCGACGGATGTTCGCGCTGCTCGCCGCGATGGCAGCTTTTCCGACCGTGTCGAGCGCCGCCCCGAGCGAGCTGTCGATCACCAACGCGTACGACGCCTTCGGGAAACCGCTCCCGGGCCTCACCAAGGACTTCGGGTTCTCGGCGGTCATCCGCTACCGCGGCAAGACGGTGCTCTTCGACGCCGGGACGAGCGCCGACATCTTCGAGAAAAACCTCCGCGCGCTCAAGGTCGACCCGCGGAAGATCGACGCGGTCGTGGTCTCCCACGGTCACCACGATCACATTGCCGGCGTCGACTTCCTCCTGTCGGTGAACCCCAAGGTCAAGATCTACCTGCCGAAGGATTTCTTCGCCTTGGGCGCCCCGATCAAGTTTCCATTCGCCGGTCCCGAGGCGGAGATCGGCAAGACCCTCCCCACCGAGCAATGCTATTTCGACTGCACGAAGGGAACCGCCGGGCTCGAAGTCGCCTCGACCGGGCGGTTCTGGAAGGCGAACGTCGAGTACGTCGAGGCGGTCCGCGAGATCCTGCCGGGCGTCACCCTCATCCCCTCCGTCTCGGAGCTGATGGGCACCTTCATGCGCTACCCCCCGAACGACAAGGAGCCGAGGCTCGTGGGAATGCCCGAGCTGTCCGCCGCCTTCACGACCGAGAAGGGCGAGGTGCTCGTCGTCGGGTGCTCGCACCGCTCGGTCGAGGTCATCATCAAGAGCGCGCGCGACGCCCTGAAGCGGAAGATCCACCTGGTCGCCGGCGGCCTCCACCTCATCCCCTACGATCGCGCCTACCTCACCGCACTCGCCGCGCGACTCAAGAAGGAGCACGGCGTCGAGACCATCGCGCCCGCGCACTGCACGGGACTACTCGCCTTCGCGATCCCGCGGGACGCTTTCGCCACGGCCTACCGCTTCTTCGGTCTCGGAGAGACGCTCCAGGTCTGACCGACTGCTCGCCATCACCCGCCCGAATGCCTTGCCCGTCGAGGGATGGGGCGCTACAGTGCAACCTTCAGGAGGCATTATGGATTTCTTCCACGAGGTGCAGATCAACGAGCCCCAGGCCGAGGCGATGGCGCGCGGGCTGTTTGCGGTCGCCAAGGTCGACGGAGTGCACGCGCGGGAGGCGGCGCTGGTGGCGTCTTTCTACAACGAGACGGGCGCGGCGGCGCACTCGCTGGCGGAGCTCGAAAGGCGGCAGACCATCACCGGCGACGAGCTGGTGGCGGCCCTGCACGCGCCCGAGCAGCGACGGCTGTTCGTGAAGACCGCGCTCCTGCTCGCCTGGGCCGACGGCGTGGTGACCCCGCAGGAGCAGCGGATCATCCACGGCTACGCCACGGCGCTCGGGATCGGCGGCGAGGAGCTTGGCAAGCTCGACGAGGCGGTCAAGGAGTACCTGCTGGCGCACCTCGCGCACGTCAAAAATGTCGAGGCCACGGCGCAGGTCGCGCACAAATTTCGCGTCTGAGATCAGATCGCGGCGACTGCGGCGCGGAAGTCGCAGACCGCCTGCGTCACCGACGGGCGGTCGAGGAATCGGCAGGGCAGGTCGAGGTCGAGTTCGGGCAGCAGCTTGCTGCGTGGGGCGGCTTGGTAGGCTTCGCCGTCGAGTTGGTACGCCTGGAGCTTGCCCTTCTGCCACACCCACACCTCGGCCACCCCGAGCTTCCGGTAGATCTCGAGTTTGTCGAGGCCGCCCGAGGTCCAGACCACCTCGATCGCCAGGTCGGGCCGGGTCGGGCGGCGGCGCCGCTTGCCGAATTCGTAGCACTCGTCGGGCTCCGCTCCCCGTCGCTTGCGCTGCTTCTTGATCGTCCACGATCCGACCGGCATGAACTCGATTCCCCGGTCGAGGCACCAAGCTTCGACGAGGCACCCGATCATGGACTTGATCGCTTCGTGGTCGTAGCCAGGGCTCATGATCTCCAGCGTCCCTTCGAGGAAGCACATGCGAGGCCCCGACCGATCGCCACGGATCTCGAGCAGGCGTTCGTAATCCGCCCAGGTGACGCCATCGAGGTGGACGAAGTGATCCTCCTTCGGCTCGTTGTCATCCGGCTCTTCCTGATCTGCGGGGCTGGTACCTGCGATGGGTCTGCATCGCGGTCAGGATAGCACGTCGATCAGCTCGCCAGCACCGCGCGCAGGGCGGTCAGAAAGCGGTCGTTTTCGTCCGGCGTACCGACGGTGACGCGCAGGCAGCCAGCGAGCGGGCCCGGGCGCGAGAGGTTGCGGACCAGCACGCCGCGTGAGGCGAGACCTGCGAAGACGCGGTGCGCTTCGGCGACCCGGATCAGCACCAGATTCGCCGACGTGGGGAACCACTCGACCCCGGGGAGGGTGGCGAAGGCGGCGCACAGGCGCTCGCGCTCGGCCACCACCTCGTCGACGTGGCGCGTCAGCTCGCCGGAGAAGCGGCGGATCGCCAGCTCGGCGGCGAGCTGCGGAAGCGTGCCGAGGTTGTAGGGGGGGCGCACCTTCTCCACCTCGCGGGCGAGCGCGGGCTGGGCGACGAGCACGCCGACGCGCAGCCCGGCCAATCCGATCTTCGAGTAGGTGCGCATCACCGCGCAGTTCTCGGCGCGGTCGACGAGATCGAGGAAGCTGGTGCGGGAGTAGGCGGCGTAGGCCTCGTCGACGATGATCACCACATCGGGATGCTCGAGCACCAGGCGCTCGATCGCCGCGCGCGGCCACTCGGTGCCGGTCGGGTTGTTCGGCGTGGCGACGAACACCAGGCTCGGGCGGGCACGGGCGAGGGTCTCGGCGAGGGCGTCGTAGTCGGCCTCGAAGCGCGGCCCGAGCGGCGCCTCGCAGACCTCCATCCCCGCGGCGGCGGCGGCGGTGCGGTAGACGACGAACGAGGGGCCCGGGTAGACCATCCGGGCCTCGCGCTCGCCTAGGCGCGGCTCGGCGAAGGTGGAGGCGAGGAGGCCGATCAGCTCATCGGAGCCGTTGCCGAGAACGAGGCGCTCCTCGGGCTGGCCGAGGTCGGCGGCGATCGCGGCGCGGAGGCGGGAGGCGCGTGGGTCGGGGTAGCGGTGGAGGGCGACGCCACGCACCTCCTCGGCGAGCGCGTCCAGGAACGCGGCCGGGGGCGAATAGGGGCTCTCGTTGGCGTCGAGCTTGACCGCCGCGGGGAGCGGCGGGACGTGGTAGGGGTCGAGCGGGCGGAGCGCGGCGCGGACGCGATCGCGCCATCCTCCACCGTCGCTCACGACGACTCTCCACCGGGGTCGGCGAGTCGGATCGTCACCGCGCGCGCGTGCCCGGAGAGCCCCTCCGCCTCGGCCAGCGTGACGATGTCCTTGGCCTGCGCCACCAGCGCCTCGGGGGTGTAGCGGAGGATCGAGGTGCGCTTCAGGAAGTCCGATACGCCAAGCGGCGAGCCGAATCGCGCGCTCCCACCCGTCGGCAGGACATGATTCGGGCCGGCCAGGTAGTCGCCCGCCGCCTCGGGGGTGTGCGCCCCGATGAAGATCGCCCCGGCCGAGGAGATCCGCTCCGCGATCCGCTCGCCCCCGTCGACCAGCAGCTCGAGGTGCTCGGGGGCGAAGGCCTCGGTGAAGGCCAGCGCCTCGTCGAGCGAGCGGCAGACGATCGCCGCGCCGTGGGCCCGGAGTGCCTGTCCGGCGATCTCCCTCCGGGGCAGCGTGGCGAGCTGCGTCACCACCTCGTCAGCGACGGCGGCGGCGAGCGACTCGGAGGAGGTGACCAGCACGGCGTAGGCGTCCACATCGTGCTCCGCCTGGGCCAGCAGATCGGCGGCGCAAAGCGCCGGATCGGCGCGCGCATCGGCCAGCACCAGCACCTCCGACGGGCCGGCGATCTGATCGATCGCCACGTCGCCGAACACCAGCCGCTTCGCCGCCGCGACGTAGGCATTGCCCGGCCCGACGATCTTGTCGACCCTGGGCACGGTGGCGGTTCCGTAGGCCAGCGCGGCGATCGCCTGCGCGCCCCCGATCGCGAACACCCGGTCGACGCCCGCCACCTCGGCGGCGAGCAGCGTCTCGGGGCAGGGCCCGGGCGTGACCAGGATCAGCTGGTCGACCCCCGCGACGCGCGCCGGAACCGCGGTCATCAGCACCGACGACGGATAGCGCGCGGTGCCGCCCGGGACATAGAGCCCGACCCGCGCCAGCGGCCGGACGCGCAGCTCGAGGTGGGCCCGCTCATCGTCGACGAGCGAGAAGCCGGTCACCCGCAGGCGCCGCGCCTCCTCCTCGTGAAAGCGCTCGATCCGGGAGTGGGCGCGCTCGATCGCCTCGGCCACCGGCTGGGTGACCTTCGCGGCCTCGCGGCGCCAGGTGTCGAGGTCGATCTCGAGGGCATCCACGGTGCGCCCCTCGAAGCGCAGGGTCAGCTCGCGCACCGCCTCGTCGCCACGGGCGCGCACGTCGGCGATGATCCGCCGCGCGGCCTGCTCCACCGCCGGGTCGACCGCCGAGCTGCGACGGCACAGCCGATCGAGGATCGATGCCCGATCGGGATCGGCGAGGCGAACGATGCGCAGCATCCGGCCAAACTACGAAAACGCGGGGGCAAGGGCAAGGGCTTCCGAGCGCGTCTGAACGAGCCGTGAACGAGCCGTGAACGAGCCGTGAACGAGCCGGCGTCGCGTTGACAACCCACCCGACAGTGGTATGGTCCCGCCGTTTTCCGATCCCCCATCCCATAAGGAGTAGCACGATGCCCGATTTTCTCTTCACCTCCGAGTCGGTGACCGAAGGCCACCCCGACAAGGTTTGTGACCAGGTCTCCGACGCGATCCTCGACGCGATCATGGCGAAGGACACCGCCTGCCGCGTCGCCTGCGAGACGCTCACCAAGACCGGCTTCGTGATGATCGCCGGCGAGATCACCACCTCCGCCTACGTCGACATGCCGAAGATCGTGCGCGAGACGGTGAAGGAGATCGGGTACGACGGCTCGGTGATGGGCTTCGACTGGAAGACCTGCGGCGTGCTGGTGGCGATCGAGCAGCAGTCGCCCGATATCGCCCAGGGCGTCGACCGCCGGGACGACAAGCGGGACGACCAGGGCGCGGGCGATCAGGGGATGATGTTCGGCTACGCCTGCGACGACACCAAGGAGCTGATGCCGCTCCCGATCGCGCTCGCCCACAAGCTCTCCAGGCGCCTCGCCACGGTCCGCAAGAAGGGCCTCCTCGACTTCGTGCGCCCCGACGGCAAGAGCCAGGTCTCGGTGCGCTACGTCGACGACAAGCCGGTCGCCGTCGAGGCGGTGGTGGTGTCGACCCAGCACACCGAGGACGTGAAGTACAAGAACCTCCGCGAGGCGATCATCGACGAGGTGATCAAGAAGGAGATCCCGGCGCACCTGCTCACCCCGAAGACCAGGTTCTTCGTCAACCCGACCGGCCGGTTTGTCGTCGGTGGGCCGATGGGCGACTCGGGCTTGACCGGGCGCAAGATCATCGTCGACACCTACGGCGGCTGGGGCCGTCACGGCGGCGGCGCCTTCTCGGGCAAGGACCCGTCGAAGGTCGATCGCTCGGCTTCCTACTACGCGCGCTTCATCGCCAAGAACCTGGTGGCGGCCAAGCTCGCCCGTCGCTGCGAGGTCCAGCTGGCCTACGCGATCGGCGTGGCGCAACCGGTGTCGATCCTGGTCACCACCTTCGGCACCGGCGTGGTCTCCGACGAGCAGCTCTCCAAGCTGGTGCGCGAGCGCTTCGACTGCCGCCCGGCGTCGCTGGTGCGCGAGCTCGACCTGCTCCGGCCGATCTATCGCCAGACGGCCGCCTACGGGCACTTCGGGCGCTCCGAGAAGGATTTCACCTGGGAGCAGCCGACCCGCAAGGACGAGCTGGCCGACGCGGTGAAGTCGCCGTCGGCGAAAAACGGCAACGGCAACGGCAACGGCCAGAAGGTCGTGGCGGCACGGAAGGCCGCGCCGAAGAAGGCCCCCTCCTCGTCGGTGGCATCCGAGGGCGAGGCCTAGGAGCCTGCTGGAGTAATGCGCCTACTGCGGTCGCCGATCCCTTCGGCCATGCTTCGTCGGCTATCGCCGACGTGCAGCAAGCTCGGAGAGCAACGTCGCTCCTCCTCGGATTGCAGAAAGCAGTCCGTCGTCGTCGCTTCTCGCCTGGCCTCGGTCTCGGCGGCCTCGCTACGGCGCCTTACCCCAACAGGCTCCTAGAGCCCGGTCCGCGATGGACGACACCGTCACCTGCCCGTACTGCGGCGAGGAGATCGATCTCGCCATCGACCAGGGCGGCGGCCAGGCCCAGGAGTACGTCGAGGACTGCGAGGTCTGCTGCCGCCCGATGAGGGTGTCGGTCTCCGCCAGTGACGAGGGCGAGTACGCCGCCTCCGTCTCCCGCCTTGACTAGCCAAGCTAGGGCACGAGGATCCCCCCGCATGAATGTCGCCTTCCTCGGCCTCGGCACGATGGGCGAGGCGATGGCAAGGAACGTGGCCCGTCGCGGTCACTCCCTCACCGTCTGGAATCGCACGCTCGCCAAGGCCGAGGCGCTGGCTCGCGCTCTTTCGGGAGTGCGGGTCGCGCCGACTCCGGCCGAAGCCGCGCGCGGCGCGGAGGTGGTGATCACCATGCTCTCCGATCCGGCGGCGCTCTCCGCGGTCTGTGACGGGCAGGGCGGGGCGCTCGCCGGGATGCACTCCGGCGCCCTGCTGTGCGAGATGTCGACGGTAGATCCCAAGACAATCCATGTACTTGCGGAGCTAGCGGCCGCGCGGGGGGTGGATCTGCTCGACGCGCCGGTCTCGGGATCGCGGAGGCCCGCGGAGGACGGGACGCTCCTCATCCTGGCGGGCGGCGACGCGGCGGCCGTCGAGCGCGCGCGACCGGTGCTGGAGGCGATGGGGCGGGTGCGCCACGTCGGCCCGTCGGGGGCGGGCTCGGCGACCAAGCTGGTCTTGAACAGCCTCGGGGCGCACATGATGGCCGGCTACACCGCGGCGCTGGTCCTGGCCGCGAAGCTGGGGCTCGATCCCGCCCGCACCGTCGAGGTGATCCAGGGCGGAGCCTTCGCCTCACCGCTCTACGCGGCCAAGACGCCCAAGGTGCTGGCCGGCGACTTCACGCCCGATTTCCGCCTCGCGCTGATGCTCAAGGATCAGGAGCTGGTGATCGCCACCGCCCGCGCGCTCGGGCTCGATCTGCCGACGCTGGAGGCGGTGCGGGCGCTGTGCGAGCGCGCGGTCGCCGCCGGCTACGGGGAGCTCGATCTCACGGCGCTGATCCGGGTGCTCGAGGATCAGGCGGGGATCACGGTGCGCGGGTAGGTCGTTCGGTGAGGCTCAGATATTGAAGTACGAGCCGCAGACCCACACGTACTTCACGTTCAGCGTCCAGCGCAGGATCATCTTGATCGGCAGCGACATCATCATCGCGAACATGCCCATCGTGATCGAGAAGCGCACCGCTCCCAGCGACCGGTAGAAGTCGACCAGCTTCTTCGGACCCTTGCCGCGACTGAGCAGCGGCATCATCGGCACGAACCACCCGTAGAGCGCGCCCGTCAGAAGCCCGCCGATGATGAACTGCGCCGTGTCGGTGCGCGCGCCGAGGATGTACGGCAGGTTGACGTTGGTCAGGGCCACCGTCTTGTGGGGATCCCAGAACTGCCCCGGCCAGAAGAAGTACCAGCCCGGCCCGCGCATGAAGGTGCCGAGGAAGATCAGCAGGATCCACAGCACCAGGAAGCCGAACAGGAAGGTCCAGACCGCGAACTTCCGCTCCTTGATCGTGTAGTACCCGTTCCCCTTCGGGTTCACGTCGATGTAGGGGATGACCATCAGCCCGATGATGATCATCGTCGGCAGGATCACGCCCGCCATCCACGGGTCGAAGTAGACCAGCATCTCCTGCAGCCCGAGGAAGTACCAGGGCGCCTTCGACGGATTCGGCGTCTTGTTCGGATTGGCCGGCTCCTCGAGCGGCGCGTCGATGGTGATCGACCAGACGGTCATCACGATCATCACCACCAGCGCGCACAGGAACTCGAGGCGCACGAGGTAGGGCCAGGTGTGGATCCGGTTTGGGAGGTTGACCTCCTTCACCTTGCTCTTGGCGCGCTCGCCAGCGACGGCCACGGCCGGGGCAGCAGCGGCGGCGGGCGCATCGGGACTCGTTGTGATCTCAGCCATTTCAGGTCTTCCTTGCCGAAGGTGGCCGAAGGCTACAGCGGCCCCGAGATGCCGCCGTCTTTCCGGATGCGCCAGAAGTGCACGATCATCAGGACCGACGCGATCACCGGGATGAAGATGCAGTGCAGCACATAGAAGCGCAGCAGCGTCGGCCCACCGACGAGGCGACCGGCCACCAGCAGCGAGCGCATGTCGTAGCGCGAGTTGACACCCACGAGGTCCGCGAACGGCCCCTCGTGACCGACCATCGGCGCCGCGCGCGCCATGTTGGTGCCGACGGTGACCGCCCAGATCGAGAGCTGATCCCACGGCAGGAGATAGCCGGTGAACGAGAGCAGGAGCGTCATCACCAGCAGGTTGACGCCGATCACCCAGTTGAACTCGCGGGGCGGTTTGTAGCTGCCGGTCATGAACACCCGCAGCATGTGGATCCACACCGCGATCACCATCGCGTGCGCGCCCCAGCGGTGCATGTTGCGCATGATCATCCCGAACGGGACATCGAACTGGAGGTACTTCATGTCGTGGTACGCCTGCTCGCCGGTGGGACGGTAGTAGAACATCAGGATGATGCCGGTCACGACGAGGATCAGGTAGAACAGGAAGGTCACGCCGCCAGCGCACCAGGTGAAGCGGATGCGCACCGCGTGGCGCGGCATCTTCGACGGGTGGAGGTGGAGGAAGACGTTCGACGACACCTGCAGGATGCGATTGCGCGGGGTGTCGGCGTAGCCGTGCCGGAAGACCGACTTCCAGACCGGCGACTCCTTCACCTTCTCGAAAAACGATTCCTTGCCGTTCCCGTTGGCCAAGTGCGGCTCCTAGGCTTTGAGCAGTGCGTCGGGGGCGAACCAGTTCTTGTTCGGATCATCCGCCTCGCCGCGATAGACGATCGCCATGTCGACGACGATCTGACCGTCCTCGGCGAGGCCGATCTTGAAGCGCTCGAGCGGGCGCGGCGCCGGCCCCTCGAAGTTCACCCCCGTCCAGTTCGGCCCGCCCAGCCCGAAGTCGATCCCGCGGAAGCCCGAGCCGTGGCACGGGCACTTGAACTTGTTCTCCGCCTCGAGCCAGCGCGGCGTGCAGCCGAGGTGGGTGCACTTCCCGAACAGCGCCGCGATCGTGCCGTCGCTGTAGCGGATCAGCCAGAGGCGGAAGTCCTTGATCCACTTCTCGCTGACGGTGCCGGGGATGTAGTCGCCCGGCTTGCCGAGCTTGACGATGGTGTTCGGCTCGAACAGCACGCGCGGGTACATGAAGCGTCCGAAGGCTCCGGTGCCCACGCCGAGCGCGCCCAGCACCGCGCCCCAGCCGGCGAGCCCGAGGAAGTTGCGGCGCGACCAGATATGCTGGGTGGGGTCGCATCCTTCGCGGTTCAGGATGTCCAGGTTGGCCATTTCTTCTGTCGGGTCCTTTCGGGGGAAAAGCCGCGACTCTTGTAACAAAGGGGTCCGGGAGCGTCAACCCTTTTTCGGCGGTCGCCCGTCGCCACCGGCGCGGTTCCAGGGGCGCGAAATCTTTGCTACTCTCGCCGTTTCGTGCTGTACCTTTTCGACCTCGACGGGACGCTCATGACCTCGGCCGGCTCGGGCGGGCGCGCCTTCGCCCGGGCGTGCGCGCAGGTGCTCGGGATCGCGCGCGCTCTCGACGGGGTGGTGCTGCACGGCAACACCGATCCGTTGATCCTCGAAGAGGTTTGCCAGCGCGCGCTCGGGCGCCCGCCGACTGCGGACGAGGCGACGGAAGTGATCGACGCCTACCTCGGCTGCCTCGGCGAGGAGCTGGCGCGTCCGCGGGTGGTGGAGGTGCTGCCGGCAGTGCGGGAGGTCCTCGCCACGCTCGCCACCCGCGGCGCGCTTTGCGGCCTCGCCACCGGCAACGTCCTCGGGGGGGCGCGGCTCAAGCTGGAGGCGGCCGGCCTCTGGGAGCACTTCCCCTTCGGCGGCTTCGGCTCCGACTCCGCGGTGCGCACCGAGCTGGTCCAGGTCGCCATCGCGCGCGCCGAGCGCTTCGCCGGCCGCGCGATCGATCGACGGCAGATCCGGGTGATCGGCGACACCCCGCGCGACGTCGCGGCTGCGCGCGGCGCCGGCGTGCGGGCGGTGGCGGTGGCGACCGGAATCCACGACGTCGCGACGCTGCGCGCCACCGGCGCCGACGAGGTCCACCAGACGCTCGCCACCCTCCTCGACCCGCCCTGAACTCAGTCCACCGCGATCGCCAGATCGAGGGGATGGGCGGCGTCCACCGACGGGAGCGGCGCGGGGCGAGCGCGCCAGGTGAGTCGGTCGCCGAGGTGGACTTCGACGGGGATGACTACCCGCCGATCCTTGTGGCGGTCGGACAGGACGACGCGGTGCGCCCCCGGGGTGAGCGCCACCGTCGCTGCGAGGTCGCAGACGATCAGCAGCGGTCCGTCGCGACCACCCACCGTCACCGTCGGCGCCGCGCCCGGAAGGAGCACCACGGTCACCCCGTCGACGGTGAGGGCGACGAACGCGGTCGCCTCGCGGGCGAGGTGCCGCCCGAGGAGCGCGCGCTCGCCCGCCTCGAGGTCGCCCGAGCGATCCCGATCGAAGATCCCGGCGAGGGCCCGCGCCACGTCGCCGCGCGGCACGGCGTACTCGATGTTCAGCGACGCCGAGCCGCTGGACAGCGTCAACCGCTCGCGCTTCGGGATGCGGTCCTCGTGCGCCACCGCCGGCGCCGAGGCGAGCAGGGCCGCCAGGGTTAGGAGGCTGATCACAATTACATTGCCACCTGGCTTCGCCTGCCGGGCATCTCGCGGCTTACGTCCTCGGACCCTCGGTCGGCGTACCGAGGGTACGCCTCGGTCGGGTCCTCCGGGCGCGCTCGCGATCTGCTCCGGCATGCTGTGCCGAGTTGGCAAGTTAGTTATGGCCAGCCTCCTTGGCGCCGCGCGGCTACTTCCGCGCACGCGAGGCGTCGACGCGCTGCGCGCCCTCGAGCAGCAGGTGGGCGGTGGACATCCCGATCTCGTCGCGCCGCTCGACCCGGGTGTCGTCGAAGGTGAACGAGCCATCGCTCCAGGTCAGAAGCTCGAACACCAGCGACGCACCGCCCTCTCCGCCGCGACCCCGCTGGGCGGCCACCACCCGGCCATCGTGCAGGTAGACGCAGGCGCTCTCCTCGCCGCGGTGGAGCGCGATCACGCCGCTGCGCCGCTCCAGCCCGAGCATCGACAGCAGCGTCGCCAGCCCGATCTGGTGGAGGGATCCGCAGAGGCCGGCGGGCGCCGCCTCGTCGATCGCGACCAGCGCCGCGTTGGTGATCGCCTCGTCACGCCACTTCAGCGCCCGCTCGACGCGGAGGAGCAGCTCCTGCGGATCGAACGGCTTCGGCAGGTAGTCGTCGGCGCCGAGCCGGAGCCCGCGCAGCCGATCCGCCTGGCTCACCAGCGCGGTCAGGAAGATCACCGGCACCAGCGAGAAGTCGTGCCGCGACCGAAGTGCCCGGACCAGCTCGAAGCCATCGCGGTGCGGCATCATCACGTCGGTGATGATCAGATCAGGACGCACCTCGAGCGCCACGGCGAGCCCCTCGTCACCGTCGCAGGCGGTGAACAGCGTTCGCCCGGCGCGCCCGAGGTAGGCCATCACCAGCTCGCGGATGTCGCGGTTGTCGTCGATGATCAGCAGCCGGTGGCCGCTCACGCCGCGACTCTAGCAGCGCTCCGGGCGTCGGTCAAAAGCGGTGGGCCACGGCTGTGTGCTACGGCACGCCGGGCGCGGTCCAGCCGTCTGCGGCGGTGTCGACGTACACCGGATTGGTGTAGCCGAACGGATCGCCCGCCGCGACGGGGGACATCGACTTGCCGCCGCGCGCCACGACCACGTACCAGGTGTCGCGCGCCGGCTTGACGATCACCGCGCCGTCGAGGCGCACCACCTTGCCCTTCGCCTCGGCGGGGTCCAGCGCCATCGAGAGCACCGCGCCGGGATCGCCCTCCGCGCGCTGCTCGAACGCCCCCGGCCCCTTCCGCGCGAGCGGGAGCGGGCGGCCATTGGCGTACACCTCGAACGACGCGGCGTCGATCCACGACGGCGCCTGCACCTTCACTCCGAGGCTGGCCGAAGCCGCTCCCGCCAGCGCGACCACCTCGCCGCGTCCCATCCGCGGCTGCCCGTTCAGCGTCGTGGTCACGAACAGGCCGTTCGAAACGGTCACCTTCTGTGCCTTGATCGCCGCGACGATATCGCCCTCCTTCGCCGCCCGCGGATCGTCGGTGCCGACGAAGACGAAGCTGCGCGGCCAGCCCGAGCCGTCGTTGCGCCCGTGGGTGTCGGAGTTGCCGAGCGCCGCGAGCGTCTTGCCGAGGTTGAGCAGCCCGAAGAAGTCGCGCATCGCCGGGATCCCCGACGGCGTGTCGCCCGATTTTTTGTGCACCGCAGCATCGTTGGCGGCGAGGAAGTAGGCCGGCGTGGCGAGGTCGGAGTTCACCTCCAGCGCGTCGAAGCCGTCGATCGGGAAGTCGCGCGCCGCGAGGCCGGTGGTGGGATCGAACTTCACCGCGTTGAAGAAGCCGGCCAGCGAGTTGGTGCGCGGGTGGCTGACGTGGAGCACCGCCTCCTGCGGCTCGGCGTGGACCCGCACCGTCAGCTCGCGGATGGTGCGGCGCGCCCAGAACTTCGCGCCCACCTTGGCGTAGGGATCGGCCGCATCGACGGTGAGCGGGTAGCCGTTGAAGTGGCCGACGCCGTTGACCGAGATCTCGTTGCCGATCATCGCGTTGATGAAGCGGCTGGCGTCGGGGCCGAGCGCGGCGATGTGGGGGCGGAAGTCGGTGACGTTGTCGTGATCGGTCGCGGCGGGGAACTCGACCCCCTCGGCCATGTCCTCGATCACCCGCTCGCGCACCGGCACCGGCGAGTCGATCGAGCCCTGGGTGTGCTGGTGGTAGTCGCCCGCCAGCCAGCCGGTGGTGTCGACGACGCGCGTCAGATCCGCCTTCAGCGTCGCGGTGCCGCCGGCCGCGAGCACGATGTTGTCGACGATGGTCAGCTCGTACTCCGGGCCGCGCGAGACGGTGGCGCGGTAGGTGCCGGGCTTGAGCAGGAGGGTGCCTTTGCCGTCGGGCGTGAGGGCGACGCCGGAGAGACCGAAGCGCTCGTTCTCGGTCGGATCGGGGCCGAAGCGCGCGTCGGGGCGCTCCGCGTTCTGCGACGAAAACGACACCTTCGCCGGGACGCCGAGGCGGGCGCCGCCGATCCCCTCACCGATATCGAGGCTCACCTGACCGAAGCCGCCGACCGGCAGATCGCGCCCGGCCACCCCGTCCATGCCGAGGGAGATCGCCGTCGCTGCGCCATGCACGCGCCCGATCCCGCCGGTGATCGCCACGTACTCTCCCGGCGGCGCCTCGAAGCGGTAGCTCCCGTCGGCCGCGCTCTTCGCCTGGTCGATGCAGGTCGAGGCCGCGCTGTAGGGAGCCCGAAACAGCGTCACCCGCGCGCCCGCCACCGGCGTCTGTCCGTCGAGGACACGGCCCGAGAGCAGGGCGGTGGCGATCCCGCGCAGCGCGTACATCGGCCCGCTCACCGACGCTGCGTCGCCGCCGCCGACCACCAGGTAACGCGTGACCGATAGGCTGCCCCCCTCGGGCACCGGCTGCGACACCAGCAGCGCCGCGGTCCCCGAGGCGTCGACGATCGGGATGCTCAGGTTGCCGGCGGGATAGACGTAGCCGTAGGACGTCCCCTCGCCCGACGAGGCGAGGAAAGTGACTGTCTTGCTGCCGCCAGTGAAGCCGTTCTCGGGGGAGACCACCGCCAGCGACGCGCCGAAAGAGAGGAAGTCGCCGAGGCCGAGGTTGAGGATCGACTGCCCGGCGCGGGCGCGGTAGGTGGTGGTGATCTTCAGGTAGGGCACGTCGGCGGCGAGCTCGTAGTCGACGGTGACCTCGCCGCCATAGCCCTGCGCGAGGTCGTCGATCTGCGGCAGGATGTCGGTCGGCGCGTCGGTGCCGCGCACCCGCAGGATCGCCGGGCCGCCCTTCGTCCCGTCGGAGACGACCTCGATCGCGCTCGGGTTGACGCCGCTCAGGCCGACCAGGGGGAACGCTTCGCGGAAGAGATCGTTACCGTTTTTTCCGTTGTCTCCTGGGCGAACCAGATCGACGTCGATCAGGTTGCCACCGTAGAGATCAAGCCCGACCGCCACACCGACGTCCTGGATCAGGAAGCGCGCGCGGGCGTTGTAGAGCTTCCACACGTCGCCCACGCGGCCGTAGGCGACCGGGCCACCGATCAGCTCGCTCTCCTTCGTCACCTTGCCGGCGCGCGCCTGACCGGCGACCAGCACCCCGTCGAGCGGCGGCCCGTCGGCCGGTTTTCCCGCGTGGCACGAGAGGCCAAGGGCGGCCAGCACCGCCCCACGCGCCCGCCTCATGAGATGAGCCGCCGCCCGAGGAGCGCCTCGGCGCGGACGCAACCGACACACGGTGTGGCGGAATTGATCGTGACTTGGGTCATTTTCGCCTCATTTCAGGGGCAGGTCTTCCGCGAGGTAGGCGAGGATCACCTCGTCGAGGCTCCTCTCGGACACCAGATCGGCGCCGAAGAGGTTCGCCGCGGGTGGCTCCGTGTCGCGTGGCTCACCTCCCCGCGGCGCCGCCATGACCGCGGTCGCGACCGGACGCCGCGGCATGGCGGTCATCCCGTCGCTGACGATGACAGCGGGGCGGGCCACGACGACTCCTTCCGCCGACCGACCGGTCGCGAAGGGCTGAACAGGCTGGTGGCTCTTCGGGCGCGGGCCGGCGAAGGAGGGCGGCGGCCGACCCGCCGGGCGGGACTCCAGCGCCACGGTGCTGCGTCGCGGAGGCGAGCCCAGCGGCCGCGAGGTGCCGCCGGGAGCGGCGGGCGTGGTCGGCGCCCGAGCCGCGGCAGACCCTGGGCGACCGATGATCCGCTGCGGAGTGGGCGCGACCGGCCGGACGATCCCCGAGGGAGGACCCGGCACGGGAGACGGTCGTCTCGCCACGGATGGCACGGCTGGGGCCGCAGGACGGACCGCCGCGGGCGCCGACGCGACAACCGACACTGGCGGCGAGGGCCGGGCGGCCGGTGACACGGCTGGGCCCGGGGAGCGAGGCGGCGGCGCAGCCGACTCGGGGGGCCTGGCCGCGGCCGAGGGGCGAGCCGGCGCGGGTGCCGACGCGGGGGCCGCCGGTCGGGCCGGAGCCGCCACCGGCGCCGCGTCGAGAGCCGCCGGGTGGGCCGCGGGCTCTGCAACTTGCGCCGCGGGAGGGGACGGAGGAGCTGCAACGGATGACGTGGGCGCTGCTACCGACGCCGGCGGCGCAGGAGGCACCACCGACGGGGAGCGCGCGCGCGCCGCGGCCGGCACCGGGGGCGGCGAAGGGCGGACCACCACCGGAGACGGCCCGGATGGCGCATGGGACGGTCTCGGTGCGGCCTGCATCCCCGGCGCGGGCGCCAGCGGCAGCGCGGGCGCGCCGGCCACAGGCGCGACTGCCACGGGAGGTAACGCTCCGGTAGGCGCCGGCCGGCTGATCCGCGGCGGCGGGGGAGGGGGCGGCACAGCGCGCGCCGCTGCACGGGCTGGCGACGGCAGCGCGGGAGCGGCGGCCGGTCGGGATGGCACCGGCGGTGGCGGCGGCGGCCGGAGAGCAGGCTGCGCTGTTTCCGGGGCTGGCGCCGGGGAGGCCGCGATGGCCGCGGGCACGGGTGCCGGGGCATCCAGGGCCGGCGCGGCTTGGCCCGGCGTCGCGATCGCGGCGCCGGCGGCGACCGCCCCCATGAGCGCAGCCGAGAGACCATCGCGCAGCGTCGCTCCCGGCTCCTCCGCACCTCCATACCCGTCGGGGAGCGTCGCATCGGGATCGAACGGCAGGCGGATCGATTCTCGCAGCGTCGCGTTGGGATCGAAGGGCTCGCTGAGCACCGGCGCACCGGCGAGCGCCGCCAGGCTCGCGACTGCCCCGGGACTCGCGGCGACTGCGACCGCCAGCGCCGGCCCGGGGGCAAGATCGAGCGCCGTCGCCACGTCCTCCTCGGACTCTGCGACGCTGGCCGCGCCGCCTTCGGGCCGTGGCAGCTTGGGGTCGAAGGCACCCGCCCGGACGTCCCGCAGCATCGCCTTGTGCTGCGACTGCATCACCTGCTGGATCGCGTCGTCCTCGTCTTCCGGATTGTAGTCGGCGCGCTTCGAGCCGAGGATCGTCCCACCGAGGAAGACGTGGGTGAAGATGTGGGGGTTCTGCAGCCCCGAGTCCTCGGTCTGAACGTGGAGCAGATGCCCCGCGTGCCGGACGTTGTGATTGTACCCGTTGAGCGGGGGGCGAGCCTTCATGGTCGTGCCGCCGCGCAGTCTATCACACGCTCGCCGGGCGTTGGTGGGGCGCGCCCAGGGCGCCCAGAACGGGTGCTTAACAGCGGAGGGGGCCCTCTTGCTGGCTCTTGCTCGTCACGTAGTCGTAGTCGTCGTCGTAGTCGTAGTCGTCCCGTCCGCAGCGACGGCAATCGAACTTCCTCCCGCAAAAAATTCCTCCTGCCAACCGACCACCCTGGCCACAAAGGAGGATGCCCATGCTGGCCTACCAGAAGCTCGACGTCACAGGCCATGGAGTTGCTGACCCGCATCGTGGAGATGCTCGCGCGCATGTGCCGGAGAGGTGATCCCCCGCGCGAGAGTGCCCCTGAATCGACTACGACTACGACTACGGGAGCGGAGGGACCCCCTTCTCCGTTAAGCACCCGCCCAGAACATCCAACTTGAAAATTCCGCGTCGGACAGGTATGAGGAATCATGAGCGCCAAGGAGGCGGAGCGCAGCTTCCTCGCCAATATCAGCGATCATCTCCTCTCGCTGCCGTTCGATCTGAAGGTCCTCCAGGAGGCCGCTTCCGATCCGGACCTCGACCCCGCGGCGCGTGAAATCGCCGCCGGAGCGATCACCTACGCGCTCCTGCCCCAGGAGGGCGACGGCCCGCTCCGCTTCGTCGACGACATCCTGCTCGTGCGCGCCGCGTTCGCCGCGGTGGCCGCCCAGGGAGGCGACGCCTTCGACGCCTTCCGTGCCCGCTTCCCCGAGATCTACGACCAGCTCGACGAGGAGACGCGCCTCTACGAGCAGCAGCTGGCCGGCCTGTGGCACTGGATCGCCGGCAAGATCGCCTCCTTCCCGCGCCTCACCTACAAGGGGAAGCGGGCCGCGCAGTACCTCGAGAGCGAGGACAACCTCGCGCTGCTCTACGAAGAGGGCCTGGAGTTCCAGACCAACTACAACGTCACCGAGGAGCAGGTCCGCAACAAGCTGCGCAGGCAGGAGCAGATCGTCGAGCTGCTGAGCAAGCGAAAGCACGCCGAAGAGGCCAAGAAGATCAGCGCGGCCTAGTGTCCCGACACAGAAGTTCGCAGTAGAAAAAGGCCGCGCTCGGCCGCGGCACGCCGGCAAGTGCCGTCGTGAGCAGGGGTGGGGACCCCGACGGACGTGGGCTTGCCCCCAGGATCGATTGGGGGAGGGCCGACGGGGCGGGGCGGCACGCACCGTGGGATCGTGCCTAGTGTGCTGGCCGGGAAATTCTGCAAAGAATTTCTCGGCCAGCACGCTAGAGGTCGACCTTCTCGACGGTGGCGATGGGATGGCCGAGGAAGCGTGCGGCCACCTCGGCGAACCGCGCATCGTCGGTGACGAAGCAGGAGAGCCCGCCCGCTCCACCGGCGAGCAGCCCCGCCTGGGAGAGGATGCGATCGGCCGCGCGCGCCATCGCCTGGGCCGAGTCGACCAGTGCGATCGGGCGGTCCCACAGGCGCTCGGCGGTGCGGGCGAGCAGCGCGCGGACCAGCGGGTAGTGGGTGCAGCCGAGGACCAGCACGTCGAGGTTTGGGGCCGCGGCGCAGAGCTCACCGAGGTAGCGCTCCGCGATCGCAGCGGCGGCGCGGTCCTCGAGCCGATCGCCCGCGCCGCCCAGCCAGCCCTCCTCCACCAGCGGCACCAGCAGCGGGCAGGCGAGCTGCGCGACGCGAATGCGCGGATCGCGCGCCGCGATCGCGCGCGGATAGGAGCCCGAGCGGACCGTACCGAGCGTGCCGATCACCCCGACCTCGCCGCGCACCGTCGCCGCCACCGCCTCGTCGGCTCCCGGCTCGACCGCCCCGAGCACGGGAATCGCCAGGTCGGCCGCCAGCGCATCGAGCGCGTACGCCGACGCCGTGTTGCAGGCCACCATCAGGATCTTGATGTCGCGGCCCATCAGAAAATGGGCGCTCATGCGCGAGTAGCGGACGACGGTCTCCCCGCTCTTCGAGCCATAGGGAACGCGGGCGGTGTCGCCGAGGTAGAGGATTTTTTCGGAGGGGAGTCGTTCGGTGAGCGCGCGGACGACGGTGAGTCCGCCGAGGCCGGAGTCGAACACGCCGATCGGCTGTCGACCGGCGTCAGCCATGGCGGTGGTCAGCCTGTTTGCGGAAGCGCCAGTTCCCCGCCGCAGGCGCTGGCGCGGCGCGAGAATCGCCAGAGCAACTCGATGAAAGTACATGGCTTATCATGGAGTTCCACGTAAAAGTGCCAGATCCCGGGGAACGTGTCCTCGATCGCCTGGAAGTCACTTTCGGTGATGAAGCCCTGCAGCATGATGGCGGGTATAGCAAGCGTCGCGCCTTCCTGGATACGTGAAAATTATGGTATTTCGCGATTCGCCCCGCGGTAGCCGCGCTGCGGGGGGGAATCTGCGGAGCCGCCTTCGGAGGGTCAGTTAGGCCCAAGGGATGGCGGCTTGTCAACACGGCCCTCGACTTCGGGTGCTTAACGGAGAAGGGGGTCCCTCCGCTCACGTAGTCGTAGTCGTAGTCGTAGCCTGGCAGGAGGAATTTGTTGCGGGAGGAACTTCGATTGCCGTTGCTGCGGACGGGACGACTACGACTACAACTACGACTACGACTACGACTACGTGACGAGCAAGAGCCAGCAAGAGGGCCTCAAGAGGGCCCCTTCCGCTGTTAAGCACCCCTCGACTTCTGCTATCGTCACCGCGCTGCGAAGGCCGCTTCCCGGATGACCCACGATCAACCACCTCCCATCGACGCGCCGCCGCGGTTCGATGACCCGATCGCCATGCTGGGCCAGGTCGTGGCGATCGCGCTCGACGGGAACCTCCCGGCGCCGGCCGCGACCGAGGCGGCGCGCGCGCTCGGGGCGCAGATCCGGGCCCTGCCGCCAGCGACGGTGCGCGACCTGTTCACCGCGATGCTGGTGGGGCATCACGTCCACCTCGCGCTGCAGTGGCTGCACGACGCGGGGGTGCTGGCGCTGTGGCTGACCGAGCTCGAGGCGACGGTCGATTTTTCGCAGGAGGCGGGGCGGCGCCACAAGGACGTCTGGGAGCACACCAAGCAGGTGGTGCGGCAGGCGGTGCCGCGGCCCGATCTGCGCTGGGCGGCGCTGCTGCACGACATCGGCAAGGTGCCCACCCGCACCTTCACCCCCGACGGGGGCGTCCACTTCCACCGCCACTCCGAGGTGGGCGCGCGGATGTTCGAGGACGTGGCGCGGCGCTTCGCCTTCGACAAGCCGACGCGGCACAAGGTGAAGTTCCTCGTCCTCCACCACCTGCGCGCCAATCAGTACGATGGCTCGTGGACCGACTCGGCGGTGCGGCGCTTCGACCGCGAGATGGCGCTGCACCTCGACGATCTGCTCGACCTCTCGCGGGCCGATATCACCTCGAAGCGGCCGGGCAAGCGCGAGGCAGCGCTGCGCTCGATCTCCGAGCTCGCGCGGCGGATCGAGGCGCTGCGCGCGGAGGATGCGATCCAGCCGCCGCTGCCGCCGGGGATCGGCAACGTGATCATGGAGCGCTTCGCCCTGCCGCCGTCGCGGCGGATCGGGGAGCTCCGCGAGGCGCTCGAGGCGGCGATCGATGCCGGCGCGCTGGAGCCGCGGCGGGAGGCCGAGTACTATCTCGCCCACGTTGCGAAGCTCCTCGAACCGCCGGGTAATCCGTAGCGCGCTGCTGGTGATTGTTGCGCTGCAGCAAGCGGCGCGCGCCGCTCCCGGGCCGGCACCGTTCCAGCGCGGCGTCTGCTACGCGCACACCTGGCGCGATGGCGGGCGCGATGGCTACGGGAGCGAGGCCTCGGCGAAGACGCTCGGGCGGCTGCGCGCGCTCGGAGTGGAGTGGCTCTCGCTGACGCCGTTCGGCTTCATGGAGTCGCCCTCGTCGACGGCGATCGAGGTGACCCAGCGGGCGGGTACGGAGAGCGATGCGCGCCTGATGGTCGAGGCGAAGCGGGCGCATGCGCTCGGGATGAAGGTGGCGCTGAAGCCGCACCTCTGGATCCACCGCGGCGAGTGGCAGGGCGCGCTGACCTGGAAGGATGACGAGGCGTACCGTCGCTGGTTCGCCTCGTATCGCGAGTTCGTGCGGCGCTACGCGCTGCTGGCGGAGCGGGCGGGCTTCGACCTGTTCGTGATCGGCACCGAGCTGAAGACGGCGACAGCGCGCGATCCCGCTGCGTGGCGGCGGCTTGCCGGCGAGGTGCGCGCGATCTATCGCGGGCCGATCACCTACGCCGCGAACTGGGACGAGGCTTCGGGGGTGGGCTTCTGGGATGCGCTCGACTTCATCGGCGTGCAGGCCTACATGCCGGTGACCCCGCGGCGCGGTGCCAGCGTCGATGAATTGCGCGCCGGGTGGCGGAAGATCGCGACCGATCTGGCGGCGCTTTCGGCGCGGGCGGGGCGGCCGATCGTGGTCACCGAGATCGGCTATCGCGCGACGCGGGATGCGGCCACCGCGCCGGCGACGTGGCCGGAGAACGATCCCGACCCGCGCTTCGATCCCGGGCATCAGGCGGCCTGCTATCGCGCCGCGCTCGAGGCGCTGTGGGGCCAGCCGTGGCTGGCCGGGATCTACATCTGGAAGTGGTTCACCGACTCGCGGGACGAGCAGGGGCCGACCGATTTCTCGCCCGCCGGGAAGCAGGCGGAGGGGGTCCTCGGCGAGTTCTACCGGAAGCCCAAAGCGGGCAGCCGACCGACGACCGTCCGGGGCCCTCCGCCGAAATCTCCTTGACGGGGAGGCATCCCTCTGGAAATACGTGGGGCCACTTCGCGGTTGTGGCGTCGCGATCTCTTCTCAACCGTTGGCATCAGGCTGTGGGCTGAACACATGATCCAGGTCGAAGGACTCACCAAGTACTACGGAGCGCTCGCGGCGATCCGGGACCTCACGTTCGCGATCGATCGCGGCGAGGTGATCGGCTTCCTCGGGCTGAACGGGGCCGGGAAGTCGACGGCGCTGCGGGTGCTCGGCTGCGTGCTCCTGCCGACGTCCGGGCGGGTCACCATCGACGGCTTCGACGTGGTGCGCGATCCGCACGAAATCCGCAAGCGCATCGGGTTCTTGCCCGATACGCCGCCGCTCTACACCGAGATGACGGTGGGGGCCTACCTGGAGTTCGTGGCGCGCCTCCGCGGCGTGCCTTCGGGACGGGCGAAGGCGCGGACGATCGAGGTGGAGGAGCGGACGGCGACCCGCGACGTCCACGATGAGGTGATCGGAAACCTCTCGCACGGGTTCAAGCAGCGCATCGGGATCGCGCAGGCGCTGGTGCACAACCCGAAGCTGCTCATCCTCGACGAGCCCACCTCGGGGCTCGATCCGGTGCAGATCGTCGAGATGCGGCAGCTGATCAAGGGCTTGAAGGGCGAGCACACCATCCTGCTGTCGAGCCACATCCTGTCGGAGATCAGCCAGACCTGCGATCGGCTGCTGGTGATCCAGGGCGGCGAGATCGTCGGTCAGGGGAGCGAGCAGGAGCTGGCGACGCAGATGGGCTCGGGGGGCTATCTCGAGATCGAGATCGGCGGGCCTTCCCAGGGAGAGGGCCGCGCGCCGGTCGAGAAGGCGCTTCAGGCGGTGCGGGCGGTGGCCGGGGTCCTGAGCGCTTCGGTGATCCGCGAAGAGGCGCATGTCGCGCAGATCAAGCTCGATGCGCCGGCGGCGCTGTGTCCGCAGGTGGTGCGCGCGCTCGTCGCTGCCGATATCGACGTGATGCGCGTCGGGCGCGGCTCGGCGCAGCTGGAATCGATCTTTCTCAAGCTCACCCAGACCGGGGGTCAGCCCTCATGAGTGCCACGTTCCTGATCGCGCGCCGCGAGCTTGGCGCCTACCTGCGGTCGATGATCGGGTGGGTGATCATCGCCGGCGTGCTGGCCGTCGATGGCCTGCTGTTCAACGCCTTCGCGCTCGGGGGCGGCGACAAGCGCTCGTCCGAGGTGCTGAGCCTGTTCTTCTACTTCTCCAGCGGCACGACGATGATCGCCAGCGTGCTGATCGCGTTCCGCCTGCTGGCCGAGGAAAGGCAGACCGGGACGATCAACCTGCTCTATTCGTCGCCCATTCGCGACGGCGAGATCGTCCTCGGTAAGTTCCTGTCGGCGCTGGCGTTTCTGGCGATCGTCACGCTCGCGACGGGGTTCATGCCGATGCTGGTGATGATCCACGGCAAGGTGTCGTACGGGCACGTCGCGGGCGGGTATTTCGGCCTCCTCCTCCTCGGCAGCGCGACGCTGGCGATCGGGACCTTCGGGTCGGCGCTGACGCGCTCGCAGGTGCTGGCGGCGATCCTCTCGGCGTGCATGGTGGTGGCGATGCTGGTGGCGTGGCTGCTCGGGCGGATCACCGAGCGGCCGCTATCGGAGGTGTTCTCGAACCTGTCGCTGCACGGGCTGCACTTCCAGCCCTTCCAGGCGGGGATCGTCCACCTGCGCGATGTGGTCTATTACCTCGCGGTCACCTACGTGGCGCTGTTCGCGGCGACGCGGGTGCTCGAAGCCCGGCGGTGGAGGTAGACCATGGGCGGGCCTAGCCTGATGGTTTCGGCGATCTACCTCGTCGGTATGCTGCTGGTGTTCGTGGGGGAGCGCCTGATCGGCGCGGGATCGGCGCGCTGGCTGACCGCGGCGGGCGTGGCGCTGGTGGTGATCGCCGAGGCGCTGCGTGACCTCCGGCGGCGGCGCGGCGAAGAAGATCGGAAGAAGGTGGAGGGGACGCTGCTCCTGCTCCACCTGCTCGGTGTGGCGGCGCTGGCGCTGTACTTTGTACAGTCCGACCTGTCGTCGAAGCTGTTCGATCAGCCGTTCGAGCGCGGGTGGCCGCGGCTGCAGGTGGTGCTGGCGGCGCTCTGGCCGGCGCTCTGGCTCGGATCGGTGATCCCGACGATCCTGGTCGAGCTCGCCTATGCTTCGGTGGCGCGGGCGCCGAAGCTCGAGGGCGGAAGAATTCGCGACGCGATGTTCTCCGGCTTCGGGCTCGCCGGGGCGCTGGTGTTCGCGTTCTCGGTCGGCTTCGTCGCGACGTCGCGCGACAAGAAAATCGACCTCTCGTATTTCAAGACCGCCAAGCCGGGGGAGTCGACGCGCAAGCTGGCGCACACCCTCGATCAGCCGGTGCAGGTGGCGCTGTTCTTTCCGCCGGCGAACGAGGTCCACGAGGAGGTGGCGAACTACTTCGCGGACCTGGTCGCCGAGTCGAAGATGATCGAGGTCAAGGAGTATGACCACGCGGTCGACCCGGCGAAGGCGAAGGAGCTGGGCGCCTCGGGCAACGGGATCATCATCGTCGGGCGCGGGACGCGGCGGGAGCAGCTCTCGCTCGGTCTCGAGATCGAGTCGGCGCGCAGCCAGCTCGCCAACCTCGATCGCGATATCCAGAAGCGGCTCCTGCAGGTGGCGCGGCCGCAGCGGAAGGTCTACCTCACCGTCGGACACGGGGAGCGATCGGGCGAGCCGGCGAACGACACCGACAAGCGCGCCACGCTGCGCGACACGAAGGATCTGATGTACCAGCAGGGCTACCAGGTGAGCAACCTGGGTGCGGGCGACGGGCTCGCCACCGACGTGCCGACCGATGCGGCGGTGGTGCTCGTGATCGGCCCGCAGAAGCCGCTCCTGGCCGAGGAGGCGGCGGCCCTCGGGCGCTATGTCGAGCGCGGTGGGCGACTGATGGTGGCGCTCGATCCGGACGCGGGGCCGGCGGCGGGGATGGATTTCAAGGAGCTGCTCGGTCCGCTCGGCCTTTCGTACACGCCGGTGGGGCTGGCCAACGATCAGGTCTACGCGCGGAAGGGCTACCAGCAGAGCGATCGGGCGAACATCGTCACCGGTTCGTTTTCGTCGCACCCGTCGGTGACGTCGCTCGGGCGGCTGGGGATGCGGGCGCCGCTGGTGCTGTTCGGCGCGGGGTCGCTCGAGGAGGCGAAGGACAAGCCGAGGAACGTGTCGGTGAACTTCACCATCCACGCGCACACGGCGACCTGGAACGACGCGAACGGGAACTTCGCCTTCGATGCGCCCGCGGAGGTGCGGAAGGCGTGGGAGCTCGGTGCGGCGGTGGTCCGCAAGAAGCCGGAGGCGACCAAGACCAGCGAGGAGGGGCGCGCGCTGGTGCTGGCCGATTCGGACGCGATCTCCGACGGCGTGGTGATGAACCCGGGCAACGCCTACTTCCTCATCGACGGCATGAAGTGGCTGCTCGGCGAGGAGGCGATCACCGGCGAGATCTCGAGCGAGGCCGATGTGCCGGTCGCGCACACCAAGAAGCAGGACGTGATCTGGTTCTACTCCACCATCTTCCTGGCCCCGGCGCTGGTGCTCGGCATCGGCTTCTTTGCCAGCCGCCGTCGAAGGCCACGCCGGAAGGCGGGCGCGAAGGAGACCGCATGAGGGCGCGCGGCGCAGCGATCCAGGGAGGGCTGGCGACGGTCGGGCTGGTCCTGGCGTACACGACATGGCAGCGCGAGCCGGAGCGGGCACCGGGCGAGGTGGTGGTGCTGGAGGCCACCCAGAACGAGATCGCCAAGGTGCGCTACGAGGAGGGCGCGAAGTGGGTGGAGCTGGAGAAGCGCGCCGATGGCGTGTGGCTCCGCACCAGCCCGAAGGAGCCGCCGAAGACGCCCGAGCGGGAGCTACATGGCAACGAGAACGCCGACAAATTGCTCGGGAAGTTCGCGCCCTTGCGGGCCTCGCGCGCGCTCGGGGTGATGGCCGCGGACAAGCTGAAGGAGCTCGGCCTCGATGCGCCGAAGAAGAAGCTCGAGATCACCGCGCGCGGGAGCAAGGTGGTGTTCTCGATCGGCGCGTCGCCCTACGGCGTGAGCGATCCGTATGTGAAGGACGAGCGGGACGGGCGGGTGTTCGTGCTCAGCGGCTCGACGCTCTCGGACCTCGACTCGGCGGCGCTGCGGCTGGTCGATCGCACCGTCCACACCTTCCAGCCGAGCGAGTTCGACGGGCTGACGCTCACCGCGGGCGGGAAGACGCGGGAGCTGGTGCAGACCAACCCGGAGAACGTGCTGGCGGCCAAGCTGGCGTCGAAGAAGACGCCCGACAAGCCGGATGACCTCGCGCGCAACTGGCACGACAAGGTGTGGCGGATGGTGGTGGTCGATGTGCTCGGCAAGGGCGAGGTTCCGGCGGCGGGCGCACCGTCGGTGGCGGCGCGGATCGAGTACACCTTGCACGGCAAGTCGCGCGGCTTCGTGGAGCTCGGGAAGACCACCGTGGCCGTCCTGCCGGGGGCCCCGGGATCGGGGACCGAGGTCTACTTGCGGACCGAGCACACCGCGGGCTGGGTGAAGGTCCCGGCGACGGCGGAGGAGATCTTGAAGGAAGCGGAGAAGGTCGCGGCCACGGAGTAGCGGTCGGGGTAAAGGCGGGCTAACGGTGGGCCAACGGGGGGCTACCGGCCTTTCCACTCGGTGGTGGTGCTCGCGCCCGCCTGGTCGGCGGTGAGGACGTAGTCGACCCGGCGATTGGCGCGCTCATCGGTTTCGTCGGGCGTCTTCACCCTCGGGCGATCTTCGCCGTGGCCCTCGCCGGAGACCGGGATCGGCAGCCCTTTCTTCTTGAAGTAGAGGGCGATCGCGGTGGCGCGCTCCGACGAGAGGCGCTGATTTTTTTCCTTGGTCCCGAGGGTGTCGGTGTGGCCCTGGACCAGCAGCCGGCAGCGCACGAAGCGCTTCGCCTTGTCGGACGTGGCGACGATCCGGCGGTAGGCCTCGTCGAGCTTGGCGCGCTCGGAGTCCTCGATCACCGCGCTCCCGCTGGCGAAGTTGACCTCGTCGTGCGGGATCTCCACGCGCAGGGACGTGAACAGCCCGTTGGAGGCGAAGCCATCCACGTCGGTGACGCGGAGCTTGAAGCGGGTGACCTCGGTGCTTTGCACGTTCCACCCGACCTGGAGGCGCGCCTCCGGGAGGGCGCCCTCGAAGCTGGCCGTGACGTGATCGATCGTCTTGCCGTTCTCGTCGATCACCGTGAGGTCGGCGTTTTTCGCGGAGCGCGAGAGCGAAAAGTCGAGGAGGTTCTTTTCGAGGTCGAACTTCGCCAGGGTGATCTTCGGCTCGGCGACCACCACCGTCTCGAAGGTGAGGTCGCTCTGCCACGACTCGCCGCTCTCCATCGCCACCTTGAGCGTGCCCTGGTAGTGCGAGCGGCCCGGCGCGCCGTCGCCGATCGGGAAGGCGAACGACTGGCCACCGCGCAGGCCGGGGTGGCGCCCGAGGGCCGTGCCGCCCTCCGCGCGGGTGAGCGTGAGCTCGAGGTCGGACACGCGGATCACCGCGCTCACGGTGAGCGTCGGCCTCTTCCCGGCGGGGACCTGGTTCTGGACCTTGATCATCACCGGCTGCGCGGCGGCGCGGGACGGCGCGTGGGCGAACAGGGCAGCGAGGAGGGCGGCGCGGATCATCGAGCGGAAGGATAGCGCCGATCTGCGGGGAGGGCCGTCGCGCGAGCAGAGAGGATTTCGACCGGATTCACAGGTGATCGAAATTGATCGGCTTTTCGCTCATTCGGCGCGATCGGAATGGGTGATTCCGGGACGCGCGGAGGATCGCTGCTCAGCGATGGAGATGTAGGGGAAAATGCGATCGTTCGGATAAAACATTGACTCTTCGTTTTTTCGCTTGACGAACGATCGACCGAAGATCAGATTCCGACTGTTCGCGGCGGTGACCTCGGCTGGCAGCAGCGCCCTCGTCCAAGGAGCGATTGAATGTCCAAGAAGCAGACCCGGCGGTCGATCTCGGTGCGCGGCACGACCTACGTCCGCTTGAAGAGCTACTGCGAGGCGGCCTCGCTCTCGATGAGCGATTTCGTGGAGCAGCGGATCGCGAAGTACCTCGAAGGCCAGCCTGGTGCCGTCGCTCCGGCCCGGCCGCTCCTGAGTCGCGCCGAGGCGCGCCCGGTGGCCGCCAAGCCTGCGCCGGCGCGCGTGGCGATCGCCCGGAGCGAGCGCACCTCGACGCCGATCCGATCGGAGGCGCCCGCCGCTCGCGTGGCCCCTGTCGTTTCCAGGAGCGCCGTGACGCTGAAGAAGCCGGCGATCGCCGCGCTCCGCGTCTCCCACCCTGCGCCGCGGCCCCCGGTGGCCCAGGAGCGCGCCGGCGGGGGGCGTCCGGCGCCGACGCCCGCCTCGCAGATCGTGAAGAAGCGGGTGTCGGGCGACGACCGCAATGACTACCGGGCGATTCGCTTCTAACTCGCCTCGCGCTAGCCGAGGCGGGTCCGGGAAGCCACCCGCCTGGCCTCGTCCGTTCCCCGCGCCAGCACCTCGGGAAGATCCAGCCCGGTCGCGTCGGTGAGACGGCGGTCGCGAAGCAGCGCGCGGCCGTCGACGATCACGTCACGCACGTCGGACGATCGGGCGGCATAGACCAGCGTCGACGTCGGGTCATGCATGGGCACGAGGTGGGCAGCCTGCAGGTCGACCACGATCAGGTCGCCGCGCTTTCCGGCCTCGAGCGAGCCGATCTCCGCCTCGAGGCCGAGCGCGCGTGCGCCACCGAGCGTGGCCAGCTCGAGCGCGGTGGAGGCGCCGATCGCTCGCGCCCCGGCGCGGTGCTTGTGCAGGAGCGCGGCGAGGCGGAGCTCGAGGAAGGCGTCGAGATTGTTGTTGCACGGCGCACCGTCGGCGCCGAGCGCCACCGAGACGCCGGCCGCGAGCAGCTCCGGCACCGGGGCGATCCCCGAGGCGAGCTTCAGGTTCGACGACGGACAGTGCACGACGTGGGTGCCGTGGGCGGCGAGCAGGCCGCGCTCCTCGTCGGTGACGTGGACGCAGTGGGCGAGGGTGACGCGGGCTCCGCCGAGGCCGATCCGGTCGAGCCAGGCGATGTTGTCGGCGCCGAAGCGGGCGCGCACCAGCGCCACCTCCGCCACCTGCTCGGAGGCGTGGGTGTGGACGCGCGCGCCGGCGCGGCAGCGAGCGGCGGTCTCGTCGAGCAGCTCGTCGGAGCAGGAGAGGACGAAGCGCGGCGCGTAGGCGTAGCCGAGCCGTCCGCCGTGCGCCTGTGAGCCGCTCCAGCGACGGGCGAGCGCGTCCGACTCGTCGAGCGCGGCGCGGGTCGACTCGCGCAGGCCGGAAGGCACGCCCTCGCCGTGATCCATCATCGCCTTGCCGCAAACCGCGCGCAGCCCGGAGCGGCCGATCTCGTCGGCCAGCGCGTCGGTCTCGTGGACCGTCCCCATATCGAGGATCGCCGTGGTGCCGCCGCGGATCAGCTCGGCGCACGCGACGCGCACGCAGGCGCGCATCGCCCGCTCGTCGAGCGCCGCCTCGTAGGGCCACACGCGCTCGCGCAGCCACTCGAGCAGCGGGAGGTCATCGGCCGCGCCGCGACAGAGCGTCTGGCAGACATGGACGTGCGCCTGCACCAGCCCCGGAGCGACCAGGCACCCGCCGGCATCAACAACCGTCTCGACGCGGAAGCCCTCGGGGGGCGGCCCACCGACGGCGAGGATCCGCCCGGCTGCGATGTACACCGACCCCTCGATCACCCGCCGCGCGGGGTCCATCGTGACCACCGTGCCACCGCGCACCTCGATCATTTCATGCCCTCACGGGAGGGCGTCGCCGCGGAAGGCGCGCGGGAGGAGCTCGTCGATGGTGGCGTGGGCGACCTCCCCGCGATCGTTGACCATCGTGATCGCGAGGTCGCGCGAGAACTCGGCCAGCGTCTGGCGGCACATCCCGCACGGGCCGGCGGGCGGCGAGGAGGCGGTGGCGACGGCGATCGCGGCGATGTCGCGCGCGCCGGCCAGCACCGCGGCGATCACCGCGCCGCGCTCGGCGCACACCGAGAGGCCGTAGGAGGCGTTCTCGACGTTGGCCCCGGTGAAGACGCGCCCGTCGCGGGTGCGCAGCGCGGCGCCCACCTGGTAGCCCGAGTAGGGAGCGTAGGCGAGGGCACGCGCCACGAGGGCGAGGCGGATCAGCTCCTCGTCGCGGGTCACGTCGAAGGCTCCCGCGCGCCGAGGGCAAGGATGTGGGCGAGGATGCGATCGAGGAGCGCGATGAAGGTCTCGCGCACCCGGCCGGCGGTCTCGGTGACCTCGGCGTGGGAGAGCTTCTGGTTGGTGATCCCCGCGGCGAGGTTGGTGACGCAGGAGAGGCCGAGGACGCGGGCCCCCATGTGGCGCGCGGCGATCACCTCCGGCGCGGTCGACATGCCGGCGAGATCGGCGCCCAGTGCGCGCAGCATCCGCACCTCGGCGGGGGTCTCGTAGGCCGGTCCGGGCGAGCAGGCGTAGACGCCCTCGCGGAGGGTCAGGCCGAGCTCGTTGCCGGCGCGCGCGGCGATCGCCCGGAGCGCGAGGTCGTAGGCGTCGCTCATGTCGGGGAAGCGCGGGCCGACGGCGGGGTCGTTCTCGCCACGCAGCGGCGAGTCGGCGAGGAGGTTCAGGTGATCGGAGAGGATCACCAGGTCGCCCGGGCGGAGCGCGTGATCGATCCCGCCGGCGGCGTTGGTGATGATCAGCGTGTTGCAGCCCGCGGCGCAAAGCGCGCGCACCGGCCACACCACCGTCGCGAGATCGTGTCCCTCGTAGAAGTGCACCCGCCCCTGCATCGCCAGCACCTCGATCCCCGAGGCGTGTCCATGGACCAGGTTCCCGGCGTGCCCCTCGACCTTCGAGGAGGGAAAGCCCGGCAGCTCCCCGTAGGGGATCACCGTCCGCCCTGCCAGCCGATCGGCGTAGCCGCCGAGGCCCGAGCCGAGCACCAGCCCCACCTTCGGGGCCGCGCCGGCGGGGAGCCGCGCGCGGATTTGCTGCGCCGCAGCATCAAGCGCCTGCCGGAGTGGACTCATCGCATCACCTCGATCACCAGGGGTCTGGTCGCCTTGGGAGCCGCCGGCTCGTCGCTGATCCGGTATGCGCGTTCGATCCGTCGCCGGGCCTCGTCCAGCCCGCGTCCGTCCCGATGGTGCAGTGCAACAACGGGCTCGCCGCGACCGACCGGCTCGCCGACCTTGCGCAGGAGCTCCAGGCCCACCGCGGGATCCACCGCGTCCTCCTTGCGGAGGCGTCCCGCGCCGAGGGCGAGCGCGGCGAGGCCCACCTCGTCGGCCTTGATCGCCGCCACCGTCCCGGCGCGCGGCGCCACCACCACCGAGGCGGTCGCCACCGTCGGCAGCTTCTGCTCCAGGATCGCCCTCGGATCGCCGCCCTGGGCCGCGACGATCTCGGCCAGCTTGGCGAGCCCCGCGCCGCTCTCGATCGCGCCGATCATCTTCGCCCGCCCTGCCGCCTCGTCCGCCGCCACGCCGCCGAGGACCAGCATCTCCGCGCCGAGGGCGAGGGTCAGCTCGCGGACATCCGGCGAGCCCATCCCGGTGAGGGTGAGGATCGCCTCTTGCACCTCGATCGCGTTGCCGACGCGCCGGCCGAGCGGCTGGTCCATGTCGGTGAGAAACGCCGTCACCCGCTTGCCCGCGCCGCGCCCGATCGCTACCAGGGTCTTCGCCAGCGTGCGCGCCTGCTCGAGCGTCTTCATGAAGGCCCCCGAGCCGACCTTCACGTCGAGCACCAGCGCATCGATCCCCTCGGCGAGCTTCTTCGAGAGGATCGACGAGGCGATCAGTGGCACCGATTCGACCGTTCCGGTGACGTCGCGGAGCGCGTAGAGCTTGCGGTCGGCCGGCGCGAGGCGCTCGGTCTGTCCGCAAAGCGCGCACCCGACGGTGGCGAGCTGCGAACGGAACTTCTCGATGGTGAGGTTGACGCTGAAGCCGGGGATCGCCTCCAGCTTGTCGAGGGTGCCGCCGGTGTGGCCGAGCCCGCGTCCGGAGATCATCGGCACCGGCACGCCGCAGGCAGCGACGAGCGGGGCGAGGGCGATCGAGATCATGTCCCCCACCCCGCCGGTGGAGTGCTTGTCGACCTTGATCCCCGGGATCTCCGAGAGATCGAGCACGTCGCCGGAGTGGAGCATCGCCAAGGTCCAGGCGTCGAGCTCCCGGTCGTCGAGCCCGCGGAAGTAGACCGCCATCAGCAGCGCCGCGGCCTGGTAGTCGGGCAGCGTCCCGTCGGTGTAGGCGGCGATCAGGGCCCGGATGTCGTCCGGGGCGAGCGCCCCGCCGTCGCGCTTCTGGCGGATCAGCTCGGCGACGTTCATTCAGTACGCGCCGGGCTTGCTCTTGCCCTTTGCTTCGGGTTCCTTCTTGGCGGTGCCGGTGACGATCGCCACCGACGCCGAGGCGCCGAGCCGGCTGGCTCCCGCGGCGCGCATCTTTTCGGCGTCCTCCTTGGTGCGCACGCCGCCCGAGGCCTTGACTCCGAGCTCGTTGCCGACCAGACGGCGCATCATCGCGATGTCCTCGACCGTGGCGCCCCCTGGACCGAAGCCGGTGGAGGTCTTCACGAAGTGGGCGCCTGCGACCTTCGAGAGCGAGACCGCGATCACCTTCTCCTCGTCGCTGAGTAGGCCGGTTTCCAGAATGACCTTCACCCTGGCCGGGCGTGCCGCCTCGACGACCTTGCGGATGTCATCGGCCACCAGGGCGAAGTCGCGCGACTTCATCGCGCCGACGTTCAGCACCATGTCGATCTCGTCGGCGCCGGCGCGGACCGCCTCGCGCGCCTCGAACGCCTTCGCGGCGGGCACCATTGCCCCGAGGGGAAACCCGACCACCGCGCACACCATCACCCCCGAGCCCCCGAGGTGGCCGCGCGCCCGCGCGACGTTGGTCGAGTTCACGCACACCGACGCGAAGTGGTACTTGCGCGCCTCTTCGCATAGCTTGCGGACGTCGTCCGCCGTCGCGTCCGCTTTGAGGAGCGTGTGATCGATCATCCCGGCGAGGGCGCTGTCGACCGGGCCGGTCTCGGGGCCGGCGCCGAGGCGGACCGCCCCTTCCGCGGCCACCGCCAGCGCCGCCCCTGGCTTGCGAACGACGCAGTGTCCGCAGCCCGAGCAGTGCGCGGGATCATCGTCGCAGGGCTGGTCTCGGAGAGCGGTGGCGAGCGCGGAGGGCAGCGGCGCGAGCACCGGCAAGGCGGCCCCACCAAGGCGCGCACGGACCCGGGAGGCGATCGCCTCCACGAGCTGATCAAGATCGGGGTCGGCCATGGAAAGTGGATGAATACCAATTGGTTCGGAGGGCGTCAACCGAAAGGAGGGCGGCGGGTGCTTAACAGCGGAGGGGGCCCTATTGCTGGCTCTTGCTCGTCACGTAGTCGTAGTCGTAGTCGTAGTCGTAGTCGTCCCGTCCGCCGCGACGGCAATCGAACTTCCTCCCGCAACAAATTCCTCCTGCCAACCGACCCCCCTGGCCTCCAAGGAGGATGCCCCTGCTGGCCGACCAGAAGCTCGACGTCCATCGCCGCGCCATCGAGCTCCTCGCCCTTGCGTCGCAGATCGCGACGAGCGCCCCCAGGGGGAACTCGTTTCTCACTGATCAGCTCCAACGTGCGGCGCTCTCCATCCCCTGGAACATCGCCGAGGGAGCGGGCCGCTTCGGAGCGCCGGAGGGCGCCCGCTTCTACCGCATCGCCCGGGGCTCCGCGATGGAGTGCAAGGCGATCGGGGATGCCTTGGCGGTCCTGCAACTCGCCTTGGAAGACACTCGGCGACAGGCCATGGAGCTGCTGACCCGCATCCTGGAGATGCTCACGCGCATGTGCCGGAGAGGTGATCCCCCGCGCGAGAGTGCCCCTGAATCGACTACGACTACGACTACGACTACGTCAGCGGAGGGACCCCCTTCTCCGTCAAGCACCCGGCGCGTCCGCGGCGCTCGCCATGGTGAGTAGCCCGGTGCTATGCTTGCTGCCCTCGGAGGCCACTTGGCGCGCCTGTTCATATCGCAGGGACGGATGGACCGCTGGCTCGAAGAGGGCAAGGTCCAGCTCGTCGGTGAGGTCATGTCGCTGCCGGCGCTCGGCCGCAGCTTCCGGCTCAAGCCCGCGGTGCACTTCACGCGCATCGTCTCGGACGAGATCGATCACCACATGCTGGTCGGGCGGGTGAAGACGCGCGAACAGCTCGCGGCCCTCGGCGCGGAGTGCTACGCCAGCTCGGTGCTCCTCGGCGAGAGCGCCTACGAGTGCGAGCCTGGCTTCGTCGGCGAGGTCACCGGCTCCGCCCTGATCGGCGCCGGCATCCAGCGCCTGGAGTAGGATCCCGAAGTGCCCCCCGCATTTCCCCTCACGCTCGCGCTCTACGCCGTCTCCTGCACGCTCTACCTGGCCCACTCCTCGACGGGCGAGCGGGCCACCCAGCGCCTCGCGGACGTGGCGCGGATCGCCCTCGCCGCCGCCTTCGTCTCGCACGCCGTCGACATCGGCTACCTGTGCGTGCAAGGCACCCACCCGTTCGTCGATGTGCGCGAGGTGCTCTCCTTCCTCGCCTGGCTCACGATCGGCGCCTACCTCGCCACCACCTTCCGCTACCCGCTCCCATTGGTCGGCGCGCTGCTCGTGCCGGTGACGATCGTCCTGGACGTTGCGGCGCGCCTCGGTCCCGCGCGCGGCGGCCCGGCGCACGCCTCGACCCTGCTCGGGACGATGCACATCGGCCTCGCCACCGCCGGCGTGGCCATCTTCGCCGTCGCCGCGGTCGACGCAGCGGTCTACCTGGTCGCCGAAGGGCAGCTCAAGCGACGCCGCTTCGGCCCCCTGTTCAAGAAGGGGCCGCCGCTCGAAAAGCTCGACCAGCTGAACCGACGCTGCATCCTCCTCGGCTTCCCGCTCTTCACCGTGGCGATGATCACCGGCACGATCTGGGTGATGCGCCTGCAAGGCGGTGGCGCGCACCGTCTGCTGACGCCGCAGTACGCGATGTCGACGCTGGCCTGGGTGCTCTTCGCCGGCCTGCTGGTGGCGCGGGTGGCGGTGGGGCTGCGCGGCCGTCGCGCGGCGCTGGTGACGCTGGCCGGCTTCGGAGCGGCCCTCGGCGTGGTGGCGATCTACTACCTTCGGGGCCCGGCCGGTGTCTGACGTGCTGGTCGTCACCGGGCTGTCGCATCACACCGCCCCCGTCGACGTGCGCGAGCGCGCCGCGTTCCAGGAGGGTGAGCTGGAGGAGGCCAACCGGCGCCTGGCCGGTCACGCCAGCGAGACGATGATCCTCTCGACCTGCAACCGGGTCGAGATCTACCTGACCCTGCCCGATCCGGCCGGGGCGGCGGAGCGCGGGCGCCGCGCCGTCGAAAAGCTGCTCGCCGAGGTCCGCCTTCTCGACGCCGTGGTCGTCGGGCCGCACCTCTACACGCACACCGGCGAGGACGCCGTCCGCCACCTGTTCCGGGTCGCCTCGAGCCTCGACTCGATGGTGGTCGGCGAGCCGCAGATCCTCGGCCAGGTGAAGGATGCCTTCCAGCACGCCACGCGCGCCGGAACGATCAGGAACACCCTCGGGCGCGTCCTGCAACGCGCCTTCGCGGCCGCGAAACGGGTCCGCACCGAGACCGAAGTGGCGCGCTCCTCCTCATCGGTGGCGTCCGCCGCGGTGGAGCTCGCGCGCCACATCTTCGGCGACCTGACGGGCAAGGAGGTGCTGGTGATCGGCGCAGGCAAGATGGGCGACCTCGCCGCGCGCCATCTCGTCTCGGCCGGCGCCGGGCCGCTGCTGGTGACCAATCGCACCTTCGAGCGCGCCCAGTCCCTGGCGGGCCGGATCGGCGGCAAGGCGCACCCGTGGGAGTCGCTGCCGCAGCTCTTGACGGTCGCCGATATCGTCCTCTGCTCGACGGGGGCGCCGGAGCCGGTGGTGAAACGGGAGATGGTGCAGCGGGCGATGAAGGCGCGCCGAGGGCGCTGGCTGTGCTTCATCGACATCGCGGTGCCGCGCGACGTGGAGGCCCAGGTGGGCGACGTGGAGAACGTCTACCTCTACGATGTCGACGCGCTGTCCTCGATGGTGGACGATCACCTCGCCGAGCGGCGCCGCGAGGCGGAGATCGCCGAGCGGATCATCGCCGAGGAGGTGCAGCGCTTCTTGGTCGCTGAAAGGAGCCTTGGCGTGGTCCCGACGATCCGGGCGCTGCGCGAGCAGTTCTCGTCGGTGGCGCGGGCCGAGGTGGCGCGAACGCTGGGCAAGCTGGAGGGGGCATCGCAGCACGATCGCCGCGTGATCGAGGCGCTGGCGGAGGCGATCGTGAACAAGCTCTTGCACGCGCCGCTCACCGCGCTCAAGCGCGAGGGCGAATCCGACGGCCTCGTCTCCGCGACACGAACGCTGTTCGCCATCGAGGAACCGCCAGCCTCGGGAACGATCTTGCCCCCTCTCCCGCCCCCGGGAGAGGGTAGGGGTGAGGGTCCCTTGGAAACGGGCTCGGGCTCGGGCTCGGGCTCGGGATCGTCGCTGGGCGGGACCCTGGAAGCCGGGCGGGCCAAGTGAACCTCCGGATCGCCACCCGGGGGTCGAAGCTAGCGCTGTGGCAGGCGCATCACGTGAGCCGGCTGCTGCGCGCCGCCGAGCCCGGGCTCACCATCGAGCTGGTCGTGCTCATCACCGTCGGTGACAAGATCCTTGACCGCCCGCTCTCCGAGGTCGGCGGCAAGGGGCTGTTCGTCAAGGAGATCGAGGAGGCGCTGCTCGACGGACGGGCCGATGTGGCGGTCCACTCGATGAAGGATCTGCCGGCCGAGATCCCGCCCCGGCTCACCCTGGCCGCGGTGCCCGAGCGCGAGGATCCACGCGATGCGCTGCTGGTGCGCCCCGGCCTCGCCGCAGCGATGGTGGCGGAGCTGCCCGCCCGAGCCCGCGTGGGCACCTCGAGTCTGCGCCGGATGTGCCAGCTCCGCGCGGGCCGCGGCGACCTGGAAGTGTTGCCCCTGCGCGGCAACGTCGACACGCGGATCCACAAGCTCGACGACGGCCAGATCGATGCCGTCGTGCTGGCGCTGGCCGGGCTGCGCCGTCTCGGCCTCGAAGAGCGGGTGACCCAGGTGCTCCCGGTCCACGAGTCGCTGCCCGCGATCGGGCAGGGCGCCCTCGCGATCGAGACCCGTGCCGACGACGCGGCCACCCGGGCTCGCGTTGCGCGCTTCCATCACCGGCCGACCGCGATCGCAGTGGCGGCCGAGCGCGCATTCCTCGCCCGCCTCGATGGGAGCTGTCGCACCCCGATGGCCGCCCACGCCACCCTCGAAGGGGATCATCTCCAAATCGCCGGGCTGGTCGGGCGACCCGACGGCAGCGAGATCCTCCGGGACGCCGTGGAGGGTCCCGCGGCCGCTGCCGAGCACCTCGGCGTAATACTCGCGGAACGCCTTCTGGCCCGAGGCGCCGAGACAATCCTGAAGGACTGTTCGCCGACGCGCTGAAAACAAAAAACTCCAATCAGCGAATCAATCCCTTGATTGATCGCCAACTGGAGCGTGATTGCGACTGGATTGAAAGCAGATTGCCGGAATGTCGTTCGGGGGGCGGCGTCGGAAACGCGTGGGCCCTCAGGGGCCTACACTCAGCGTCGGCCGCGAATTGCGGCACGAATCGTCTGACCAATTGCGGTCCTCGCCGCCCCCGTCACGATCGCTCATTCTCTTCCAGTGAGCACCTCCTCCGGTTTCCGGTGGTGGCATCGGAGTCGACAGTGCACCTGCGACGCGCGAAGATCTTGAACGATCCGCCATCGCTGTCCGCGGCCAGAATCAGTCGCCGGACTCTGCCCGTCTTTGACTCCCGAGCCGGTCCACCTTCTGGTCCGATAGTGCTACTCTGACCGGGCGCTGTCAATAAGAGTTTCGAAAATATTTCAATGGTCCCCGCCACTCCACGGAAGCTTCGGCGAGGGCGGCGTAGAGTGGCGAACTGAGCGAGCCCGGCACTCCCGATCCGTCCGTCCCGTCCGTCCCGTCCGCCCGTCCCGGCCACTCCTCACACTGGGTCTCCGGGGGCTGGTGTCGCCGCCCCGAGGTCGCTCCAGTCGGCTGGCCTGACGATCTCGCACAGACCGATCTCGGCGCTGAGCCGCTCCGCCAGAGCGCCGGCTTCCGCCTCGCGCCCCTCCGCGACCATCCACTCCACCTCGCCGCGTCCCGGGTCGTGCGAGCGCACCACCGCGAGCCCGTCGTAGCCATCGACGATCGCCCGCAGGTAGCCGATCTCGTGGAGCGGCACCCGAAAGTAGCGGGATGTCATCGCCGCCAGCGTACGGCTTTTTTGCTTCGCCCGGAAGAGGCCGGTACAATTCGCGAATCTCATGCGGCGAGCGCTCTGCCTGATCGTCTGTGCCGGGGGCTGTGGTCCTGCCACCCTCGGTGCGGAGGTGCGCGACCTGCGCGTTCGCCTCGAGGGAGCGGAGCGGGCCCGCGCCGAGCTGCAGCACAAGGTGGATGAGCTCGACAATCGACTGTTTCTCCTCACCGATCAGGTGGACAGCCAGAAGGTGGCGCTCTCCCGGCGCGGTGGCGCGCCGTCGCTGCCGGTGATCACGCTGCGGCCCGAGCCGGTGGCCGACGAGCAGCCGCGCGAGAGCAGCGAGACCGCGCAGGATGATCGCCCGGCCGCGCCTCTCTCGGCCACGCGACGGCCGCTGCTGCAGCTCGAAGGGCGCCCGTCGCAGGAGTCGCGCCCGCTGCTCGCGGAGGCGCGTTCGCCAGCTCGTCCGACCCAGGCCCAGCCGCTCGTCGCTGACACGGCGGGCAACCTCGGCATCGTCAAGCTCCCCGACCGGGGCGTGCCGAAGAACCCGCCCCATGGCACCGCGTCCGGGGCGCCTGATGCGATCCCGAGCGAAGCCGCGCCGGAGGGTGAGCCGCTGGCCCTCTACCGTGCTTCGTACGCACGTCTGATGGCGGGCAGGAACGAAGAGGCGGCCGCCGATTTCCGCGCGTTCGTGCGGCGCTACCCGCGACACGACTACGCCGACAACGCCCAGTACTGGCTCGGCGAGGCCCTTTACGCGCGCAAGGACTACGCGTCGGCCGCCCCGGAGTTCCAGTCGGTGGTGGCGCGCTGGCCCTCGGGGAACAAGGCCCCCGACGCGCTCCTGAAGCTCGGTTATTGCCTGCTATCGCTCGGTGAGGTCGCCAAGGGGCGCGCCGTGCTCTCGCAGGTGGCGGAGCACTATCCGCGCACGGAGGCCGCGCAGCTCGCCGAGCGCCGACTGCTCGAGCTGCCTCGAACGGAGGGTTCCAAGTGAAAAAGACCCGGTACATCCTTGCCATCGCGCTGCTCCCCGGGGCGGCGTGGGGACAAAATTTGAGTGATCTGAACCCACCCACGCCCGTGGCGCCCGCGGCAGCGACGCCCGCGCAGCGTCTCCTCCCCGGACTGGGTGCCGCGGGCGGAGCCGAGGGAGCCACCGTTCCGCGGGCCGACCCCGCGAAGGGCGGCCCGGGCCTGCGGGGGACCGGCCAGGCCGTCCTGGGCGACGAGGAGGGCGAAGGCGATGCTGGGGAGGGCGCATCCGGCGACGGAGAGCGCGTCCCGGAGGTCCACTCGGTGCGCAAGGGCGACACGCTGTGGGACATCTCCAACTCCTACTTCCGGAACCCGTGGTACTGGCCGAAGCTCTGGTCGTTCAACCCGCTCATCACCAACCCCCACTGGATCTATCCGAACGATCTGGTGCGCCTGTATCCGCCCGGCCAGGCCAGTCCCGACATGCCGAAGCCGGCCACCCAGGACACGCCCGAGACGCCACGCCTGACGGCGGCCGCCCGCCCTGCGCCGACCGGAATCACGCTGCGCCAGAATGGCTTCGTCGACCGCGGCGAGCTGGACGCAGCGGCGAGCATCGTCGGATCGCGCGAGGAGAAGATCATGCTCGCGACCCTCGATGAGGCCTACATCGAGTTCCGCGCCGACCGGCCCCTCAAGAACGGCGAGCGCTACACGATCTATCGCGTGCTCAACGAAGTGAAGCATCCCGAGGACGGTCGCGTGCTGGGCTCGATCGTCGAGATCATGGGTGAGGTGGAGGTGCGCGGGATCACCGAAGGGCGGATGGCGCGCGGGGTGATCCTGGACGCCATCGAGCCGATCGAGCGTGGCTATCGCGTCGGGCCGCTTCGCCGGCAGTTCAAGCTGGTGGATCCGCAGCCGTGCAAGGTCGACCTCGATGCGGTGGTGGTGGAGACGCTCCGGCCGACCCAGCTGGTGGGCGGGGAGACCCTCATCTTTCTCGACCGTGGCCGCGCCGATCAGCTCGAGGTCGGCAACCGGCTGGTCGCGGTCCGGCGCGGCGATGGCTACCAGCCGCTGCGCAGCGTCCGCGACGGCGAGGATCGGCGCTTTCCGCGCGAGGTGGTGGCCGAGGTCCTGGTGGTCGACGTGCGCGATCGGACGGCGGCCGGCATCGTCATCCGCACCATCAAGGAAGTGCGGATCGGCGAGCGCCTCGAGGCCCGCAAGGGGTACTAGTCTTTCGGGGGCCATGACCCCCATTCATAATCTAACTATCCGATACTGAAGCAGTTCCTCGATGTGTCTTGACGGCGCAAGGGGCGGTGGCTATCTCTTACCACCCTGAAAACGCCTGGACCCACCGCCTCCATGAACCCACAAGAAATGACCCCCGGCCAGCCTCTCTGGCCGTCGCGCCTCGGCGCCGTTGTCGACGCACCGCCGGTGCTGTGGGTGCGGGGCGTTCTTCCGGTGGGCAGGGCGGTCGCGGTGGTGGGTGCCCGGAACGCCGGCAGCGACGGGAATGCGGCCGCGGCGGCGGTGGCGGCGGGGCTGGCGGAGCGGGGCGTCGCGGTGGTTTCCGGTGGTGCGCGCGGCATTGACGCTGCGTCTCATCGCGGCGCCCTGGAAGCCGGCGGAACGACCGTGGTGGTGCTCGGGACGGGCGTCGATGTGCCGTACCCGCTGGAGCACGCGCCGCTGTTCGATGAGGTGGTCGCACGCGGCGGCGCGGTGCTCTCGCAGTTCCCGCCCGGCACGCAGCCAAGCCGCTGGACCTTCCCGGCGCGCAACCGGGTGATCGCCGGGCTCGCCGAGGCGGTGGTGGTGATCGAGGCCGGGAGCGCCTCGGGAGCGCTCTACACCGCCGCCGCCGCGAACGACTATGGACGGCCGGTGATCGCCCTCCTCGGATCGCCGGGCTGCGACCGGCTGGCAGCATCGGGCGCGCTCGCCGCCCGTGACGCGGCCGAGGTGCTCCTGCGCATTGACGGAGCCCGGGTTCCTGCGCCGCCCCCGCCCGCCGATCCCCGGGCCGCCCGCCTCTACGACGCACTGGACGCCACACCGCGTGACCTCGGGGAGCTCGCGGCCCGCGCCGGAGTGCGCCCCGATGAGGCGCTCGCGCTGGCGATCGATCTTGAACTGGGTGGCCTCGCCGCCCGCGCCGCCGGAGGGCGTTACCACCGGTTGACCTGGTAGGACCCAGACGGGAGCCGATCCAAAAACGATGGCCGCCAAGGAAAAAGCACTTGTGATCGTGGAGTCGCCCGCGAAGGCGACGACGATCAAGAAGTATCTCGGAGCCGGGTATACCGTGAAGGCCTCGGTCGGTCACGTGAAGGACCTGCCGAAGTCGAAGATGGGCGTGGACGTCGCGAACGGGTTCACCCCCGAGTACGAGGTGATCCGCGGCAAGGGCAAGATCATCACCGACATCAAGAAGGCCGCGAAGGGGGTCGACATCGTCTACCTCGCGCCCGACCCGGATCGCGAGGGCGAGGCGATCGCGTGGCACCTCGCCGAGGAGATCCGCCCGTCGAACCCCAACATCAAGCGGATCCTCTTCAACGAGATCACCAAGCGCGGGATCACCGAAGCGCTCGCCACGCCGTCGGAGCTGGATGTGCACAAGTTCGACGCGCAGCAGGCGCGGCGGATCCTCGATCGGCTGGTCGGCTACGAGATCTCGCCGATCCTCTGGAAGAAGGTGCGGCGCGGGCTGTCGGCCGGGCGCGTGCAGTCGGTGGCGGTGCGGATCATCGTCGAGCGGGAGCGGGCGGTCGCCGCGTTCCAGGCGGTGGAGTACTGGTCGATCGAGTGCAGCGCCTTGGGGAAGAATCCGCCGCCGTTCCGGCTCAAGCTGGCGAAGCTCGACGGACAGACCGCGAAGGCGAAGGCCGAGCTCGCCGCCGGTGGGACGGCCCGGGCGGTGGCGGAGGCCTTGAAGAGCGCCGCCTTCACCGTCGAGAAGATCGATCGCAAGGAGCGCAAGAAGAACCCGCAGGCGCCGTTCATCACCTCGCGGCTGCAGCAGGAGGGGGCGCGCAAGCTGCGCTTCACCGCCAAGAAGACGATGGCGCTCGCGCAGCGGCTCTACGAAGGGCTCGAGCTCGGCGACGAGGGCCCGACCGGCCTCATCACCTACATGCGCACCGACTCGACGCGCCTCTCCGTCGACGCGGTGACCGAGGCACGCGCGTACATCGCGGAGCGCTACGGCGCGGAGTCGCTGCCCGACGAGCCGGTTGTCTACAAGACGAAGAAGCAGGCGCAGGACGCCCACGAGGCGATCCGGCCCACCTCGATGAAGTACGACCCGGAGACGGTGCGAAAGCTGCTCGCCGCCTCGGCGGGGGCGGATGCCGAGAAGGCGCACGATATCGAGGACCAGGTGCGGCTCTACCAGCTGATCTGGAACCGCTTTGTGGCCTGCCAGATGAAGCCGGCGGTCTACGACCTCACCTCGATCGATGTCACCGCCGGGCGGGCGGGCCTGCGCGCCACCGGGCAGGTGATGAAGTTCGCCGGCTTCACCGCGGTGTACGAGGAGTCGGTCGACGACGCACCGACGGGAGCGGCGGCCTCCGGTCCGGTGGGCTCCGGCGGCGATGAGGAGGAGGCCGAGAGCGGGCTCCTGCCGGAGGTGTCGGAGGGCGAGACGCTGAAGCTGCTCGATCTCAAGCCCGAGCAGCACTTCACGCAGCCGCCGCCGCGCTTCACCGAGGCCTCGCTGGTCAAGGAGCTGGAGGAGAAGGGGATCGGTCGGCCGTCGACCTACGCCAACATCCTCTCGACGGTGCAGGACCGCGGCTACGTCGAGAAGAAGGAGACGCGCTTCTTCCCGACCACCCTCGGCACCAAGGTGAACGACCTGCTGGTGGAGTCGTTCCCCGACATCCTCGACGTCACCTTCACCGCCGGGATGGAGGACGATCTCGACAAGGTCGAGGAGGGGTCGGTGAACTGGGTGAAGCTGCTCGAGCGCTTCTACCAGCCCTTCAAGATCGACCTCGACCGGGCCGTGATCCAGATGAAGGACCTGAAGCGCGAGGAGATCCCGACCGAGCACAACTGCGAGAAGTGCGGCTCGACGATGGTGATCAAGTTCGGGCGCAACGGGGAATTTCTGGCCTGCTCGGGCTACCCGGCGTGCAAGAACACCAAGGAGTTCGTGCGCAACCCCGACGGCACGATCGGGATCGCGCCGGTGTCGAGCACCAGTGAGATCTGCGAGACCTGCGGCGCGCCGCTGGTGGTGAAGCGCGGGCGGTTCGGAGAATTCCTGGCGTGCTCGACCTACCCGGAGTGCAAGCAGACGCGGCCGATCTCCCTCGGCGTGGCTTGCCCGAAGAAGTGCGGCGGCTTCCTCACCGAGAAGCGCTCGCGCCGCGGCAAGGTATTCTTCGGCTGCTCGAGCTACGCCAAGACCGCCTGCGACTTCGTGTCGTGGGACCGCCCGATCCCGGAGCCCTGCCCGCAGTGCGGGGCCGAGTTCCTGGTCAAGAAGGAGTCGCGCAAGGGCATCCGCATCCGCTGCATCAGCGACGGGTGCGGCTACGTCAACGAGCCCGCGTCGGTCGCCGCCGAGGGCGACGCCGCGTAGGGCGGGGGATTGCTTCCATGAGCTTCACCCCCGAGGTCACCGTCGTCGGCGCCGGTCTCGCGGGGTGCGAGGCGGCCTGGCAGCTTGCGCGAAGGGGGATCAAGGTCGCGCTGGTGGAGATGAAACCGGCGCGCATTTCGCCCGCGCACACCACGCCGCTGTGCGCCGAGCTGGTGTGCTCGAACTCGCTCCGCTCCGACGACGCCGCGACCCCAGCCGGGCTGCTCAAGGCGGAGCTCCGGCGGGCCGGTTCGTTGATCATCGAATGCGCCGATGCGACGCGGGTGCCGGCGGGGGAGGCACTGGCGGTCGATCGCCACGCCTTCGCGCGCCTGATCACGACGCGGATCGCGCTCGATCCGCTGATCCGGCTGGAGCGGCGCGCGCTCGATTCGTTTCCGTCGGGGGAGGTGATCATCGCCGGAGGGCCCCTCGTCGGTGCCGGCCTGGCGCGGGAGATCCGGAAGCTGGCCGGCGATCGGCTGTACTTCTACGACGCGATCGCGCCGATCGTCGAGGCCGAGAGCATCGACTGGGACCACGCCTTCCGGGCCTCGCGCTACGGAAAGCGGCACGTCGGCGACGGGGGAGAGGGCTCGGCGCGCGGTTCGAGAGCGAGAGGGAGAGGGAGATCGGCGACGGCGACGGAAACGCGAACGGAAACGCGAACGGAAACGGAAACGGCAGCGGAAGAGCGCGCCGAGGCGTCTTCTTGTCGCCCTCTCCCGCTTGCGGGAGAGGGTCGGGGGGAGGGTATCGCGCCCACCGACGGGGTCGAAGGGGACTACGTCAACTGCCCGCTCACCGAGGCCCAGTACCGCGCCTTCGTCGCCGAGGTGCGCCTTGGCCGCAAGGTGCTGCCGCACTCCTTCGAGGAGCCGCGCTACTTCGAGGGCTGCCTCCCGATCGAGGTGATGGCCGAGCGCGGCGACGACGTGCTCGCCTTCGGCCCCCTCAAGCCGGTCGGCCTCACCGATCCCAGGCCGGGCGCCGGGCGGCCCTTCGCCGTGGTCCAGCTGCGCGCCGAGAACCGCTGGTCGACGAGCTACAACCTGGTGGGATTCCAGACCCGCCTCGCCTGGCCCGAGCAGAAGCGGATCTTCGCGCTGATCCCCGCGCTCGCCCGCGCCGAGTTCCTCCGCTACGGCTCGATCCATCGCAACTCCTACCTGAACTCGCCCGCGCTCCTCGACGGTGAGCTGCGCCTGCGCGCGCGTCCCGAGATCCGGTTCGCCGGGCAGATCACCGGCGTCGAGGGCTACATCGAGTCGACCGCGGTCGGCCTCCTGGTGGCGCGCTTCGTCGCCGAGCGGCGCGCGGGCCTGGCGATCAAGCCGCCGCCGGTGACCACCGCGCTCGGCGGGCTCTACCACCACCTGACGCGGCCGCGGCAGCCGGGCGAGCCCTTCGCGCCGATGAACATCAACTTCGGCCTGCTCCCGCCGCTGGAGGTGCGCGCCAGCAAGCGCGACCGGCGCGCGCTCCACGCCGAGCGGGCGCGCGAAGCGTTCGGCCTGTGGTTGTGAGTCCGGCGAGCGCCACGGACGCGATCTGGATCGCCGCCGCTGCGCGCCTTGGAGCGCCCGTCGTGCGCGGCGGCGACGCCTACGTCCACTGGGACGGCGCGACGCTCCATGTCGCCGACGACGAGCACCTCGATCCCGACGACACCGTCGCACAGCTCGTGCTCCACGAGATCTGCCACGCGCTGGTCGAGGGACCCGTGGCGATGCGCCTGCCCGACTGGGGCCTCGACAACGCCAGCGGGAGGGACGTCGCGCACGAGGCGGCCGCGGTGCGTCTCCAGGCCCACCTCACCGGAGCCTTCGGCCTGCGCGGCACGCTGTTTCCGACCACCGAGGTGCGCGCGCTGTTCGAGGCGCTCCCCGCGGACTCGTTCGTACCGGTCCCCCTCGATGACGGCGCCGAGTCGGTGCCGATGGCCCGCGTGGCAGCCCTGCGGGCGGCCAGCGATCCCTTTCACCCGGTGCTGCGCGAGGCGCTCGCAGCGACGGCGGCCCTCGCAGCGAGGCCGGTCCATCCGATCAGTGGCCTCCCACTCGGCCCGGCAGGCGCTACCTGCGGCGGCTGCACCTGGCGCACCCCGGGCGGTTTCTGTCGCCAGGCTCCCCGGCGCCACAGGGTCGCCCGCGAGGACGAGCCGGCCTGCGCGCGCTTCGAGGGCGCCCTCGACTGCCTGACCTGCGGCGCCTGCTGCCGCAGCGCCTACGACTCGGTCACCGTCGGACCGCGCGACCCGGTGCTTCGCCGCCACCCCTCGCTCGTCACGCACCGCGGGAACTACCTCGAACTGCGGCGCGAGGGCGATCGCTGCGCGGCGCTCACCGGCCCAATCGGCGGCCCGTTCACCTGCACCATCTACGACGATCGCCCGCGCTGCTGCCGCGACTTCGAGAACGGCGGCCGCCACTGCCTCGAAGCCCGCCGACGGGTCGGCCTGACCTTCTAGAAGCTGCTCGCTCGATTCCTCGTGCCGATCGATCTGCTGCTCTACAGCGAGGCGGAGGCGGAGCGCTGGCGCGAAACGACGAACCACGTTGTCGGTCGCGCGCTACGCGAGGGCCGTGTCCTGCATGAGCGAGCGTGAGAACGCGGCGCTGCTCCTCACCATGGCGCGCAAGGATCTCGTCGCGCTCTCGGGGATGGGGGACCAGACGACCTTTGCGGAGGAGATCTTCGGGTTCCACGCGCAGCAGGCCACGGAGAAGGCGCTGAAGGCCTGGCTGTCGCTGGTATCCGTCGAACACCCCAGGACCACGATCTCAGGCTGTTGCTGGCGTTGCTGGAGCGAGCGGCCGTCGACGTCGCTCCTGGATGGGAGCTGGTGGCGCTCGACGTGTTTGCCGTGCAGTTCCGATACTCGATCCATGAGGACCCGGGCGAGCCCCTGGATCGGGAGGGCATCACGGCTGCCTTGGCCGCGCTGGTTGATGCCGTTTCGCGTCTCTCCTGAGGCGTGGGAGTAGCCTCCTTCGCGAGCCCGCGAACGCAAAGTTGCCCCGTCGCCCGCGGCGCGGGATGATCCCGCCGTGGAAGAGCTCCTGCGCTCCTTTTGCGAACACCTGCGCTCCGAGCGCCGCGCGTCGCAAAACACGATCAAGGCCTACCTCGCCGACTGCGCCGAGCTGCTTGCGTTCGTCCGGGAGAAGCGGCAGCGCGCGCCCTGTCCGGCCGACCTTGACATCCCGATCCTGCGCTCCTACGTTGCCTCGCTGTTCGGACGGAACGAGGCGGTCACCGTCGCGCGGAAGCTCTCATCGATCCGCGCCTTCCTCCGCTTCCTCCGCCGCCAACGGCTGATCGAGGAGAACGTGGCCGTCCTGGTTCGACCCCCGAAGACCAAGCGCCTCCTGCCGCAGTTCCTGACCCCCGAGCAGGCCGCCGCGCTGGTCGAGGAGCCGGCCGAGGAGCGGCCTTCCCGCCGGACCTCCGACGAGAGCACGCGCGATCAGGCGCTGCTCGAGCTGCTCTACGGCACCGGGCTGCGCGTCGGCGAGGCGGTGGCGCTCGACCTCGACGACCTGGAGACGGACACCGTGCGCGTCCAGCACGGCAAGGGCGACAAGAGCCGGATCGTGCCGCTCGGCGCGAAGGCACGCCAGGCGCTTGACGCGTGGCTGGCGGTCCGCCCGTCGCTGCGGCACCACCGGACCGGCCTGCTCGACCCCTCCGCGCTGTTCGTCACCCGGCACGGGCGGCGCCTGCAGACCCGCCAGGTGCGCCGCCTGGTTGACCTCCACGCCCTCGGCGCGGGTGTCCCGAAGACCCACCCACACGCGCTCCGCCACAGCTACGCCACCCACCTCCTCGGCTCGGGAGCCGACCTGCGCTCGATCCAGGAGCTGCTCGGCCACTCATCGCTGAAGACCACCGCGCGCTACGCCCACGTCGACCTGCAGTACCTTCAGGACCAGTACGCCCACCACCCGCACGCCGAGAAGACACGCAAATGAGGACCCCCAGGAGGATCCGAAGATGAGGATTCGATCCACCACCATCCTCGTGGTCCGTCGCGGCGGCGAGGTCGTGATCGGCGGCGATGGCCAGATCACCGTCGGACAGACGGTGATGAAGGGCGCCGCGAAGAAGGTGCGGAGGATGCACGAAGGGCGGGTGATCGCCGGGTTCGCCGGCTCGGCCGCCGACGGCATCGCGCTGTTCGAGCGCCTGGAGGGCAAGCTCAAGGAGTACAACGGCAACCTCACCAAGGCCTCGGTGGAGCTGACCAAGGACTGGCGCGTCGACCGCGCGCTGCGCCGCCTCGAGGCGATGATCATCGTCGCCGACCGCGAGCACACCTACCTGCTGTCCGGCACCGGCGACGTGATCGAGCCCGACGAGGGCAGCGTGGCGATCGGCTCCGGCGGCCCCTACGCGCTCGCCGCGGCCAGGGCGCTCCTCTCCCACACCGAGCTGCCGGCGCGCGCGATCTGCGAGGCGTCGCTGAAGATCGCCGCCGATATCTGCATCTACACCAACCATCACCTCACGTTCGAGGCCCTATGAACCCGCGCCTGCGCGAGACGGCCCTCACTCCTCGCGCGATCGTCGAGGAGCTCGACCGCTACATCGTCGGTCAGGGCGCCGCCAAGCGCGCGGTGGCGATCGCGCTCCGCAATCGCTGGCGGCGGCAGCAGGTCCCCGAGCACCTGCGCGACGAGATCGCCCCGAAGAACATCATCATGATCGGGCCCACCGGCGTCGGGAAGACCGAGATCGCGCGCCGTCTCGCGAAGCTGGTCCAGGCGCCGTTCGTGAAGGTGGAGGCGTCGAAGTTCACCGAGGTGGGCTACGTCGGGCGCGACGTGGACTCGATGGTGCGCGACCTGGTGGAGATCTCGGTCAAGCTGGTGAAGGACGAGGAGACCGCCGCGGTGCGCGCCCGCGCCAGCGCCGCCGCCGAGGAGCGCCTGCTCGATCTGCTCCTGCCGCGCGCCACGCCGATCACGCCCGGCAAGGCGATCGAGCTGCCGGCCTCGATGGAGAGTGAGCCGACCACCCGCGACAAGCTGCGCGAGCTCCTGCGCGCCGGCAAGCTCGCCGAGCGCACCGTCGAGATCGAGGTCACCGAGCAGCACAGCCCGGGGGTGCAGATCTTCTCGGGGGCCGGCCTCGAGGAGATGGGCCTGAACCTGAAGGAGCTGTTCGGCAAGTCGCAGAAGACGCGGCGCAAGGTGACCGTCCCCGAGGCGATCGATCTGCTGGCGCTGGAGGAGGCCGGCAAGCTGGTCGACATGGACAAGGTGATCAAGGAGGCGGTGCACCGCGCCGAGAACTCCGGGATCATCTTCCTCGACGAGATCGACAAGATCGCCGGACGCGAGGGCGGCCACGGCCCCGACGTCAGCCGCGAGGGGGTGCAGCGCGACCTCCTCCCGATCGTCGAGGGCTCGACGGTGACCACCAAGTACGGCTCGGTGAAGACCGATCACGTGCTGTTCATCGCCGCGGGCGCCTTCCATGTCGCCAAGCCGTCCGATCTGATCCCCGAGCTGCAGGGGCGCTTCCCGATCCGCGTCGAGCTCGAGTCGCTCGGCGGCGCCGACTTCGTGCGCATCCTGACCGAGCCGGAGAACTCGCTCACGCGGCAGTACTCGGCGCTGCTCCTCACCGAGGGCGTGACGCTCACCTTCCAGCCCGATTCGATCGCCGAGATCGCGCGCATGGCGGCGCTCGCCAACGACCGGATGCAGAACATCGGCGCGCGGCGGCTGCACACCATCCTCGAGCGCCTGCTCGACGAGCTCTCCTTCGAGGCGCCCGAGCTCGGCCAGCGCGAGGTGGTGATCACCGAGCAGTACGTGCGCGAGCGCCTGACCAAGGTGCTCGAGGACGAGGACCTCTCGAAATACATCCTCTGACCGAGGTACCGGTGGCCCCATGACCCGCGATCACATGCAGCAGCTCATTGAGACCGCCCAGCGCGTTCTGGTGCAGAACTACCGCCCGCAGCCGCTGGTGCTGGCGCGCGGCGAAGGCGCGTGGGTGTGGGACGTCGCCGGCAACCGCTACCTCGACCTCACCGCGGGCATCGCGGCCTGCCCGCTCGGGCACGGCCACCCGAAGCTCGCGGCGGCGATCGCCGAGCAGGCGAAGCAGCTGATCCACGTCTCCAACCTGTTCTACATCGAGCCGCAGATCCGGCTCGCCGAGGAGCTCGCGCTGCGCGCCGCACCGTCGATGGGGGCGGTGCGATCGTTCTTCTGCAACTCGGGCGCGGAGGCCAACGAGGCGGCGCTCAAGCTCGCCAAGCGCTACCAGACCACGGTCCTCGGGCGCCCCGAGCGTACCTCGGTCCTCTCCTTCGAGGGCTCGTTCCACGGGCGGTCCATCGCCACCGTGGCGCTCACCGGCCAGGAGAAGTACCGCTCGGGCTTCGGGCCGCTGATCGAGTGGGCGCGCATCCTGCCGTGGCCGACCACCGCCCTCGATCCGGTGCTGCAGCAAATCACCGAGCTCACCTGCGCGGTGATCATCGAGCCGATCCAGGCCGAGGGGGGCATCCGGATCCCGCCGCAGGGATTCCTCCGGGCCCTGCGCGATCGCTGCACCGCGACCGGGACGGTGCTGATCTTCGACGAGGTGCAGACCGGGATCGGCCGCCTCGGCGCGTGGTTCGGGCACCAGCACCCCGAGGAGGGCGCCGCACCCGACGTGATGTCGCTCGCCAAGGGGCTGGCCGGCGGCGTGCCAATCGGGGCGATGGTCGCCACCGACGCGCTGGCCCAGGGCTTCGCGGCCGGCTCGCACGCCTCCACCTTTGGCGGCAACCCGCTCGCCACCGCCGCCGGCCTGTGCGTGCTACGGACGATCGCCGAGGAGCGGCTGCTCGATCACGTCACGGCAATGGGCGAGCACCTCGCGCGCGGCCTCGCGCGCCTCGCCACCCAGCACGCCGCGAGGGTGCGCGGGGTACGTGGCCGGGGCCTCCTGCGCGGACTCGCCCTCGACGGTGACGCCACGCCGGTGGTCCAGCGCTGCCGCGAGGGCGGGGTGTTGCTCTCAGTCGCCGGCGGCACGGTGGTCCGCTTCGCGCCGCCGCTCATCGTCGTTCAGGCGGAGCTCGATCAAGGCATCGAGGCGCTCGACGCCGCGCTCGGCGCCTGACGACCTCCCTGCCGTTTTTTCCTGATTGCCGGTCGGCGTCCCGGGAGTACCATCGCTGCGGTGAGTCCGAAGCCCCACCCCATGCTGCCCGGTCTCGGGCCCCGCACCAGCGTGCCCCGGGTGGTGCCCGGGGTGGACTGGAAGAACCTCCCGCTCGACACCAACCACGGCTTCGTGCTCTCGCGTGTCGACGGGCGGACCACCCTCGGCAACATCGTCCTGCTGGTGCCGTTCCCCGAGAACGAGACGGTGGCGATCCTCACCTACCTCTACGGCAGCGGCCTGATCGAGATCCCCGGCCTCCCACGGATGCGCCTCTCGGTGACCACCGTGCCGGTAGGGACGCCCTACGCAGCAGCGCCGTCCTTCGAGCCGCCGCCGCAGCAGACTCCCTCGCCGGTGCCTCCGATCGAGCGCGCACCGGCGATGCACACGCCGCCGCCGCCGTCGCGCCCGGTGCCGCAGCAGCCGCCGCCCGCCGCCACGTCCGCTCCCCGCGGGACCTACAGCATGCGCTCGCCGCGGGGCGCCGATGCCCCATCGGGTCGCCACTCGCGGGTCACCCCCCCGCCGATGGCAGCCGTACCTCGCCCGTCGCCGGAGCCGGTCCGGCCGCCGCCGTCGGATCCCGCCCCGAGCCCACCGCCTCGCGCCACGCAGTACACGCCCCCCGCGATGGCTCCGCCGCGTGCGCCGCAGGTCACGCCTCAGCTGCTGGCAGAGCGGGCCCCGCAGCACACCCCTCCGGCGATGGCCGCGCCCCCGACGGCGAGCAGTGCCTCCACCGCGCCGGTCCGTCAAACGCAGCCCCCGCCGAGCGCGCCCCGCACCACCACCCCGCCGCCGGTGAACGCGCCCCAGCACCCGACCCCGCGGCCCCAGGCCCAGGGCTCCGGCGCGGCGATGGGAGCCGAGGACATCGACCTACCTGTCGAGGTGCGCCTCCGGATCGACGAGATGGTGGTTCGCAGCGCCCAGGGAAACCCGTTCCTGCTGCTCGATGTCAGCACGGGCGTCGACAAGAAGGAGCTCCGCCGGGCCTATTTCCGCCTCTCGAAGGAGTTCCACCCCGACCGCTACTTCGGTCGCAAGCTGGGCTCCTACCAGCGTCTGCTCCAGCAGGTGTTCGCGTCGCTGAGTTCGGCCTTCGAGCTGCTCTCGGACGACGAGCGCCGCGCCGAGGAGGAGGCGCGACTCGAGTCCCAGTAGTAGGCCGCCTTGGGTGCCAACCGGAGAAGGGGGCCTCCCACTTCCCGTGGCCCCTCCGCCGTCAAGCACCCCGGTTCCGCAGGGTGCTTAACGGAGAAGGGGGTCCCTCCGCTCCCGTAGTCGTAGTCGTAGTCGTAGTCGATTCAGGGGCACTCTCGCGCGGGGGATCACCTCTCCGGCACATGCGCGTGAGCATCTCCACGATGCGGGTCAGCAACTCCATGGCCTGTGACGTCGAGCTTCTGGTAGGCCAGCAGGGGCATC
>SHYY01000118.1 GCA_009692555.1 Myxococcales bacterium
GGGTCAGCAACTCCATGGCCTGTGACGTCGAGCTTCTGGTAGGCCAGCATGGGCATCCTCCTGTGTGGCCAGGGTGGTCGGTTGGCAGGAGGAATTTGTTGCGGGAGGAAGTTCGATTGCCGTCGCTGCGGACGGGACGACTGCGACTACACGACTACGACTACGACTACGTGACGAGCAAGAGCCAGCAAGAGGGCCCCCTCCGCTGTCAAGCACCCTGTCATCTCGATCTCAACACGGCCGGCGGCGTCGGGAAGGTGCCCCGGAAGTTGCGCAGATCGACGGTGCAGCCGGGATCGGGCTGGCGGTCGACCCAGGCGAGGAAGCGCGCCTGCATGCAGTCCTCACGCACCCGGAGCAGCACCGGGCTGACCGCCGGGTAGTCGAGGTCGACGTGCGCCACCACCTGGCGGTAGTTCTCCTCGAGCTGCGCCGCGGTGGGATTTGCGAGGAAGCGGAAGCCGAGCGCGTCGTCGGCGTGGCAGCGCGGGCAGGTGAGGGTCTCCAGCGACGGCTGCACCAGCTTCGCGAAGCGCGCGCGATCGGGAGGCGGGCGCGGCGTACAGGGGCGGGCCGGCCGCCCGTCGAGCCAGCCACGGATCGTCGCCATCACGCAGTCCTCGTCCCCGCCGAGCCGTCGCCCGCCGCCGTGGGGCAGCAGGTTCTGCGGCTTTCGCGGGAACGTTCCGTCGGCGATCCTCGGCACCAGGCGCAGGTAGTTGTCGAGTGGCGCCGCGGCGAGGAGAACGAGGTCGTTCGCGGCGCTCCCGTGGCACCCGGCGTTGGTGCAGCCACGCCGGACCAGCAGCGGATGCACCTGATCGACGAAGCGATCGAAGGAGGGAGCCTGGGCCCCAACAACGGCCTCGCCGGCGATCCACGCGAACAGTTCTCGGTAGAGCGGATCGTCGCCACCGTCGAGGAAACGCTCATGGCCCTCGCCGCCGAGCAGCAGATGGAACAGGCGGCTGGTGGTCGGCTGGAGGCGGTCGAGCGACGGGAGGAGCGCCTCGGCGTTGACCCGGGCAGCGCCCGGGCGCCTCGGATGGAGCAGGCGGGGCGTCGCCGGACCCCCGTGGCAGATCGAACTCGCGCAGCGCGAAGGCAGATTGGCCAGCGCGGCGGGGAGCTCGGCGGCCACGACTCGCGAATGCACTTCGGGTCGGCACGCAGCGACGGGCCGACCGCGGATCCACGCCGCCAGCTGCGCCTCCTCGCAGCTCTTCGGTGCCACGCCGCACCCGCCGAGATGACCGATTCCAAGCGCTTTTTTCAGGAGCGCGCTCCGCCCCGGTGCGCCCGGCACGACGTGGCGCGCCACGGCGACAAGATCACGCTCGAAGTCGCGCCCGCTCGGTCCGAGCCGCATCCCGATCAGCGACGAGCCGTGGCAGGTCGGACCGGCGCAACCCGCGCGCTGGAGGATCGGCCGCACCGTCTCGCGGAACGCCTTGGCGTCGAGTGCCGGCCTTGCACTCGCTGTCGCCGCCAGCGCGAGGAACGCACAGCACCCGAGCTCCAGGGCGCGACGGAAGCGCGCCCGGGAGCGCCCGCGGATGTGCTCTAATCGGTCCATTCTCGGGAAGCCGCCCATGCGAAGGCCACCCAACGGTACCACCTATCCGATCGGCCTCCTCGATCGCCGCGACTTTCTCCGCGCCGCGGGAATCGGCGTCTCGGCCCTCACGCTCCCGGCCTGCCACCTCCGCGCGATCCCGGTCCCCAAAGGCGCGGGCGAGGATGCCGAGGTGCCGGGCGATCTCGCGCTGCTCGCCGATCGCCCGCCCGATCTCGCGCTCGGCGAGGCGGCCGTCCCCGATCTCGCGACGCGCGATCTCGCCACGCGCGATCTCGCCACGCCCGACCTGGCGCCGCCGCGCGACTTCGCGCAGCCGCCCGATCTCCGCCCCTCCTGCGACAAGCTCTTCAACACCGGCAAGCCGCCGAAGGCCTTCCTGATCGGCACGGCCACCTACTACGGCCTCGGGCGCAACGAGATCTTCGTCTGCCGCGACGGCGGTGGGCTGTATTCGGTGAGCGCGCTGTGCACCCACGCTGGCTGCACGATCGCCTTTCAGCCGGTGAACATGGGCTTCCACTGCCCCTGCCACGGCTCGAACTTCGACTTTGCCGGCACCGTCACCGGCGGCCCGGCCGCGAAGCCGCTCGAGCACTTCGGGCTGTGCATCGGCAAGGACGGCTTCGTGCACATCGACGAGGACACCTTCGTGGCACCGGGCGTCCGTCTGATCGCCTGAACCGAGCGCCCGCCAGCGGACTCCGCTCGATTCCAGCGGCGATCGCTCATGCGTCCTCCGTCCGCGTCAGCGCGATCAGCACCTGCTCGTCGCCCACCTCGATCTTCTCGACCGCCAGCGGCGCCTCCGCGCTCCCGCGGGCGATCTTCGTCGCCAGCACCTGCTCCTTCAGCCACTCCTCGTGGGCGACGATGTGGGCCCACAGCGCATCGCTCGCCTCGACGCCGATCTCGACCCGATCCGCGTAGGCGAGCCCGGCCTTCTTGCGCAGGTCCTGCAGCCCGCGGTTGAGATCGCGCATCTGCCCCTCGGCGATCAATTCGGGATCCGAGGTGAGATCGAGCACCACCACCAGCTTCTCCTCGGCAGCGACCCCCTCGCCCGCCACCCTGGGCGCGAAGCGATACGAGTAGTCCTCCGGCTGGAGCTCGATCCCGGCCGCGCGCAGGCCGCCCCCTTCGAGCACCTCGTACTGCCCCGCTGCCGTCGCTGCGGCCACCTTCTTCATGTCGCCGCGCAGCTTCTTTCCGAGGCGCGTGTAGTCGAGCTTGACCGCCCGCTCGACGTGCTTCTCCGGCTCGTCGAGGGCGCGCACCTCCTTCACGTTCAGCTCGTCGGCGAGCAGATCGAGGTTGTGCGCGATCGCCCCCGAAGGAAGCCCGGCGATGAGGACCGTGCGGAGCGGGTGGCGGTGCTTCAGCTTGTGCTCCTCGCGGATCGAGCGCGCCAGGCGCACCACCTGCCGGATCGCGCTCATCTCGGCGACGATCTCCTCGGCCAGCCACTCCGGCCGCGGCGCCGGCCAGTCCTCCAGGTGCACGGACCGACTGTTGTCGGAGGCGCCGCCAAGCGCACCGTGCAGGCTCTCCGCGAGGAACGGGACGAACGGCGCCATCACCTTCGCCAGCGACGACAGCGAGGCGTGCAGCACCTCGTAGGCGGTGCGCTTGTCCTCGTCCATTCCGGCCCGCCACAGGCGCTGCTTCGAGAGCCGGATGTACCAGGTGGAGAGGAGGACAATGAAGTCCTCGATGCGATCGTAGCAGGCGGCGAAGTCGTAGCTCGCCATCGCCTCGTCGACGCGCGCGCGCAACGACTCGGTCTCGCTGAGCAGGTAGCGGTCGAGCCGCGAGAGCGGCAGCGACGGGAGATCGCCCCGCGGCTGGAAGCCGTCGATGTTGGCGTAGGCGGTGAAGTAGTGAAGCGTGTTCCACAGCGGGATGCAGAAGCGCCGGACCGCGTCGCGCACGCTGCCTTCGGAGAAGCGCAGATCGCTCCCGCGCACCGCCGCCGACGAGAGGAGCGCGATCCGGAGCGCGTCCGAGCCGTGCTGCTCCACCAGCTCCATCGGGTCGGGGTAGTTCTTCAGCCGCTTCGACATCTTGCGGCCGTCCTCGGCGAGGATCACGCCGTGGCAGACCACGTCCTTGAACGGGCGGTCGTCGAACAGCGCCGCGGCGAGCACCACCAGCGTGTAGAACCAGCCGCGCGTCTGGGCGACGTACTCGACAATGAAGTCGCCCGGGAAGCTGGCCTCGAACTCGGCCTTGTGCTCGAACGGGTAGTGCGACTGCGCGTAGGGCATCGCGCCCGACTCGAACCAGCAGTCGAGGACATCGGGGACGCGCTGCATCGTTCCGCCGCAGGCGCACGGCCAGGTGATCGCGTCGATCGCCGGGCGATGCCAGTCGACCACCTCGCGCCCGCTCCGCGCCTTCACGTCGGCGCTCCCGCCCACCACCTCGATCGCGCCGCACTCCGCTCGCTGGCAGCGCCAGACCGGGATCGGCGCGCCCCAGAAGCGGTTGCGCGAGATCGCCCAGTCGCGCGAGTTGTCGAGCCAGTGGCCGAAGCGCCCGTCGCGGATGTGCTCGGGCACCCAGCGGATCTTCTGGTTGGCGGCGATCATCCGCCCCTTCCATTCGCTCACCCTGGCGAACCACGTCTTGATCGCGCGATAGATCAGCGGGGAATCGCAGCGCCAGCAGTGCGGGTAGTTGTGATCGTAGGTTTCCCGACGGAAGAGGAGGTGCTCCTCCTTCAACTTCTGTGTGATGTGCGGATTCGCTTCGAATACATGCTGTGAAGAGAAATCGGTCACGGTTGAATCGAAGGTGCCGTCGTCCTGCACCGGCTTCGGGCCCTCGATTCCGTGCGCGGCGCACAGCGCGTTGTCGTCCTCGCCGTAGGCCGGGGCCATGTGGACGATCCCGCTGCCGTCGTCGGTGGTGACGAAGTCGCCGGGCAGGATCCGGAAGGCGTTCGGCGTGCCTTCGAAGTAGGGGAACAGCGGCTGGTAGCGGAGGCCGACCAGATCCTCTCCGAGCACGCGCTTTTTCTCGACGTAGCCCTCGAGCTCGCGCGCATAGTTCCCCACCGTCGCGGCGCCGATCCACACCGCGTCGCCGTCCTTCTCCATCAGTGCGTACTCGAACTCCGGCCCGACCGCGAGCGCCACGTTCGACGGCAGCGTCCACGGGGTGGTCGTCCACGCCAGGAACGACTCGCCGGGCAGGTCGGCGTTCCGGAAGCGCACCGTGATCGCCGGGTCCTGGCGCGGGCGCGTCGCGTCGTCCATCCGCGCCTCGAAGTTCGAGAGCGTGGTCTGGCAGCGCGTGCAGTAGGGCACCACCTTCGCGCCCTCGTAGATCAGGCCGAGCTCGTTCAGCCTCGAGAAGACCCACACCACGGACTCCATGTAGCTCTGGTCCATGGTCTTGTAGTCGTGGTCGAAGTCGACCCAGCGGCCGAGGCGCCCGATGATCCGGCGCCACTCGTCGGCGTAGCGCAGCACCGACGCCTTGCACGCCTCGTTGAAGCGGCCGATCCCGTAGGCGACGATGTCGGCGCGTGACTTGAAACCGAGCTCCTTCTCGATCTCGAACTCGACCGGGAGGCCGTGACAATCCCAGCCCCAGCGACGGGGAACGTGGAAGCCGCGCATGGTGAAGTAGCGCGGGACGACGTCCTTGATGTAGGAGGTGAGGATGTGCCCGTAGTGGGGCATGCCGGTGGCGAAGGGCGGGCCGTCGTAGAAGACGTACTCCCTCTGGCCCTCACGCTGCGCCACCGACTGCTCGAAGGTCTTCTCGGCGTTCCAGCGCGCCAGCACCGCGCGCTCGAGAGTGGGGAAGCTGACGTCGATCGGGACCTCGCGGAAGCGCGCCATGCGGCGTGTTTACCGCAGGCCGGCGTCGCAGGCCAGAGGCAGGGTGGACCTTCTACGGGCTGACCGCCGACGAGACGAGCTGGATCATGCGCTCCTCGTCCATGTCGGAGGTGAAGGCGTAGCCGACGTCGCCGTGGCGGTAGGTGGCGACGTGGTAGCCGCCGTGTCCGTCGAGGTAGACGTTGTGGTTTTGCACCGATCGGTGGCGCGGCGACTCGTACCGGACCGCGCCGGGGTCGAACACCAGCACCGACACCTTCTGCCCGCCGACGTCGTACACGAGGTAGGCCGCGTCGCGCTCGCGCATGTTGGCGAGGCGGGCCCCGCGAAAAATGGCGCCCGGGGGGAGGCGCGGCGGGCGCACCACAAAGCCCACCTTGTTGGTGAACCAGGCGCGCACCTGCTCGTCGCCCCCTGCGATGTCGATCGGGAGGTCGCGCTGGTGCTTCGAGATCGCGTCATCCGCCACCGGCGAGAAGGCGTGCGACGACCACATGAACATCCCGATCAGCGCCGCGGCAGCAGCGGCCGGGGCGACGCGCACCGCGGTCCTTCGCCAGCGCGGGTGGGACGCGATCGGCACCGGCTCGCGCGCCAGCGCCTCGATCATCCGGCCGTGCAGCCCCGACGGCAGCGGCGGGCGGATCGCGGCGGCGCGGAAGGCGGCCTTGAAGCCGGAGCGGAACCGCACCAGGCGGCCGCACTCGTCGCACGCGTCGAGGTGGCGCTCGAGCTCGCGCGCGTCCTCGGCGGTGAACTCTCCATCGAGGTAGGCGTCGCAGAAGCGCTCGATCTCGGCGCAGGCGTAGACCGTGCCCGCCCCGTCGCCCACCCCCTTGCTCACCGCTTGCCTTCCAGCGAAGGGCGCGGCGGGAACGGGATCAGGTCGCCCGCCTTCGCGCCGTCAGCGACGGAGAGCGTGCCTTTCACGATCCCCTGCTCGACGGCGTAGCCGTGCAGCGCCGCCTGGAGCAGCCGCCTTCCCCGGTAGAGCCGCGACATCACAGTGCCGATCGGGCTCTCCATCACGTCGGCGATCTCGCGGTACGACAGCTCCTCGAGATCCGAGAGGATCACCGCGACGCGGAACTCCTCGGGCAGCGCGTCGAGGGCCCGCCGCACATCCTCGGAGACCATCGCGCCGAGGATCGTCCCTTCCGGGTCGCGCGCCGCCTGCACCACCTCGTGCGAGACCGTGCTGCCCTCGCCCTCGCCGACGCTGAGCTGCGCGGCGAGGTAGCGATCACGCACGCCGCGACGGTACTTGTTGATGAACGCGTTGTGCAGGATCTTGAACAGCCAGGCCTTGCAGTTGGTGCCCGGCTCGAAGCTGTCGAAGAAGCGGTAGGCGCGCAGGATCGCGTCCTGGACCAGATCCTCGGCGTCGCGCTCGTTGCGCGTCAGGCGCTTGGCGAGGCCGTAGAGCGCCGGGAGGTGGGGGAGGGCCACCTGTTCGAATCGATCCTGGGGTCGCTTGGGGGCGGAGAGCATGGCGGCTGCTGTGGTAACCGGGCTCCGGGGTGAATTATTTCCGAGGATAATCCACAGGATGCTCCGCCGCCAGACGGGATCCGGCGATCGGCGATCAGGGGCAGGCCGGCGCGGGTCGAAGCTCGATGCCGGCGACGTCGACGGTGCGCTCGTCCGGGCCGAGGCCGATCGCGGTGTGGATGACGGCCAGCAGACGGCCGTCGGGCGAGAAGCTGGTCTCGATGGCGAAGTAGTCGCCGTCGACGGCGGGCGGGGGCTTCCAGGCGTCGAGGACGGTGGCGCCGCTGGGGCCTTGGAGGGTGGCGCGGGCGGCGGGGGCGCCGGGATCGCCCGGGACATCGTCGAGCAGCACGCGGCAGCCTCCGGGCGCGGCGTCGACGGGGGCGGACTCGCGGCGGAAGGCGGGATCACCGCTCCAGTCGAGCGGCGCGGGGGATCCGCCTGGTCGCTCGACGATCACGCAGCCGCGGAGGGTGCCAGCGACGGTGAAGTCGGCGGTGCGGCGCCCGCAGGCCGCGAACGCGCCGTCCGCTCGCCACGCGGTCCAGGCGAGGCGCTCGGTGTGATGGACTCCACCGTCGGGGAGCGCCACCCTCGGGCCCAGGGCGGGGGCGGGGAGCGCGGCGGCGGGGGTGGCAGGATCGCGGCGCGGGCAGGCGGTGAGGGACAGCGCGGCGAAGATCAGCAGCCCGCTCTTCACGGCCGCTGTTCCGCGGTGATCGTCGCGTACTCGCTCGTCAGATCGCAGGTCAGGTGCCGCCCCTCGGCATGCCCGGCGTGGAGGTGCAGGCGGATGGTGAAGGTCTCCTTGGCCATCGCCGCCGCCGCGCGCGCCTCGCTGTCGCCGCCGGCGCTCACGCCCCCCTTCACGAGGTGCACACCGCCGATGTGGAGATCGATCCGATCCGCGTCGAGGTCGATCCCGGTGTTGCCGACGACGGACAGGATCCGCCCCCAGTCGGGGTTGGCCCCCGCGAGCGCGGTCTTCACCATCACCGACGAGCCGATCCGCCGGGCCACCAGCCGCGCGGTCTTGACGTCGGTGGCGCCCGCGACCTCGATCGTCACCGTGCGGGTCGCGCCGATACCGTTGGTCACGATCTGGCTCGCGAGATCGTCGAGCACGTCGCGCAGCGCGGAGCGGAAGGCGCGGCCATGCGGACCGCCATCGAGCGGCTTGTTGGCGGCGCGCCCCGACGCGAACAGGAACAGGCTGTCGTTGGTGGAGGTGTCCCCGTCGACGGAGGCGTCATTGAAGGTCAGCTCGACCTCCTCGCGCAGCACCCCGCGCATCCAGCGCCCGTCCACCGCCGCGTCGGTGCCGATGAAGGCGAGCGTGGTGGCCATGTTGGGGGCGACCATCGCCGCTCCCTTGGCGCACCCGAGGAGGCGGATCCGCGTGCGTCCGAGACCGACCTCGGCGTAGGCCACCTTCGGACCGCGATCGGACGTCAGGATCGCGGTGGCGAAGTCGGAGAAGCCGTCGGGGCGCGCCTCGGTGCACAGCTCGTCGACGCGCTCCAGGATGTTGTCGAGCGGCAGCCGCACGCCGATGATCCCCGTCGAGGCGGCGAGCACGCGCCGCTCGTCGGCCTGGAGTCCGCGCGCCACACCGCGGGTGATCCGCTGCGCGTCCTCGAGGCCCGGCTTACCGGTGCAGGAGTTGGCGTTGCCCGAGTTGACCACCACCGCGCGCGCCAGGCCGGCCTTGGCGCGCTCCTGGGAGAGCGTGACGGGAGCGCCCTTGATCCGGTTGCGGGTGAAGACCGCGGCCACGGGGATGTCCGCGTCGGCGGCGAGGAGCGCGAGGTCGGGACGGCCGCTCGTCTTGATCCCGGAGGAGATCCCCGCGAAGCGAAACCCGGCGACGGACAGCTTCATGGCCGGCTACTGTGCCACAAGACAAGTCGCTTGACTCGTACTGGAAGTTCTGCGGGAGTCACCTCAACCTTCTTCGAGGGGCACCTCACATGGCAACTTCCGGTACCCTCGGAACGACCAATGCCGTCGCCGCCATTGGTTCGACGGCGTTGGGCAGCGTAGCTGTCAACCTCGTCCCAACGCCTTCAGCGACACGCTGGTCTTTGAGGCGACCACCGACCTCATCAACTGGTTCGCGGTAGCAGCCTACCCGATGCTCGCCGCTGGGCTTCTCCGCGGCGCGCAGCTTTCTACAACCGCGTTCAGCGCAAACACCCAGTTTGTCATCCCCGTCTACGGCTACACCGCGGCTCGTGTTCGCGTCTCCCTCGCGACCGTTGGAACGGTGATGGTCATGATGGACGGTGCGACATCGGCTCCGGCTGGATACCTCAACACCAACGTCGAGGGACAGAAGGCGACCTACAGCGCCGCGCAGGACGGCTTCACAACGGCCGTAGGAAACCCCACCGACATCGTGATCCTGACCTTGCCCGCCGGCACGGGAAAGGTCGTCCGGGTGCTGCGCGTGGCGGTGAATGGCACGGCGCCCTCCGCCGTCGGGATCCCGGTCCAACTCGTGAAGAGAACCACTCTGAACACTGGCGGAACTCTCAACGGCCCCTTGTCCATTGCGTCGCACGACAGCGCGGATGCGGCTCCGGCGGCGGTCGCAGACACCTACTCCGCGAACCCGACGACAGGTACCGGCGCGGTTGTTCGCGCGCAGAAACTCGCGATGCCGACCGTCCCCGGGAGTAGTATTGTCTGGGACTTCGGCTCCGGACGACACGGGCGGGCGCTCGTGCTTCGCCCCGGGCAGCAGATGGCGTTGAAACGCGAATGCCGGGGCGTTTCCATCGACCGGTCTGCTTGACTTCGAGATCGAGTGGTCGGAGGAGTGAGCTGGAACGGCGTCAGGTCATCACCGGGCTTGCTGCCCGCGTCTCGGCGCCCACCTCGCATCCGTACTAAATTTAGTTGGCGCAACGCACACAATCCGGAGCCCCAACCGCGCACGGGAAGTCAACACCGATGAATTACTCCGATGCCGGTTTCTGCCTTTGTGGCCTTCCACTGCACGACACGCATGCGTGCCCGTTTCAGATTGAGCAGGAGGCTCGATCTTTCCGCCAGTGTGCCATTAGCCCAGGCCAACCAGAAGCTGCCGGTCCTAAGGCCGTCGGCCCGCTGACCTCCACCGGGCCTGTAGCTTCTGAGGCTATGGGCCAGGAGGCGACGTCAGGGCCATATAATTGGCTGCAAGTCTACCGCGCGCTGTTGAAATTTTAAGTTGTGAAATTTTAGGCGGATGAGCCATGTCAACGAGGAGCTACGCTGAGATGCCGATGATTGCAACGGGAAACCATGGGGCCTTGGCCTGCCTTCTGTGCGGACTGGTGTTCGGTGTAGCGCTTGGATTTGCCCCCAGGCTCCATGCCACCTCCTGCCAACGCGGACCCTTGGTTTTCTTGAAGCCCACTTTCGTTAGCGTCAAGGAGACGGAACGTAAGGTTCCCTCTCCAAGTTCGCCCCTCTACAAGTTCGAACCAGTCTTCGGAGACGACGAGTATGTCATTACTGCCTACGATCCAGAAGACGTTCGGCAACGCATAATTCGACTCAGGAGGAAGTGATCTCAATGACGCGATTGGCGAAAGTTGTCTGCCGCGCCACCTTTACCGGCGTGGGCCTGATGATTGGCCTGTTTCTCAGTGGGGTATCAGCTGCGAGCTGTGATTCCTGCCCGCCGGCCGCCCCACTCCTGTTCGGTATCTACGTACCAGAGACGGGTGAGCCCGCAGAGAATGACTACCAAGTCGAGATCGCTGTGGATGTGACGGTGACGGAGACCTTCACCCGATTTGGAGGTAAATATATGGTAAGATACCGAGGCGAAGTGGCGAAGTGACGAGCCAGGCGGATCCAACACTGAGCCCGGATCTCGGACAGCGCCCGAGTCGCCGGCACCCTGCTTTCTGATTGGGTCACACGCTACGGCCACGGCCACGAAGAGTGGGGCCACCCTCCGCCGTAGGCACCCGGCGGCGGCGACCGACGGAGCCTCCGGTGCTCCTCTTGGCGCTCAGCGACGGCGGCGGGCGCGACGGCAGGGGGCGATGACGAGGGCGAGGAGCAGGAGCGCGAGGCAGGCGGGAGGGAGGCGATGACGGGTGCCGATGGCGCAGGCGCAGCCGGGTGCGACCAGCATCAGGCCCTGGTCGAGGTCGGGTGCCGTCGCCGCGAGATCGCCTGGTGCGCCACCGTCGACGGGGTGGGCCAGGTCGCGCGCCATCGCCAGATCGGGCGGCGGCGGCTCGCAGGTCCCGGGGAGGAGGCTCTTCGAGGTGCAGAGGAGGCCTTGCGGGCAGCCGTTGCCGAGGAACCCGCGGCAGCCCTCGGCGCAGGCGCCCGTTCCGTTATTGCAGATCCGTCCGCTCATCTTGGCGCCGCAGTCGTTGTCGAGGAGGCAGCCGCAGCGACCGTTCAGGCAGCCCGCGCCGACGGTGTCGGCCAGGCACGCGCCCTTCTTCTTCGCGGTGCACTGCACGCAGGTGTAGCTCGGGAGGGCGCAGATCGGGCCCTTCGGGTGGTTCTGGCACTCGCCGTCGGCACGGCAGCCGACGCACAGCCCGCCGTGGCCGGTCATCAGGCAGAACGGCTTGTCGGGCGAGACGGCGCAGTCCGCGTCGAAGTTGCAGCTCTTGGTGCACACGCCGGTGACGGCGCCGGTGAGATCGTCGGAGGTACAGAAGAGCGCCTTCGGGCAGCCGTTGCGGTCCTGCGCCGGCGAGCAGCCGTCGATGCACTTGTGCTGCATCGCATCGCAGACCCGGCCCGACTGCTTGTCGCCGCAATCGCCGTCGAGGGCGCAGCCGCAGAAGAGCGCGCCCTGCTGATCGGACTGGCAGGCGTGCCCGTCGGCGCTCATCGCGCAGGCGGTGGAGTCGCCGCCGCCGTCGCCGCCCGAGACGGTGCACAGGGCGCAGGTGCCGGTTGCTGCATTGCACACCGGGGTGGCCCCGAGGCAGAGCTTGGCGTTGCTCTGGGCGCACTGGCCGCAGCTCCCGTCCTTCTGGCAGGCCGGCGTGTTGCCTCCGCACTCGCCGTCGTTCTGGCAGGCGCGGCACGTGCCCTTGGCGAGATCGCAGGCCGGCGTCAGGCCGCCGCACTGGGCGACGTTGCCTTGGCCGCACTGGCCGCAGCTCCCGTCGGGGCGGCAGGCGGGCGTCGCGCCGCCGCACTGATCGTCCTTGGTGCACCCGATGCACTTCTTGCCGTCGCAGACCGGTGTGATTCCGGCGCACGCGCTGGCGTCGTTCACCCCACACTGCTGGCAAAGTCCGTCGTCCCCGCAGGCCGGCTTGGGCAGGGCGCACTTGGCGTGGAGCGAGCCGGTCGGCGCGTTCGGGCAGGGGCCGGCCCACAGCGCGATGTCGTCGAAGTCGGCGCTGCCGGGCGCGCCCGACACGAACAGCTCGCTCATCACCACCACGAAGCTCCAGCCGTTGTCCATCGTGAAGGGCGCGGTGTACCAGCGCCACTGGCCGTCGGAGGTCACCGGCACCACCATGCCGCCGTAGCCGTTCGGGTAGCCCTTGAACCCGATCAGCCAGTGCGCGTCGGAGAAGCCGCCGTTGGCGTCGGACTTGCGTAGGCCGAGGAAGGGCTGGGCCAAGGCGCTGCCGCGCACCCACGCGGCGAGGCAGTAGGGCTGCCCGCCCTCGATCGGGATACCGAGGGTGTTGAAGACGCGCCCTCCGCTATAACGGATGGTCTCGCGCTGGTACTTGCTGGAGCAGACATCGGGGTCGGTGGCGACGACGATCGGCTGGTTGTCCAGGGCGTGCCACTTCACGGTGCCGGCCTCCCAGCCCTCGGCGAAGGTCTGGGCGAAGACCATTCGCGGCGCAGCCCACGCGACCGCCAACACGACCAGCCAGCGAGCACCCATGGCCCATTCTACCAGTTCGCGCCCTGCGGCACGACTTCCAGGCGTTGCTGGAACCGCTCCCCGACGCGCAGCGCGGTAAAGTCGGCGCGGTCGATCGTCAGGACGCGGTGAACGCGGCGCCGCTCGGCGATCGTGGCGACGAGGCTGTCGACCAGACCGAGCTCGAGGGAGTGAAACTTCTCGTCGATCGCCATCGCGCGCGCCAGATCCGCGGGCGTCGTCGGCTCGAACTCGTAGCTGGTCTCCGGGTCGAACAGCTCGCCGATCAGCGTGCGCATCGCCGGTCGATGTTCGCGAAGAAAGTAGTCCACCTCGGCGAGCACCAGCGATGGGACGATCACCCGCGACGCCTCCCGCAGCGCGCGCGCGTACTCCGGCCAGGCGGGCGCTCCGTCGGGACGTCGAGCCAGCGCCCGGAGGAGCCCGCCGGTGTCGGCGACGACCGGTCGACCCATCAACGCCTGCGGTGCTTGAACAGCTCGCCCTCCTCACCCAGCTTCGGATCGGTGGACACGAAGAGGCTGGTCGTCGGCGGCCGGCGTTTCCCGCGGTAGTACTTCGCCGCGACAATCCGTAGACCGCGGCGAATCAGGTCGGAGCCCGCCAGCCCGTCCGCTCGCGCTCCCGCCAGCGCCTCCGCATCCTCGGGATCGAGCCGGACCGTCGTTGCAATCTTGCGCGCCATACATACGACATACACCCCCGCGTTCCGGACGGCAAGCAGGCCCTGCGCCGAAGCCCGGGCCGGGCCGTCCGGCGGCGGCTCACGGCCAGGCGAAGGCGGCGGGATCAATGGCGGGAATGGTGCCGCGGCGGAAGTCGCGGACGTTGCGCGTCACGATCACCGCGGCGCCGGCCTCCTCGGCGGCGGCGTGACAGAGAGCGTCCTCGAAGTCGGAGAAGTCGGTGGCGAGCGCCTGCCGAACGGCGCGATCGGTCACCGCCGCCACCTTCAGGTTCGCGAGGAGCTGGGACAGGAGCGTGCGCCCGTGCGCCCGGCCGATCTGTTTCTGGACGACGTACGCCACCGTCGCGACGGAGTGGCCCGAGAGGTAGCCCTCGACCTTCCGCTGTCCCGCGGCGTCGAGCGCGCGCGCCGAGTCGGCGAAGTGCGGCTCGCGGCGCAAGAGCACGTCGAGGAGCACGTTGGTGTCATAGAGGACGCGCTTCACCGGTGCTTCCGCTCGAGGTGGGCGCGGTGGGCGCTCCGCACCTCGTCGTCACCAGGCGCCCGCCGGCGGCCCGCCGCCGCGCCCGCCACGCGCCTCGTCCAGGCGCTCAGCGCAGGCCCTTCGCCGTCGGAGAGCTGCCCGAAGAACTGGGCCACCGCCTCCGAGAGCGACACTCCGCGCGCACGCGCCCACGCCTTCGCGCGGTCGATCAGCGCCCCGTCGAGGCGCAGCGTGAGCTTGGTCTGCATGACGTACAAACCATCAAAAAATGTACGTCAGTCAAACGCGCCGTCACGACACCAATCTAGTGTCCTGTCCGAGAAATTCTTTGCAGAATTTCTCAGCCAGAACACTAGCCATGATCCCACGGGGCGTGCTGCCCCGCCCCGTCGGCAAAGCCGCCTGGGTCCCCACCCCTGCTCACGGCGGCACTTGCCGCCGGGCCGCGGCAGTGCGCGGCCTTTTTCTACTGCGAACTTCTGTGTCGGGACACTAGCTGCAGGGGTGGTTCACGCAGCAGGACCGGGCAGGCAACGCCGTCCTGGCCGACCCGGAGAAAACGGGGTCAGGCGACGGCGGTGGCGCCGTGGCACTTCTTGTACTTCTTGCCGCTGCCGCAGGGGCAGGGCTCGTTGCGGCCGACCTTGGGCTTGTCGCGGACGACGGTCTTCTGCTTCTCGGGGGCCGACTCGGGGCCGCCGGAGCCGCCCTCGGCGCCGGGTGCCTGGCCGGGGTGGAGCGCGATCATCCGGCGCTCCTTGTGCTTGAACTCGGGGACTGCTTCGCCGTTGGAGGGAGCGTGGTCGTGCGCGTGGTCGTGGTTGTGCTGGTGCGCGGCCGCAGCGACGGGGGCGCGCGGCTGATCCATCTCGAGCTGGACCCGGAAGAGCTTGCCGGCGACGTTCTGCGAGAGCCGCGCCATCATCTCGCTGAACTGGTCGTAGCCCTCCTTCTTGTACTCGAGCTTCGGGTCGCGCTGGCCGTAGCCGCGGAGGCCGATCCCCTCGCGCAGCTGGTCCATCGACTTCAGGTGATCGATCCACTGGTTGTCGATCTCGTCGAGGTAGAAGTGGCGCGCCAGCGCGAGGAAAGCGAGCGGGCGGAGCTCGGTCTGCCGCGCCTCGATCCACTTCTCGAGCTGCTCCCACAGCTGCTCGGCGATCGCCTCGCGCTCGAGGTTGCCGCGGTCGATCTTCACCTGCAGGTTGAAGACATCCTTGATCCCGTCGCGCAGGGTGTCGAGATCCCACTCCTCGGCGTGCTTCTTGGGCGGACAGAAGACGTGCATCTGGGTGTGGATCAGCTCGTCCGCGAGGTCGAGGATCCGCTCGCGCTGCTGGATCAGCGACGAGGCCGCCTCGCGCGCCGCCTTGGTGACCGCCTTCTCGCGGTCGGCGAACTCGCGCTTGAGGTCGATCACCGCGCCGAATACGCGGTAGAGCTCATGGGTGGCCTTGTCGGGATCGCCCAGCCGGTTCTCGTCGAGCGAGGCGCGGTAGGGGTCGGCGCTCTCGCCCGGGGTCGGCTGCGCGGCGGCCAGCACGGCGTCGATCACCTGCGCCACCCGCGGGCGGATCTGATCGCCCAGCGTGTCGACGGTCCACTCGCCGCTCTTGGTCGGAAACTCGGGTTTCCACGGCTTGCCCTTCTTCTTGTCCGCCTCGAGCTGCTCCGGGTAGTAGCGCCCCTCGAGGATCTGCCGCCGCAGCGCGTAGATCGACTTCCGCTGCTGGTTCATCACGTCGTCGTAATCGAGCAGGCTCTTGCGGACGTCGAAGTGATGCCCCTCGACCTTGCGCTGCGCGTTCTCGATCGCCTTGTTGACCAGGCCCGCCTCGATCGGCTCCGACTCGTCCCACCCGCCGAGCCAGTTCATCATCTTCTCGATCCGCTCGGCGCCGAAGATGCGCATCAGATCGTCTTCCAGCGAGAGGTAGAAGCGCGACGAGCCGGGATCGCCCTGGCGGCCGGCGCGACCGCGCAGCTGGTTGTCGATGCGCCGCGACTCGTGGCGCTCGGTGCCGAGGATGTGGAGGCCACCCGCCGCGACGACCAGCTTCTTCTCCGCGCCGCACTCCGCCTTGTACTTCTCGTAGGCGGTCTTGTACTCGGGGGTCGAGTCGTCGACCTTGCCGGGGATCGCCGCCGCCTCGTGGCCGCCGACCTCGGCGCGCGCCATGAACTCCGCGTTGCCGCCGAGGAGGATGTCGGTGCCGCGGCCGGCCATGTTGGTCGAGATGGTCACCGCGCCCTGGCGGCCCGCCTGGGCGACGATCTCCGCCTCGCGCATGTGGTACTTCGCGTTGAGCACGGTGTGCGGGATGCCGCGCTTCTTCAGCATCGACGACAGCACCTCCGACTTCTCGACGGAGACGGTGCCGACCAGCACCGGCTGCCCGCGCTCGTGGCACCCCGCGATGTCCTCGATCACCGCCTTGAACTTGGCGCGCTCGTTCTTGTAGACGACGTCGTCGGCGTCCTTGCGCACCATCGGCAGGTTGGTCGGGACCATCACCACGTCGAGCTTGTAGATCTTGTGGAACTCCTCGGCCTCGGTGTCGGCGGTGCCGGTCATGCCGCCGAGCTTGCTGTACATGCGGAAGAGGTTCTGGAAGGTGATCGTCGCGAGGGTCTGATTCTCCTCCTGGACCGGGACGTTCTCCTTGGCCTCGATCGCCTGGTGGAGGCCGTCGGACCACCTTCGGCCGGGCATCTTCCGGCCGGTGAACTCGTCGACGATGATGATCTCCAGGCCCTTGTCGCTCTGCTCGACGACGTAGTTGACGTCCTTCTTGTAGAGGGTGTGGGCGGAGAGGGCTTTTCCGACGTGGTGGTTCCACTCGATGTTCGCCGCGTCGTAGAGGTTGGCGAGGCCGAGCTTCTTCTCGACCTTCTCCACGCCCTGGTCGGTGAGCACCGCCGAGTGGGCCTTCTCGTCGAGGGTGAAGTCGACGTCCTTCTTCAAGGACGGGATGATCTGGTTCACGCGGAAGTAGAGGTCGGCGGAGTCCTCGGCCGGGCCGCTGATGATCAGCGGGGTGCGCGCCTCGTCGATCAGGATCGAATCGACCTCGTCGACGATCGCGTAGTGCAATTCGCGCTGGACGTAGCGCTCGATCGACTCCTTCATGTTGTCGCGGAGGTAGTCGAAGCCGAACTCGTTGTTGGTGCCGTAGGTGATGTCGGCGCGGTAGTTCTCCTGCTTCTCGCGGTCGGACTGCCCGTGGACGATCACGCCGATCGAGAGGCCGAGGAACTTGTAGATGCGCCCCATCCACTCGGCGTCGCGGGTGGCGAGGTAGTCGTTGACGGTGATGAGGTGGCAACCGCGCGCCTCGAGGGCGTTGAGGTAGAGCGGGCAGGTGGCGACCAGCGTCTTGCCCTCACCGGTCTTCATCTCGGCGATCGCCCCGCGGTGGAGCACCATCCCGCCGATCAGCTGGACGTCGTAGTGGCGCATCCCGACGACGCGCATGGAGGCCTCGCGCACCGTCGCGAACGCCTCGGGGAGGAGGTCCTTCAGGGTGGCGCCGTGGTCGAGCCGCTGCTTGAAATCCGCGGTCATGGCGCGGAGTTCGGCGTCGCTCTTGGCCTTCATCCTGGCCTCGAGGTCGTTGACCTGGACGACCAGCGGCCGGAGCCGCTTCAGCTCGCGCTCGTGGGCGGTGCCGAAGACCTTCTTGATGAGGGAGCTGATCATCGATGTCCCATGGAAGGCGTATTCATAGCCGCGGCGGGGCGGCTCCGCAAGCGTCAACCGGGCTCATGCGGCGAGGCGTGCTCCGCGACGATGACGGTGTGGATCCCGCCGCGCACCGCGAAGTCGCCTTCGACGCGCATCCGCCTCGGCGCGAGGGCCAGGAGGAGGTCGTCGAGGATGCGGTTGGTCACCGCCTCGTGGAAGTGGCCCTCGTCGCGGAACGACCAGAGATAGAGCTTCAGCGACTTGAGCTCGACGCAGCGCGCGTCGGGGACGTAGCTGATCCGGTAGGTGGCGAAGTCGGGCTGGCCCGTCATCGGGCAGAGGCAGGTGAACTCCGGGCACTCGAAGCGGATCTCGTAGTCGCGCCCCGGGTTCGGGTTGGGGAAGGTCTCGAGCTGCTTCTGAGGCTGCGACGGCATGGCGGCGTCTTACTCCGCGCGGGCGTCGCCGTGCAAGCGGGGGCTACTTCTTGGGTGCTTAACGGAGAAGGGGGTCCCTCCGCTCACGGAGTCGTCGTCGTAGTCGTAGTCGTAGTCGATTCAGGGGCACTCGCGCGCGGGGGATCACCTCTCCGGCACCTGCGCGTGAGCATCTCCACGATGCGGGTCAGCAACTCCATGGCCTGTCGCGGAGTGTCTTCCTCGGCGATGTTCCAGGGGATGGAGAGCGCCGCACGTTTGAGCTCTTCGGCGAGAACCGAGTTCCCCCTGGGGGCGCTCGTCGCGATCTGCGACGCAAGGGCGAGGAACTCGATGGCGCGGCGATAGACGTCGAGCTTCTGGTCGGCCAGCAGGGGCATCCTCCTTGGAGGCCAGGGGGGTCGGTTGGCAGGAGGAATTTGTTGCG
>SHYY01000119.1 GCA_009692555.1 Myxococcales bacterium
GCCTCGGGGCGTCCTGTGGTGTGCAGTGACATCGAGGGCTACCGGCAGGTGGTGACGCCGACCGGATCGGTGCTCTCGCCGCCGCACAACGTGAGCGCGCTGGCGGACGCCCTTTACGCGCTGTCGCGCGATCCGTCGCTGCGCCGGTCGATGGGGCACCACAACCGCGCCGAGTCGCTGAAGTACGACTGGGCGGCGCTGGCGGGGCAGGTGCGCGAGGAGTACGAGTCGGCGCTGAGCCTCCACCCGACACAGAAGTCGTGGTTCGGGCGGCGCTGGAGCGTCTACCGCGCTGCCGGACAGCCGGCCGAGGCGGCGGCTCCGGTGCGCGACGTGGCGGCGAGCGAGGTCCCGGCCGAGCGGCAGGCCTCGGGCGGCTCCAAGACGTAGTGAGGCTCGAATCCACCGGGGGGCGGCTCGCGCTGGCCTGCCTGGTGTGCGCCGCGCTGCGGCTCCCGGCGCTCCGCTGGGACGTCATCTCCGACGACGAGGCGATCTACGACGCGATGGCCCGGACGGTGGCCGCGGGCGGCGTGATGTACCGCGACACCGTCGACCACAAACCGCCCGGGCTGGTCTACAGCTACGCCGCGATCTACCGCGCGCTCGATGGGGCGAGCTATCAGACCGGGATCACCGCGGTGCACCTCTTCGGGTTGCTCGCGGCGGTGGCCACCTGCCTCGGGCTGTACGCCGTCGCGCGGAGGCTGCTCGAGGAGCGACTGTGGGCCCTGCCGTCGCTGCTCTACGCGGTGGTGTCGGCGGCCAAGCAGCCGGTGGATGGCCTGGCCGTGAACGGCGAACTGCTGATGAACCTGCCGACGGTGCTGGCGGTCGCCGCGGCGCTGGAGGGCGGGCGCCGGAACGGGGCGCGAAGGATGGGATGGGATCTGCTCGCGGGGGTGCTGGTCGGCGTGGCGGCCCTGTACAAGTACCAGGCGCTCGTGGTCCTGATCGCGCTCCCGGCGCTGCTCTGGCCGGTACGCGCGCGGACCGGCGACGGCGACGGCGACGGCAACGGCAACGGCAACGGCAACGGCAACGGGCTGGCCAGGCTCGCGCGCATGGCTGCCTGGGCGATCGGGCTGGCCCTTCCGCCCGTCGCTGCGCTCTTTTTTTTCCACCAACGCGGCGCCCTCGACGATGCCGTGGCCTGGGGCGTCCTGTTCAACCGCAGCTACCTCGCCGAGGGACCGGGGATCACCTGGGCGCTCGGTCGCCTCGGACTTCAACTCGTCGGTGTGGTGCTGCCCGGCGCGGTGCTCTACGTCGGTGGTGTCGCCGCCCTCGCCGGTCTCGTTCGCGGCGGCGCGGGAGACGACGTCCGCGAAGGCCGCCGGATGCTCGCTGTCTGGAGCGCCCTCGCCCTCGCCACCGTCGCTCTCGGGGGGCGCTTCTTCGGCCACTACTTCCTCCAGGCCGAGCTGCCGCTCGCGCTCCTCGCCGCCGGCCCGGCCGCGCGCCTCTCCTCGGCGCGACGCGCGATCGCCCTCGCGCTTCCCGCGCTGGCCTTCTTTGCCCTCGCCGTGGCGCCATCGCAGAGCCGGCGGCTGTTCAACGCCCGCGATCCCGACTACCGCGCGATCGGCCGGTCCGTCGCTGCCCGCACCGCGCCATCGGACACGATCTGGGTGTGGGGCAATGTGCCGCAGATCTACTTCGCCGCCGAGCGCCGCGCGGGAGTGCGCTTCACGTTCTGCAACTACCTCACCGGGCTATCGCCGGGCACACCGTCGGAGTATCGCCGCGAGGTCGATCCCCGCGCCGCCGCCGTTGCCTCCGCCTGGGGCCTCGCGCTCGAGGATCTCGATCGACGCCGGCCCACGCTGATCGTCGACACCTCCCCCGGCGACCTGAAGTCCTATGGCAAGTTCCCGCCCTCCACATTTCCGGAGCTCGCTGCCTATCTCGCCGCGCACTACCGGCCGGACGGAGCGGTCGATGGCGTCACCTTCTGGAGGCGGCGCGATTGAGCGGGTCCCTCCGTCGGTGCGGACGGGCGGAGGAGCCATGCCGCCCACGCCAGGAGCAGCCCGTTGCGCGCCAGCACCAGGAGCCCGAAGGCGGGGTGCAGCGCGTTCGCCAGGCCGAAACGGTAGGCGAACGGGTAGATGATCTGCGTCAGGGCGAACGCGATCAGGAGCAGCACCCTTGCCCTCCTGCCGTCGAGGAGCGACACGAGCACGCCGAGCGGCAGCAGCCACGTGAGGTACTGAGGGCTGAACACCTTGCCGAGCGCCATCAGCCCGACCAGCGCCGCGCACAGCCCGCGCAGGAGCGCCGCCGCCGCCGCCCGATCATTCGCCGCCTGCCGCATGCGCCACCAGCTCCACGCGCTCACTCCCGCCAGCGCCGCGAAGGGCAGCAGCCCGGCCGCCACCCGGAGCGGCCCGTCCCAGCCCGCCACGACGTTGGCCGATCCGTAGGTCTGCGAGAGCGTCGCCGACGATGGGGCGAACCACCTCCCGAGGATCAACAGCGCCCCGCCCGTGCTCTCCACCTGCAGCGGCCGCTGACCGTGGTAGGCGAACAGATCGAGCATCTGCGCTCCCGCGGCGCGCGCAAACGGCAGCCCGATCAGCAGGCCGACGAGGCACGCCGCCAGCGATGCGATCCAGAGCTCGCGCCAGCGACGGCGGGACGCCCAGAAGAGGATGGGCAGCGGGGCGAGCAGGAGCGGCAGCCCCTTGGCCGCGACGCCGATCCCGAAGGCGATCCCGGCCAGCGCGGGGCGGCGCGCGAGGCAGAAGAGGGCGAGCGCGCACAGCGAGAGCGCCACAACCGCGTCGTAGCGGCGCACGGCGATCGTTCCGAGCGCCAGCACCATCCCCGTCGCCCACGGCACCAGCGACGGCGCGACCTCTGGAGCCACCTGTCTGGCGATGCGCGCGCAGGCGGCCAGGGCCGCGGTGAGCAGCAACGCCATCCCGAGCGAGAAGAGGACGCGGTAGCCGTCGAGATCGAGCGCGACGAGGGCGGGCGGCACCGCGAAGAGGAAGAAGCCGGGGGGGTACTCGACGAGGAAGTCGCGGTAGGGGACCAGCGGCGCGTCAGGGCGCACCGGCGGCGTCGCCTCCGGATCGTTCACGTCGCGCCCGGTCGCGAGCACGCTGGCGTCGACCTTCCAGCCTTCGAGTGGCCGCACGTAGTAGCCCTGGTAGGGGCGGCCGAGCACCGCGTTCGCGTAGGCGAGGTAGCGGTTGATGTCGCCGTCGTCGGTGCCGGCGGCGCGCAGGGCGGAAAGCGCGAGACCGGGCGACGGCGTCCAGGCGCCCGATGAGAGCAGGTCGCCCGTCGTCTGCGCGTCGCGGTGCCCGGCGCAGCTATTGAAAAATCCGAAGACGACGAAGCACCACGCGCTCCACCACCAGGCCTGGCGCCGCGGGCTCACGCGCGCTTATTAGCATGAAACGCCCGGCCGGCTGCGCTAGAGTCCGGCCGTGACGAGCGCGGCCGGGGGAGCTCCCCGACGAGGACTGGCCCGGCTGCGGGCCGAGTGGCTCTCGCCCACCGCGATCCTGCACAGCGATCGCCCCGACCCCGCGCGCGTCGCCACCAGCTTCGCCATCGCCTGCCTGGCGGTTCTTGTGCTGCTCACCGCGCTGTCGCTGCTTCGCCACCACACCTTCCACTCGTCGCTCTACGATGTGGGGATCTTCCACCAGATGCTCTGGAACACCGCGCACGGGCGGTTCTTCACCTCGGCGCTCAAGCACGGAAGCTACCTCGGCGATCACTTCTCACCCTCGTTCGGCCTGCTGGCGCCCCTCGAGTGGCTCCCGCGCGCGCTCGATCTGCTCCTCCTCGCCCAGGCGGCGGCGACGGTGATCACGGCCTGGAACGCGTTCGCGCTGGCCCGCCGGCACCTCGACGCGCGCGCCGCCTGGTTGATCGGGATGGGTACGCTCCTCTGCCCGGCCCTCTACTGCCCGGCGCTGGCGGACCTCCATCCCGAGCCGTTCATGGCCGCCCTTCTCTCTCTCTCTCTGCTCGATCTCGATCGGGGATCGACCCGGCGCGCCGCGCTCTGCATGTTGCTGGTGCTCGCCGGGAAGGAGGACGCCGGGCTCCTGCTCGCGCCGCTGGGCGTGATCCTGGCGCTCCATCGTCCCACCCGCGCCTTCGGCGTCGTGCTGGCGGTGATCGCGCTGGCCTGGTCGGCGCTGGCGGTGATGGTGGTGATGCCGTCGCTGCGCCCCGCAGCGCGGGCGGGCGCGCCCTGGTTCTACCTCGGCCGGCTCGCCCACCTCGGCGCGACGCCGCGCGAGATCCTCCACACGCTGCTCCGCCACCCGCTCGACACGATCGTCCTCTCGACGACGATCCGCAAGCTGGTCACGATCGCCGCCCTGCTCCTCCCGTTCGCGCTCGCCCCGCTGCGCTCGCTGCGCCTGCTCGCGGTGCTGCCTTTCCTCGCCGCGCACTACCTCTCCGCTCGCTGGACCGAGTTCTTCTTCCCGTTCCACTACCTCGTTCCGGCCGTGCCGATCCTCGCCTGGGCCGCGATCGCCGGAGCGCCGCGGACGATCGCGCGCCGGCCGCTCCTGACCGCCGCGCTCTGCGCCCTGTGCGGTGCGCTGGCGATCGTCTGGCGCTGCGACCCCGAGCCGCTCACCCCGCGCCCCAACCACGCCGCCCTCCGCGCCGCGCTGGCGGTGATCCCGGACGGTGAGCCGGTGTGCGTCGAGAACTGGTTCGGGGCGCATCTCGCCGCGCGCGAGGCGATCGACTTCTGCGTGCTCTTCGAATGGGAGCGCGAGCAGTATCACCACTACGGCTGGCCGGAGGTCTCCAAGGCGCGCTGGCAGATCTTCGACCTCGCCGACGCGGGTGGCGATCACCCGGGGCTCGCGGAGCGACTGATGGCGCTGCGCACCGCGGGCGCGGAGGTGATGCTGGAGCGCGATCGCGTGGTCGTGCTGCGCGTCGACGAGGCCGTGCTCGCGCGGGCCGCCCGATGATCCCGAGGCCCGCCGCCGGCATCGCGCTGTGCATCGCCGGGGGGAGCGCGCTCTCCTGGCTGCGCTTCGCGCTCACCGGCACGCTGGCGGTCGATGGGGCGGGTCTTCCAGGGACGCTCGCGCTCGCGCTCGGGCTCGGGTTCGGCGTCTGCGCCGCGGGAGCCGCCGTGCTCTACCTGCATGCGCTGCGCGAGGCGGAGGAGGCGGCCACGGTCTCCTGGCGCGGCCTCGTCGCTGGCGCGGTGCTGATCCACCTCGCCGCCGCTCCCGCGCTGCCCTGCACCTCCAACGATCTGTTCTCGAATCTCGCCTACGCCCGCCTCGCCGCGCTCGGCCACAACCCCTACCTCGCGTCGCCGCACTCCCTGCCGCCCGGCGATCCCTTCGCTGCGCTGGTCGGCGCGCGGTGGCTAGACACCCCGATCGTCTATGGCCCGATCCTCACCGCCCTCGACGGCGCGATCGGCCATATCGCGAGCTTCCTCGTTGCTGTCGCCGCCTTCAAGCTGGTCTTCGTCGCGTGCGGGCTGGCGCTGGTCGGGGCGGCGTGGGGCTTCTGCCGCACCCTCCCGGGCGGGCGCGGTGCGGCGAGCTTCGTGCTGATCGCCTGGAGCCCCCTGCTCGCGTGGGAGGTGACCGCACAGGCCCACAACGACGGCGCGATGGTGCTCGCGCTGGCCCTCTTCGCCTGGGCCGCCATGGCACGGCGCGAGTGGATCGCGCTGCTCTGCCTCGTCGGTGCGGTGCTGGCGAAGTTCGCCGCTCTGCCGCTGCTGTTCCTCTACCTCTGCGTGATCGCGCGTCGCGCGCCGCTCCGGGCGATCGCCATGGCGGCGGCGGCGGTGGGGCTCGCGGCGCTTGCCTTCGCGCCCTACTGGGCAGGCCCGGCGACGCTGCGCGCGGCCGTCACCGCCGCCAGCGGGGAGACGGCCCGCACCGCGCGCTCGCTGGTTGACCTGCTCTACTGGGCCGCCCACCCCCTCGGCGTCGCCGCCGCACGCTGGGTCTACGAGATCGGTCGCGCCGCCGGCTTCGCCCTCCTGTCGTTCCTGGGCCTCCGCGCCGCGCTGCGGGCCCGCACCGTCGAGACCATGGTCCGGGAGGGTCTCCTCCTCCTGATCGTCTACTGCCTGGTCACGCCCTGGTTCCAGCCCTGGTATGCGACCTGGATCCTGCCGCTCGCGATGGTCGACGGCGACCCGCGATGGCGCCGCCTCTGCGCCCTCTATACCGCACTGTCGATCGTACAGTACGCTCTGCCGATCGATCCGGTGAGCAGCGTGGCGATCCATGCCGTGGCGGCGTGGCGGCTGCGCGACCTCCTCCGCGCGCCGATCGGGATCGCGCACGGGACGGCCCCGTCGCCCGCCGCCGTTCGCTCCCCTCCGATGGGACCCGCCCCCGATCGCGCACCCTCCGTGGCCCGCCGTGTCGGGCCGTGGCTCGCCTGGTGCTTCGTGGTGTTCGTCGTCGGCAACTCCTTCGCCACCCATGACGAGCAGCGCCAGACCGACCTCGAGCACAGCCGTCCGACCTGGCACTGGAGCGCGCGCAACATCGTGCGCGAGATCCGCACCTACGGAACCGACGACGGCGACATCCTCCGCTACTTCGCCTACTGCAACGCCGCGCTCGGCCGCCCCCACTCCGGCTACTTCGTCCGCACGACGGACGAGTGGCTCGCCGCCTTCGCCGCCTCGGACGAGGTCGCGCTGGGTGCGATGCCGCTCCGCGTGCCCGACCGCCCGCTCGTCCCCTATCGTGACTACCTCGTCGAGTACCCGCCAGGCTTTTTCCTGTGGGCGCTCCCCCTGGCCGCGCTCGTCGAGAGCGCCGCCGCATACTCCCTCCTGTTCTCGGTGTGGATGGGTGTGCTGCTCACCGTCGCCATTGTCTTCTGCCGCCGCATCGCCCGCCGCCTCGACGGGAGCGGCGCCGACCGGCTGTCGAACCGCCTCGTTCTCTGGACGACCCTCGCGCTGATCGCGGTCGGGGCGATCGCCATCCGCCGCTATGACGCGGTGATCTCCGCCCTGCTATGCGCCGCCTGCTGGGCCCTGATCGCGCGCCGCCCGGTGTGGTGCGGGATCGCGCTCGCCGTCGCCATCGCCAGCAAGGGGGTGCCCGTCCTGCTCGGCCCGCTCTTCCTGATCTACCTGCTGCGGCTGCGCGATCGGCGCGGAGCGATCCTCTTCCTCGTCGCGGGCGTGGTCACCTCCGCGATCCTCTTCCTGCCGCCGATCCTCCTCTGCGGCGGCGGCCTCTTCGACGCGGTTCGCTACCACGGGATCCGCCCGCTCCAGATCGAGAGCAGCGGCGCGGCCCTCCTCGGCGTCTGGCGCATCGTCGAGCCCGCGTCGCTGGTGAGGGTGCACAGCTTCGGCTCCACCAACGTCGTCGGGCGCTACGCGTCAGCGCTCCTCGCCCTCTCCGGGCCGGCCACGCTGGTCGGGATCCTGCTCGTTTACCTTCGTGCCTGGCGCCACTTCGGCGACGACTCCGACCCGCGCCGCCGCGATCTCGACCTGCTCGCATCGGTCGCTGCGGTGCTGGTGATCTTCATGGCGTGCTCGAAGGTCTTCAGCCCGCAGTACCTCGTTTGGCTGCTGCCGCTCGGCGTGCTCATCTCCATCGCCCAGGGCGGTGCGCGCGGGATCGTCTTCCTGGCAATACTGACGCTCACGCAGCTGATTTTCCCGGCTGCCTACCACCAGCTCGAGGACCTCGCGCCCTGGGCCAGCGGTCTGGTGCTCCTGCGCACCGGGCTGCTCCTCTACTGGAGCTGGTCGGGGCTCCACTCGCAGGGCGTGAAGCGGACGATCGGCGCCGCCTCGTCGGGCGGTGCTCAGGCCTGATGGAGCGGGATCACCGAGGCTGTCGGGGTTGCGCGGCTGCCTGCGCCGCGAGCAGCAGCACGCCGACGAGGTAGTAGTAGTTGCAGAAGGCCTGCTTGTTGAACAGGAAGAAGGCGTCGAGGGCGAGGGTGGCGCCCAGGGCAAGACCGGGGGCACCATCGGGGAGGCGGCGCCAGGCCCACGCAAGCGCGGCCGCGACCGCGAGGAAGGCCAGGGCACTCGGCGCGCGGAACCCGGTGAGCATCGCAACGACCGGCGGCAGCGACATCGCATCCATGCGCAGGGGCTGGCGCACCTGGCACAGCACCACGTCGTCGAAGAAGGCGCCGAGGTCCCACAGCGCCAGCGGTGCAGTGACGGCGAGCGCGACGGCGGCGGCGACGGCGATCTGGCGCCGCGAGACGAAGCGGCGCGCGAGGAGGAGCGGCAGGAGCACCACGCTGTACTGCTTCGCCGCCACCCACAGGCCGAGCGCGACTCCCGCCCAGGGGCGCCGGGTCGCGACGCCGCACAGCGCGAGGGTGGCGAGCGCGGCGACGAGCGGATCGGTCCACGACTTCGCCAGGACCAGCAGCGCACACGGGTGGGCGAGGAGCATCCCCGCGAGCGCGACCGCGAGCCACGGCGGCTGCTCGCAGCGACGGGCGAGGAGGAACAGGAGGAGCGCGGTGGCGGCCTGCGCGAGCAGCAGCACCCAGCGCACGTCGCCCGCGGCGGCAAAGCTCGCGGTGGTCGTCACTGTCGAGATCGGCGGGTACGCGTAGCAGGTCAGCAGGGCGCGCGTATCGCCGTAGAAGTTGCGGGTCTCCTGCTCGTCGTAGGGGTTCCGGAAGGTGGCCGCGTAGGGATTGCGGAGCGCGAGGAGCTCCTGTGCGCCCTGCTGCTGGAAGACGAATACGTCGATGTGTGGGTCGGGCGAGGCGCGAATGAGCAGCCCGCCGGCGACGAGGTGGAGGGCGATCATCAGGCCGACCGTGGCGCCTCGGGCCAGGCGTGGGAGCAGGCAGGCGGCCGCGGCGAGACCTGCGACCGCCAGGCCGAGCAGGGCGAAGAGGGTCCGACCCGCGCCTCCGGAGAGCGCTCCGCTGAGTTGGATGCCCTGGGTGCGCGTCAGCGCGGTGATGCCGAGGAGCCCGAGCAGGAGCGCGCATTGTCGTGGCGTCGCGGCGCCACCCGGGGTGCGTATGGCAGCGACGAGCATCGCCGCGCTCGCGAGGCCCAGGGGCAGTCCGTCCAGCGTCCCCTGGCTCAGCTGGAGCGCTGCGGCGAGGAGGGCGTAGGAGAGGAGGATCATCGCGCTTCGTCGACGGTGAGCCACCCGTCGCGCCCGCCGGGATCGCGATAGCGCACCCGCAGCGGGAGGTGCGACCCCGCCGGATCGCCGGGCGCCGCGACGAGCTCGCGCAGGACCGGCAGCGCGTGCGGGAACATGAGCCAGCCCAAAACCTCGATCCGCAGCGCCGCCTCGGGGTGGGCGCGGCCGATCCGGCGGGCGACCTCCATCTGCGTCGTCAGCGTCGAGCCGAAGTGCAGCTCGCGATTGCCGGCCGTGTGGTGGATGTCGACCACCAGGAAGCCGAGCACCACGCCGAGCGAGGCGACGAGCCCGCCACCCGCCGCGATCCCCGCCCGTCGCGGCAGCGAGCTGATCGTGGTCCAGGCAAACCACACGAAGGCGCTCCAGGCCCCCATGTAGTAGTGCGGGTGGGTGTGGCGCTGCGCCGTCGCCTGGAGGAGCCACCCGAGCGCCACCGTCGCGCAGGCGACCCACGAGACGTGGAAATCGAGATCGCGCGGTCGGCGCCTCCGAAGCCCCTCGCGAACGCGCCAGCCCGCGATGCCCATGCCCATCCAGACCAGGAGGTGAGCCCCGTGGGTAGCGAGCGCGAAGGGCAGCACCCAGCGCGCCCGGGCGAACCACGGATCTCCGAAGAAGTAATCGATGCCCTGCGCCGAGAGGAGACGCCCACCGAGGAGGGGGAAGACGAATGGCATCCACCACGGCTGCTGGGGGTCGGGCGTCGGTTGCAGCAGCGGGGCCGGCTCCCGGATCGCGACCGGAGCAGCACCCGAGAGCTCGCGTGCGGCGGAGAGGAGCCAGGGAGCCGCGATCAGCCCGCCGACGGCCATCGAGATCGCGACGGTGCGCCAGTTTCTGCCCATCCAGCCGCGGTGGTAGCACAGCGCATGAGCGACGACAGCGATGACGAAGGGCCCGACCATCGGGTGGTCGATCGCACAGGCGACGAGCAGGATGAGGGTGAGCGAGAAGGTGGCGCGCGACGGGCGCGCGTTGAACGCCGCGTAGGACGCGAACCCGAGGGCGCCGAGAGGGATGAGCCACGTGTCCCACAGCAGCCGCGCGTACAGCCACAGGTAGGGCGAGAGCAGCGGTAGCAGCACGAGGGCGCGGGGCCGGCGCATGACGGCGGCCAGCCACGCCAGCGCCGCGATGGTGATCGACATGAAGAGCGCGGCCCGCAGCACCACGAGGCCGATCGGATCCCGGGTGATCTGCAGCAGGAGCGCATAGATCCAGACGGCCATCGGGCCGTAGGTCAAGCCGACGGTGCCGCGCAGCCCCTCGCTGGCCAGCCCTCCGGCGAGCGCCTTGCGGAGGAACAGGGGCTCGTCGTTGATCCAGGGCGTGTCCCCGGGCCAGAGGAGCGGGACGAGCCCCGCCGCGACGATCAGCGCGGTCACTCCGACCCGCTTCATGGCCGCGCGGGAGCCGACGCCAGGCCCGACCTGATCGTTCATGCAGGAAGGGGGATCCGTCACGAGGAACCCTTGCGCTCCGTTGCTCCGCTGAGGCTCATGGGACGCTCAAGCTGACCACCGCCGACGGTAACATGGGGTGCTCTCCGAGAGGAAGGCTCGGGTCCAGGCCGGGTGTGATCGCGGAGCCTCGGTAGAGGTATCCGCCGAGACCGGCCGCCCGCCCCCTCGGCGACGGCGACGGCAACGGCAACGGCAACGGCAACCGCAGAGCGGGAGCAACCGAAGAACCAGAGGTGGCGCGGCAGCGCGCCCACCGAGCACTTTGGATCACACCCGTCCAGGCCGGGCCCAGGCAACATGCCGGCTCCAGCGCCGCCGGCCCCCGGGCGGGTCGATGCTCCCGCTGGCTATGCCGCTGCCCGCGCCAGGCGGACGAACTCGCTCTGCGAGCGCAGCACGCAGTCCTCGATCGCGAGGCCGCCGAAGTAGTTGCCGAGCACGTAGATCGGGGTGCCTGCGAGGGCGCGGTCGACGGTGCGGACGATCTCGGCGTGTCCGAGGATCGGGGAGGGCAGGATCACCTCGCGGGTGATCACCTGCTCGAAGCGGGCGCTCGCGACGCCGAGGACGGCCGCGATCTGCACCAGCGCTTCGTCGGTGGCGGTCGATGAGGGGAAGTGGAAGGTGAAGCCGCGCCACTCCGGATCGGGGACCACGTCGCGCGAGACGGCGGAGAAGAAGCGCCCGTCGAGGGGGATGATCCCGGCGACGTTCTCGACGGTGGTCGCGTCACGGCGCAGGATGACGCCGACGCTGCGGATCGCGGCGACGTGGATCCGGCCGAGCAGGGCCGCCACGCCGGGCAGCACCGCGCGCAGGAGGTCGGCCGAGGCGGGTGGCGGGGTGGCGAGGGCGAGGCGCGGAGCGCGGTACGAAGCGCCGCTCTCGACGGTGACGATGAAGTCGGTGCCGTCCCGTGCGACCGTTCGAGCCTCGGCGCCGGTGACGACCGTGAGCCCGGGCGTGGCCGCGAGCGCATCGGTGGCGCTCTGCAGCCCGCCGCGCAGGGTGAAGCTGCGCGGTGCGTCCTTCCTTCGGGGGCGCCGCTTGAAGAGCATCTCGGCCGGCATGTCGTCGGCAGGCTGCGACGGCACGGCAGCGAAGAGGTGCGAGAAGAGGTGCTCGTAATTCCGGCGCCCCACGACGCGCCGGTAGTAGTCGCGGATCGTCCGCCCCTCCTTTCGCGTGAAGAGCAGGCGCGGCGCCGAGAGGAGCAGCTCGCCGATCCGCAGCTCCTTGACGATCGGCTGGATCGCGCCCGCGGAGAAGACCCGGAACGGGGCCTTCGTGCGCGGCAGGGGAGGGCCGAGGCCGGGGCTCTCCGCGAGCAGGTCGAGCAGCGCGCCGTAGCTGTTGTAGCAGGTGTGGGCGCCGAGCTCGATCCAGAAGCCGCCGTCGCTGCGGTGCGACTGGATGCAGCCGCCGGTGGTGGCGGTGCGCTCGAGCAGGAGGGTGGCGAGGCCCGCACGGGCGCAGCGCGCGGCGAAGCTCAATCCGCTGATCCCACCCCCCACCACGATGACGTCGCAAGCTTCCATGCGCGCCGACTATACGGCTTCGCGCCCGGCAGCGCAGCCACGGGAACGGCAACGGAAACCGGAATTACCACAACGTATTTGCTCTTTTGGACATCCCACCGTAGGAGTTGTGGTGGGGAACGGGAACGGGAACGGGAACGGGAACGGGAACGGAAACGGAAACGGGAACGGGAACGGGAACGGAAACTGGATCAGGCTCAGGCGGCGTGGAGGAAAGGCGACACCGCGCGCAGCGGGTGGCCGAGCCGGACCTCGAGCGGGATGCCTACGAAGCGCAGCCCCATCCCGGCGCCGCGCACCCACGCCACGTCGGCGACGATCCGCCACTCGACGCTCGCCGCGGCGTCGGTGACGCGCACCACCGTGCGCTGGCCGGCGACCAGCGGCTCGGCCGTCTCGATGAACGCGCCGCTCGCCGAGAGGTTGTGCAGCGTGCCCTCGCTGCTCTCTCCGTCGCCGCGCTGGAACACCACCTTCAGGTGGATCTCCTGGCGCAGGTGATCGCGCTGCACGAACGCCGGCGGGCTCGCCGACCTCCCGGCCACGGCCTGCTGCCGAAAGAAGTCCTCCAGCCCCGCCAGCCGCTCGCTGTCCGCGTTCGACAGATCGAGCCCGAAGTCATCGCGCTTGCCGCGCAACGTTCGATAATCGACGCAATCCTTGATCATCCCAGCCGTCATCTTGAAATCGCTCGCCATGGGGACTCTCCCGGATTTCGAAGCAAACGCCGTGCCCTGCTCTCCACCGTGCATCTTTTCACCATGCGACGAGACCCGCGCGCCCTATGTGCCCGATCCGCCGTCGCCGGTTCATACGCGCAAGGCCGCTCGATCTGTTGCCAAAGCGACCCCGGACCGGCCCATCACTGACACGAATGCCCTACCCCCATGAAAAATCAGCGCCGCCGATTCATCAAGGGGGCGAGAAGTACGTAAGCGATCATGCCAAATAACCTGCACGTGATTGCCCCTTCTCCGCACGCTCCTCGCAGGTGCTACCTTCGCGCAGCGATGGACCTGTTCACGCATCGCGCGCGCAAGGATCCCACCGGCCGCCCGCTCGCGGAGCGGATGCGCCCGCGCGACCTCGACGAGTTTGTCGGGCAGGCGCACCTCCTCGGCCCGGGGAAGCTGCTCGCCGCGTCGCCCGACGGAACGGTCGCGCTTCCGTCGCTGATCCTCTGGGGACCGCCGGGCACGGGCAAGACCACCCTCGCGCGCATCCTGGCGACGCGGGCCGGCGCCTTCTTCGCGCAGCTCTCGGCGGTGTCGGCGGGGGTGAAGGATCTGCGCGAGGCGATCGCGCTGGCGGAGCGCGAGCGCGGCGAGATCGGGCGCCGGACGGTGCTTTTCCTGGATGAGATCCATCGCTTCAACAAGGCCCAGCAGGACGCCCTCCTGCCGTCGGTGGAGGCGGGCGTGGTGACGCTGATCGGGGCGACCACCGAGAACCCCTCGTTCGAGGTCAACGCCGCGCTCCTCTCGCGCTGCCGGGTGGTGCGCCTCGACCCGATCGACGAGCCCGACCTGCGGATCCTGATCGATCGCGCCCTCGCCGATCGGACCCGTGGCCTCGGCGCGATCCCGATCGACTGCCCCGACGAGGTGCGCGCCGAGCTCTCGCGCGCCGCCCGCGGCGACGGGCGCCGCGCCCTGAACACCCTCGAGGTGGCGGTGCAGATCGCCCGCCCCGGCGAGGACGGACGGAAGCGCGTCGACCTCCCGGTCCTCGAGGAGGCGCTCCAGCACAAGACGCTCCTGTACGACGAGGACGAGCACTATCACGTCGTCTCGGCGTTCATCAAATCGATGCGCGGCTCCGACCCCGACGCCGCGGTCTACTGGATGGCGCGGATGCTCGACGCGGGCGAGGACCCGCTGTTCGTGCTCCGGCGGATGGTGATCTTCGCCGCCGAGGACATCGGCGTGGCCGATCCGCGCGCGCTGCAGCTGGCGATGGCAGCGACCGAGGCGTTCCGCTTCGTCGGGATGCCCGAGGGCTGGCTGCCGATGACCGAGGCGGCGATCTACCTCGCCACCGCGCCGAAGAGCAACAGCGCGCTCACCACCTCCAGCGCCGCACGGGCTGCCGTCGCCGAACACGGCGCGCTGCCGGTGCCGAAGCACCTCCGCAACGCCCCCACGCCGCTGATGAAGGAGATGGGGCACGGCGCGGGTTATCTGTACCCGCACGACTTCGCGGGCGCCGCCGTGGCGCAGGAGTTCCTCCCCGAGAAGCTGGTCGGGAGGCGCTTCTACGAGCCCCGGGAGGCCGGCCACGAGAAGACGATCATCGAGCGCCTGCGCTGGCTGGCCGAGCGCAGGAAGGGCCCACTCCCCTGATCTTGATCGACCCGCCGCAGGCGGCGAGGCAGCGTCCCCGGGGTCCTCGGGGACGGAAGCTCAGCCGCGGGTCTCGAGGCTGCGCAGGATCCCTTCGCGGGCGCGCTTCATCCGCAGCCGGACCAGCCCGAGCTTCGACCGGGCGTCGAAGATCACCACCAGCACCGCGCTTCCCCCGAGCGCCCCGGCGCATGCGTTGAGCGCGCCGACCTCCGCCACCAGCTCGTCCCCGTCGGTGAGCTCGCGCCGGGTGACGCTCGCCACCACATCGGCGCAGAGATCGGCCACCGCCTCCACCACCGGATCGGGCAGCTCCCCGATCCTCCCCGAGTGGCCCAGGATCTCGCCGTCGTCGCTGAGGACCAGCACGCCGCTCGCGCCGGCGTCGCGCTGGAGCCGATCGCACAGCTCGGGGAGCTCGAGGATCTCCGGAGGCGGGCTCATCGACGTCCATATTGACACGCGGGTCCGGGGGCACCAACTATCGTCGCTGTGAGCGCCGATCCGAGCGAGCCCTGCCCGCGCTGCGAGCGGTCGCGCGCCGCATCCGACGAGGCGTGTGCGCAGTGCGGCCTGCTGGTGTCGCGCTGGCCGGGGTTCGACCCTGGCGCGGGCGACCCACCGGGGCTGGAGGCGCTGTGGGCGACCTGCGCCGCGACGTGGCTCGACGTGGCCGCCCACGACCGGCTGCTCCAGGCCGCCTCCCTGATCGACGGCCTCCCGGGGCTCGCCAGGCGCTACCGGCTGCGCGCGAAGGCCGACCCCGACGACGAGATGGCCCGCCGCCGTCTCCAGAAGGTGGTGGTGATGGCGGAGCACGCCGCCCGGGCGCAGGTCGTGCCGTTCCAGGCGCTCACTGCGATGAGGGCGGCGTGGTACCTCGGCCACGTCCTCGGCGTGCTCGGGGTGCTCGCCGTCGGCTACATGCTCCTCCGGGTGCTCGGCCGCCGGTGATGGCCGACCGGGATGGAGTGGCGCCGCGAAGGCGGTGCTATAGTGGCGGATCGCCGTGAAGCCCTGCCATGAACCGCCACTGGAGACGGCCCTCGAGCCCGCGATCGATCTCGCTCAGCTCCTCGATCCGCGCGGCCGCCGGCTGCTCGGCGACGCCGCCTCCTCGCTCGGCCTCGCCGTGCACATCGCCACCCCCGACGGACAGGTCCTGATCGGCGAGGCGATCCCGGCCACCGCCGGGGAGCAGGCCTCCTGCGATCCGTCGCCGGTGGATCTCCCGGGCGGGACGCGCTGCCGGGTGCAGCGCCTCTGGCTCTCCGGGCGCGAGGTCGGGCTCCTCGCCCTCGGCCCCTACCGCGCCGACCTGGAGCCGGCGATCTCCCCGATCGCCCTGCACCTCGAGCGGCTGGTGTCCGACCTGCTCGCGGCCGGGGAGGAGCGCGCCACCGCGGCGCGCCTGCACCACGCGCTGATGGAGGACGCCAACGCGGAGCTCCAGCACAGGAACGAGCGCCTCGAGCACGCCGTGCGCCGCCTCGAGGAGCTGGACAAGATCAAGTCGAGCTTCCTGGCGACGGTGTCGCACGAGCTGCGCACCCCGCTCACATCGGTGATCGGCTACTCCGAGATGCTCCTCGAGGGGCTCGTCGGGCCGCTCAACCCCGAGCAGCGCGAGTACGTCACGACGGTGATGGAGAAGGGCGAGCAGCTCCTCTCGATCATCACCGGGATCCTCGACATCTCGCGGATCGAGGCGGGCGGGATCTCGCTCGACCGCTGTCGCTTCGACGTGGGCGAGGTGATCTTCAGCGCGCTGTCGACCGTCGCGCCCACCGCGCGGCGCAAGCGGCTGGTGGTCGAGGCCGAGCTCGGCCCGTTGCTGCCGCACGTCCACGGCGACCGCAACAAGGTGCGCCAGGTGCTGATCAACCTGGTCGGCAACGCGGTCAAGTTCACGCCGGAAGGGGGCCGCGTGGTGGTCCGCGCGGACGTGACGTCGCTGCGCCGCCCGAGCGATCCGGCCGTGGATCCGGGCGGGGAGCGCGGCCTGCGGATCGCGGTGGTCGACTCGGGGATCGGGATCCCCACGGCGGCGATGGCGCGGATCTTCGATCCGTTCTTCCAGGTTGACGGCAGTTCGACGCGCGAGTTCGGCGGCACCGGCCTCGGGCTCTCGATCGTGAAGAGCTTCATCACCGCGCATGGGGGGATGGTGTGGGCTTCCTCCTCGCCCGGGAGCGGCAGCACCTTCTTCGTCACCCTGCCGCTCGCGGACTGAAGAACTGTAGAATCGATCTCCCGTGGCGTCGTGGTGGATAGAGCGGCTGCTCGCGATCGGCGCGCTGCTGATCGCGTCGGGGCTGTTCTCGGGGACCGAGACCGCGCTGCTCTCGCTCTCGCGGGTCAAGCGCGAGGCGATGGCGACCCGCGACGACGGCCGCGACCGGGCGGTGCTGAAGCTGCTCTCCGACCCGCGCCGCCTGATCATCACCATCATTCTCTGCAACGAGCTGGTCAACGTCGCCTTCTCCACGCTCGCCGCCTCCGTCGGTGAGCAGGCCCTCCACCGCGTCGGCGTGCGCGATCACCTGTGGGTCACGATCGCCACCGCGGCGGTGAGCGTGCCGCTCCTGGCGATGGTCGGCGATATCACCCCGAAGACCGTGGCGCTGAAAGCGGCCGATCGCTGGGCGCGGATCGCGGCCGCCCCGCTGACGCTGTTCACCTGGCTGATGGCGCCGATCCGCGCGGTGGTGCGGGTGCTCTCCGATGTGCTGATCGACCTCCTCGGGGGCCACCCACCGTCGAAGGACGAGGGGATCCGCGAGGCGGAGTTTCGCGCCCTGGTCGACGTAGGCGAGCAGGAGGGCGAGGTCGAGCTGGCGGAGCGGCGCCTGATCCACAATGTCTTCGAGTTCGGCGATCGCTCGGTCGGCGAGGTGATGACCAGCAACGAGCGGCTGTTCACGCTGCCCTACGAGATGCCGCTCGGTCGGCTGGTCTTGGCGGTGGCCCACTCGCGCTACAGCCGCGTGCCGATCGTGCGCAAGGGAGCCGTGCCCCCGCCGCCGAAGGGCGGGCGCCGGGTGGAGGAGGTGGTGGGGGTGGTGTACGCCAAGGATCTGGTCGGCTACGCGCGCGGCCACCTCGAGGGGCACACCATCCAGGACCTGCTCCGCCCGGCCTACTTCGTGCCGCGCTCGACCAAGTGCGACCGCCTGTTCCGCGAGTTCCAGAGGCGGAAGACGCACATCGCGCTGGTGGTCGACGAGTACGGCGGCCTGGTCGGTCTGGTGACGATGGAGGACCTGCTCGAGGAGCTGTTCGGCGAGATCGTCGACGAAAAAGAGGTGCGCGGGTGACCGCCGCGCTGATCGTTGCCGGCGTCTGCCTGCTGATCGAGGCGCTCTTCTCCGGCTCGGAGGTGGCGGTGGTGGCGGCCGATCGCCTGAAGATCCGCCTGGGGGCGGAGGCGGGGCAGCGCTCCTACATCCTCCTCCTCCGGCTGCTCGCCACGCCGCAGAAGCTGCTCGCCACCACGCTGCTCGGGACGCAGATCGCGGTGGTCACCTCGACGGTGACCGTGACGCTGGCGATGTCGGAGCGCTACAGCGACGCGCGGGGCGAGCTCTACACCCTCGCCCTTTTGACCCCGGTGCTGGTGATCCTCGGCGAGGTGGTCCCGAAGTCGATCGCCCAGCAGAAGGCCGACGTGCTCGCGCCGCGGCTGGTCTACGTGCTGTGGTGCGCCCAGATCCTCTTCTCGCCGCTGGTGTGGGCGATGACCCGCTTCACCGGCTGGGTCTCCCGCCGGCTGGGCGTGGAGGCGCAGCACAAGCTGGTGACGCGCGAGGAGCTCGAGCTGATCATGAAGGCGGCCCCGCGGCGAGGCGGCGAGATCACCGAGGGGGAGCGCGGGATGATCACCCGCATCTTCGACTTCGGCGAGCACACCGCCTACGACGTGATGGTGCCGCTGTCGTCGGTGGCGGCGATCGACGAGAGCGCCACGAT
>SHYY01000120.1 GCA_009692555.1 Myxococcales bacterium
AAGGCGATCGGGGATGCCTTTGCGGTCCTGCAACTCGCCTTGGAAGACACTCGGCGACAGGCCATGGAGCTGCTGACCCGCATCGTGGAGATGCTCACGCGCATGTGCCGGAGAGGTGATCCCCCGCGCGCGAGTGCCCCTGAATCGACTACGACTACGACGACGACTACGACTCCGTGAGCGGAGGGACCCCCTTCTCCGTTAAGCACCCCGGCCGGGTGGCTGGATTGATCCTGAGCGACGCCATGCGCCACTCTCCGGTCATGCGCTGGCCCGCTCGCTCACTGATCGTCGCCGCCGCTCTCCTCTCCTCCCTTCCCGCGCGCGCCGAGCCGATTTGTCGTGGGGTGGACCTCCACTTCGCCCCCGGCGCTCCCGACATGCAGATCGCGGTGTGGATCGAGACCGCGGCCGGCCAGTACGTCGACACCGCCTACATCACCCGCCTGACCGGCCAGTTCGGCCTCGCCAACCGCCCCGGCGCAGGGCTCCTCAAGACCGACTTCCGCTGGCCCTACGGCCGTCGCGAGATGGTGCTCCCGGTGTGGGCCCACCGTCGGAACAAGCACTACCCGAAGGTCATGATGGGCTTCGAGGCGATCGACGGACTGGCCTGGACCCACCTGGGCGAGGCACGAGCGCCTACTTGACGACGGTGGCGGCGGCCTGCGCGGCGGGGGCGCGGCGCTGCACGATCAGGGTCTGCTGCGACTGCACCTGGTTCGACTGGCGGGTGACCACCGTGACCTGGTTGGCGCCCGGCCAGAGCGGCACCAGGGCGTCGAACCGCATCTGCTTCGGCGTTCCGCCCTTGCGGTTCGAGAGGTAGAACACCTTGCGGTGATCGATCTTCGCGCCGCGGTTGGTCACGAAGATGTAGCCATCAGCGATCTGCGCCTCATCGGTGGCGAGGGCGTTCAGCCGGAAGGTCGGCCCGTCGACCACCAGCGGCGGGTTGACGATCGCGATCCGCGGCGGCGCCACCTGCATCGCCGGGGTGAAGAGGTTGGTCTTGCTGGTGCCCCCGCTGCCCTGGGTCGGCGCGCCCGCCGTCGCGAAGGCGAGGAACGCCGGCCGGCCCGGCTCGATCTCGATCCGGTAGTACTCGGCGTACTTCCCGGTCACCTTGAACGAGGCGCCCCTCGGGGCGTGCCCGATCACCGGCGATGAGCTCGCCGCGCCCGCGCGCACCTCCGCCCTCTCGGCGGTCACCGTGACTGCGCCGGACGCGCTCTCCGCGGTTGACTTGCCTTGGCCCGTCGCTGCCACGTTGAAGGTCAGCTTGTCGGTGACGTACTCGTGGAGCACCTGGTCGTAGACGTCCATCTGCAGCGCGAAGCTGCTGTCCTTGTAGTCGCTGGCGACCGCGAAGGTGAAGTCGACCGACTTGGCATCGCCGGGCAGGAGGTTGTCAACGTTGAAGCGCCCCTTGTTGACATCCACGCCCTCGCCCGACTTGTTGGAGAGCGTGGCGAGCGTCTGGTAGGCCTTGCCATCGCCGATGTTCTTCACCGTGACGTGCAGCCTGAGCTCCTCGCCGCGCTGCACCTGCCCGTCGCCGTTGCCCTTCACGTCGTCGATCAGCTGGTAGGCGTAGGCGAAGCGCGGGCGGGTCATCCCTTCGATCCGGAGGTCCAGCGTGTGAACCGCGGTGCGGGTGGTCCGCCCGTCGGCCACGTCGAGCTTGACCGTGTCGAGCCGCGAGAGCGCCGCGCGGTCGATCTTCACCGGCACGGTCCAGGAGCGCGACTCGCCGGGGCCGAGCTTGCCGACGATGAACTCGCGATCCTCGAGCAGCGGATCGTCGCACTTGGTGATCCCGCGGACCTGCGTGGCCACCCCCGTCCCGCGATTTTGCACCGTCGCCTTCAAGGTGATCGTCTCGCCCGCCTTGACCGTGTCCGCCGGCTTGTCGGTGGAGAGCTGCCCGACCAGATCCACCGCGCCGCGGTCGTCGCCCGCCGCCCAGTCCACGCCGAGCTTCTTCAGCGCCTCGGCGATCTTCACCTGCTCGTCGGCCATCTTCTTGTCGAGGAACCCGCGTGACGAGGCGAGCACCTCGTGGCGCTTCCAGCCCTTCGCCTGCGCCAGCATGTCACGCGCGAATGCAACTTCGAAGTCCTTGTCTTCCTTGAATTTTTCGTCGCCGGTGAGCATCTCGTCCTCGGGCTCCGCGTCGGCCTCCGCCTCCGGATCGTCGGGGTCCTTCGCCTTGCTGTCGTCGCGCGGCAGCGACGTCGGGTCCTTCTTCTTCGGCGCGTCCCACAGGTAGCGCACCGTCTCCACCGGCTTGCCGGCCGCCTGCGCATTGCGCGAGGTGAGGTGGGCGTCGAGATCCTGCTCACGCAGTCCGTGGCGCTGGCGGAAGATCGACACCCGCTCCTTCGACAGCGCGGCCTGCTCGAGCGCGATGTCGGGCATGATCCCCACCGACTGGATCGACACGTCGCCCGGCGTCAGGTACTGCGCGATGGTCAGCTTGAGCGCGCTCCCGTCGTCGTTGTCGTAGAGCACCTGCACGCTCCCCTTGCCGAACGTCCGGCTGCCCAGCACCACCGCGCGGTCGAGGTTCTTCAGCGCCCCGGCGACGATCTCCGACGCCGACGCCGAGCCCCCGTCGACCAGCACCGCCATCGGCACCTTGGGCTGATTGCCCGGCGTGGCGCGCTTCTCCTCGCGCTGCTTGTTGGCGTAGCCGACCGTAGTGACGATCGTTCCGCCGTCTACGAACTCGTCGGCGACCTTGATCGCCTGATCGAGCAGGCCGCCCGGATCGCCGCGGAGATCGAGGATGATCCCCTTCAGCGGAGCCTTCTGGTTCATCTCGCCGAGCACGCGCCGCATCTCGTCCACCGAATTGCCCGAAAACTGCGAAAGCTTCACATACCCGATGTTGCTCTTGAGCTGGTGCGACTCGATCGTCCGCACCTGGATCTCCGCGCGGGTGAGCGCGATCCGCTTCGCCGCCGCGTCGCCGCGCACCATCCAGATCACCACCTGCGTGTCGGGATCGCCGCGCAGCCGGTTGACCGCGTCGTTCAGCATCATGTTGACCGTCGACTCGTTCTCGATCCGCACGATCTTGTCGCCCGACTTCAAGCCCGCCGCGGCCGCGGGCGTCCCCGGCATCGGCTTGAGCACGGTGAGGTGGCCCTTGCGGATCCCGATCACGATCCCGAGGCCGCCGAACTTGCCCTTGGTGTTGAGCTTCATCTCGTTGTAGAGCGTCGGATCCATCAGCACCGAGTGCGGATCGAGCGTCGAGAGCATCCCGTTGGTGGCGGCGTACTCGAGCTCCTTGGCGTCGGTGCCGGGCTGGATGTTTGCCTGGATGAACTGGAAGATCTCGCGCATCTTCATCCACATCGTCCAGGGCGACTCGACGTCGCCGATGGCGAACTCGCGGGTCTCGCTGTCCACCCGCACCACCACCTTGTTCTGCTCGGGGTGCGGCTCCACCAGCACCTCGGCCACCGACTTCTGCACGTAGTCGAGCGAGGCGAGGAGCATCTGCTTCGGGTCGACGCGCGTCGGGTCGACGTAGGAGTCGTTGATCCGCATCAGCGTCGCGTTGAAGATCCGGAGCGCGGCGAGGTCGTAGGGCGCCGCCTTTTTCCCCTGGCCCGGGCCTCCACCCTGCCCACCCGACGGTGCGGGGGTGGCGTGGGAGGTTTCGCCGGCGATCAGGCCGAAGCCGCGCGGGCTGCGCCTGGTGACGGTCAGGACCAGCGACGCGACCAGCGCGGCCGCGACGAGGAACAGCTTGAAGTGACGTTTCATCCAGGGCTCCGGTACCGGGGGGTCGTGCTCCGGTCTGTCGAAGAGGTCCATCGGTTGATCAGGTCTCCACGTCGCTTCTCTAGCAAGTCGCTTGTCGAGGCTGCGAGCTTCCGGCTGAATTATAGGAAGCCGGGGGGGCCTAGTCCATGTTCGGTTTTCGTCGTGATACCCTGCGGCACTGCGGAACCCTCCAAGAATGACCCGGCATCTCGTCGTCGCAACCCTGCTTGTGTTCGCGTTGCCCGCCGCGGCCCGCCCTCCTCTGCGGTCCGGGCGCGCCATCCCGTTACCGGATGCGCTGGATGTGGTGTTCGATGGCCGCCTCGAGCCGATCGTCGGACCGCTCCGCTTCCCGATGGAGATGGTGAAGAAGGGGGCGGTCCAGCAGTACGGCGAGGTGGTGATCCTGGAGGGGGACGACGAGATCGTCACCGACGACGGCAACGGCAGCACGAAGATCCGCTACGACCAGCAGGTGCAGGACCCCTGGTCGATCAGCCGGCGGTTCTACGAGCGCTACCCCGACCAGTTCGACGAGGTGATCGTGTTCACCGCCTTCCGCGACGACGGGTCCGAGAACGCGCTCGCGTACGAGATCCAGGTGCGCCAGGACGTGAAGGGCATCGGGCGCGACCCGATCACCAAGGCGGATCACTGGGGCTCGCAGGCGGCGCTCTACGCGTTCGTCAACATGAAGGGGATGGACCAGTACCCGCGCTACTGGGGCGTGCCGATCACCGACCCGAAGTCGGGGGTCTACCCGGTGCTGGCGCAGGAGTTCGCCCATCGCTGGCTCGCGTTCATGAAGTACCGCGACGGCGGCGGCGCCGACTCGAAGGCCATGCTCGGGCGGGACCTCGCGCACTGGGCCTCGACGCTGGAGTCCGATGCGTCGGTGATGGACGGGGTGCGCTGGGCCGATCACGGCGACGGCACCTTCTCCGTCGAGGAGCAGAACGCGCGCTTCTCGAAGCTCGACCTCTACGGGATGGGTCTCCTGCCTCCCGAGCAGGTGCCGCCCTGGTACCGCATCAGCGACGCGGTGGACGTCGGGAACGGCCACAAGGTCGAGGGCAAGAACGGCGTGCAAAAGGGGCTGGTGGTGAAGGGCAAGCGCGAGGAGATCACGATCGCGCAGGTGATCCAGGCGCTCGGGCCGCGGATCCCCGCCTTCGGAATGGCTCCGAGGCAGTTCCGGGTGGCCTTCGTCCTGATCACCCGGCCCGGCCAGCGCGCCAGCGAAGTCCTTGAAAAGGCTGCCGATCTCGAGATCGTGAGGAAGGTGTGGGAGGACGCCTTCAAGCAGTACACCGGCGGGGCGGGATCGATGTGCACGCAGGTGTCGGCGCCCTGCGGCTCGCCGGTGGCGCGGGTGCTGGGCGGCACGCTGGTCGAGGTGGCGGGCAACGGCGACGGGGTGATCGAGCCGGGCGAGACCGTCGCTGCCACCTTCGACCTGTTCAACGATGGCGGCGGCGCCGCGGCGAGCGTCCAGGTGTTCGCCTCGGCCCCCGGCGTGGATTTCCCGATCACCGCGACGATTGTCCCGCAGCTGCACGCCGGCGAGCGGCTGAAGGTGACCGTCCGCGGCCTGGTGGGCGACGGGAGCGTGGTGTGCGGCAAGGCGCTGCTCGTCGAGGGCCGCTCGGCGATCGGCGACCACGTCTGGCGCGGCTTCGCCGAGGCCTTCCCGGGCACGCGCGACGACTACCGGGCGCGCTTCGACGCCGGCAGCGGCTGGTGGGGCGTCGATCTCCTGCACAAGGACAGCGTGACCAGCGACGGGTGGCAGTGGGGCTCACCGAGGGAATATAGCTATTATGGCTACTTCTCGTTCCAGCCGGATGGCGGCGCCGGAGGCAAGGGCAAGGCGTGGTTCACCGGGATCGAGCGCGGCAACATCTCCACCGGGGGCAACCACTCGCTCCCGAAGGGCGTCTCGACGCTGTGGTCGCCGCGGATCGACCTCGCCAAGGCGATCCACCCGCTCCTCCGCTACCAGGCCTGGTTCGTCGCGCTCGATGTGTCGAACCCGCGCCAGGCGCCGGTCACCGCCGACGAGGACCACCTGCTCCTCGAGGCCAGCAGCGACGGGGCGAAGTGGGTCCACCTCGACCAGTTGAACGGCGCCGACGACCGCTGGCGCTCGCGCGAGATCGACCTCGCGGCGGTCACCCACGGGATGCTCGACCTCGCCCGCCCGGTGCAGTTCCGCTTCACCGTGAACCGCAACTACGACGACGAGATCGTGGAGGCGGGGATCGACGACTTCGCGATCGTCGGACAGAGCGAGAGCTGCCTCCCGTCGCCCCCGCCCGACCTCGGCCCAGCGCCGCCATTGCCGATGGTGAGCGGAGGCGGCTGCACCGTCTCTGGCAAGGCGCGTGGCGGAGGGTGGGCCCCGCTGGCGCTCGCGCTCCTGCTGATGATCGCGCGGCGCCGCCGGATGAGGAGGCCGCTCGGGCAGGTCTTCCGCGGAGCGGTGGTCCGGCCATGAGCCCGGACCTGGCGGTTGCGATCGGCAGCCCATCCCTCCTGCCCGCCAGCGCCTCTCTCGGGATGCCGGTATCGCTCGCCGGGTGACAATCGGCAGCTAATCCGTCCTACGAGCCGCCCGTCGGCACCCAGGGGATCGCCAGCCACCTTCCCGCCGCAGCGTTGGTGTAGCTCTGCTTCCCCTGGCCGAGCTCTTGACCCTCGTCGCCCAGCACCGTCAGCTCCGCCTCGACCTGCCGGGAGGGGCGGGAGATCTGGAACTCGAGCACACGGCGATCGAGAAACAGGTGCTCGCGCTGGTAGCCGATCTTGATCTCGGCGTTGACCATCGTGTCGACGGCGATTCCGCTGTTCCACGATTCGTCCGCGCCGTAGGTGAGCGAGAGCGTGCCATCGTAGTGCGCGCTCCCGAGCGCGCCGTCACCGAGCGGAAACACCTTCGACTGCCCCGCGCCGAGCACGGGGAGCCGCGCCGTCACCTTGCCGCCACCGTCGCTGCGTTCGAGATCGAGGACCAGGTTGATCACCCGGGCGCTCGCCTTGACCGTCAGCGTCGGCCGCTTCCCGAAGGGCACGTTCGTCACCAGCGTCACCGTCACGGGCTGCGCCAGCGCGATCGTCGGTGAGAGCACGAGCAGCAGCAGAATCGATCGATCGAGCAGCCTCATGCCCGCAGCCTAGAGCAGTCTGGGCGCGCCGGGCCGAGGATCACCGACCGACGGTCCCCGCCGCGTCACCGCTCCCGATCGGCGAGCGGCCAGTAGCAACGTTGCGAAGTAGCAACCTTGCTACTTCCGCGCGGGCCGCTCCAGCCACGCCAGCAGGTTCGGAATCGCCGCCTTCCGATCCAGGTTGATCCCTCTCCCCTTTTTGGCCTTGCGCGGATCGAGCAGCGCGACCTCCCCGTCCGTCCCCACCGCGGCCACCACCCAGCGCCATCCGAAGCGCGCGCTCTCCGCCTCCATGCGCGCCCAGGAAGGCCGGTCGAACCGCAGCGGCAGGTTCGCCCGCTTCACCTGCAGGCCGAGCTGCCGATTGCCCCGGGTCGCCAGCAGATCGAACGCGCCGCGAGAGGCGCGCGATTGATAGACGAGATCGAACCCCATCCGGGCGAGCTGCTCCGCGACCGCCTGCTCGGCCTCGTCACCGACGAGCCGCATCGGCACAACGGTGCCACCCGGGCGGCGCCATGCGAGCCACAAGCCAAACGTCGGATCGTCGAGCCGGTACCGTCCGTCGGGATCGCGCGCGATTGCATCGTCGAGGCGCTCCAGGTACCGCACCGTCGCGCCCGCGGGAGCGCCGATCGCCGCGGCGACATCGGCGAGCCGCCTGGAACCGTCGGAGAGCGCCTGCAGCGCGGCCGCGAGGTAGGTCGATCGCCCGACCAGCCGCTGGTACTCGTTCTGGAAATAGAGCGCCAGACGGCCGGTGCGCGAGAAGAGCAGGTCCTGGAGGCCCTCCTTCAGCGCAGCTTCGTCGAGCGGCGGCGCCTGCCCCATCAGTGTCTCGCCGAGGAGCTGGAGATAGAACGGATAGCCGCCGAGGATATCGACCGCTCGCGCGGCCAGCTCGCGCGGGATGGGCCGGTCATCGGCGCTCGCGCGGAGCAGCATCCCGATACCCTCCTCCCGTGGGAACGGCCCGATCTCCATCAGCGCGAAGTGCTGGAAGAAGGGAGAATGCTCGGCGGTGACGAGATCGCGCAGCATGGTGCGCGCCGAGCCGGACACGAAGTAGCCGACGCACTTGTGCTTCTGCCAGATGCTGCGCGCCAGGGGCAGGGGATCGCTCGCCTTGCCGCCTCGTGCGCCACGACCCGGCGAGAGGTTCGCGAGCTCCTGGAACTCGTCCCAGGCGACCACGATGTGGAGCCCCAGCGCCTGCGCCAGCCGCTCGGGGAGGTCGAGGCAGTCGCGCAGCAGGTCGCCGTCGCCCGGTGGACGCTCCGGCAGCTCGAGGATGCGCGCGCGCAGCTGCGGCGGCAGGCGGGCGAAGCGGGACGACTCCTGCAGCGCCGCGCGGAACTCGCCCGGTCGGTGCGCGAGCGCCTCGAGGGACGTGCCTAGCTCGGCCGCGAAGACGCCGTCGAGGACCCGCAGGGCGTAGCGTCGAAAGATCGCGCACGAGAGCGGCAGCTCCTCGAAGTTGTCGAGGACCACGAACACCACCTTCGGATCCACCGTGCGCCGCGCGAGCTCGAGGATCAGGCTGGTCTTGCCGATCTTGCGCGGCCCGAGGATCGCCACCCACGAGGGCGCTCCCGCGACCAGCTTCCGGACATGGCCGCGCAGTCGCTCCAGCTCGGGCTCGCGGTCGGTGAAGCCCTCCTCGGTGACAGGGACGCTGGTGCGAAACACCGGGCCACTCTAGTAGCAATCGTGCTAAGTAGCAACCTTGCTAAGTAGACACGCCTGACCGGAGCCGCGGTCCGGTCAATCGCCGGGGATCGCCTTCAGCAGTTTGTAGACGCGCTCGGCAAGGGCGCCCGCCACAGGCATCATGTGCGCGAGCCAGAGGCGCAGCCACGAAGCGTCCAGGGGCAGCGGACCCGCCTCGGCGATGGTGAGGAGCGCGGGAAACGCCTGGGCCCGATCCGCCACGGCCAGAAACCACTTCTCGGCGTCGGCATGACCCTCGGCCATCGCGCTCCGCGCCCGCCTCAACGCCCTCTCCGGGGCAATTCTCCAGAGCATCTTGAAGCCCATCCAGGGCGAGGAGAAGCGAGGCACCAGGAGCTCGACAATCTCTGCGGTTTCGGGTGCCCAGGTCTCGTCGTCCACATGACCGAGCGGGCCTGGAAGGCCGTCGACCTTCAGCAGCCCGTGCATCACCTCGATCCAGAGGCGGATCGGCCACCGCCGAGGGTCGCTGACGACGCTCCACTCGAATTGACGCTCCGAGCCCGCGCGTCGCGCTTCCTCCGAAGGCAGATGCCGCGAGAACAGCTCCATCGCGACCGACTCGCCCATCCACGGGAATCGATAGCCATTTCCCCGCTGCGACAGGTGGGTTCGCCACAGCTTGACGACGATCACGCACCTCCGGTCCTCGGCGAGGCTCTCCACCCATTGAAGCAACAGCGGACGTTCCCAGTTTCCCATGAAGAGGAAGTTGACGAAGTAGTCCGTCAGCTCCCATCCACGCTCCTCGGCGAGCTGTAGCAATTCCAGTGGAAACGCATGAATCGCGTTGTGGTGGTCGTCGGTCGGGACACCCGTGTCCGTTGCCCGCCGAAACACCTGTGGCGCGAGCGTGTGGAGGCGCTGTCGGGCAAGCGTCCCGCCATCGTCGGAGAATCCGCGCATCTGATGCGGCATGCTCGCCAGCGACGGGCGCGCCCACCCCGGGAAAAGCCACGCCAACTCCTCGGGCACCTGAAGCAGACCCGGGCAGCCCATGCTCCAGGTCCAGGTGGCAGCGAACCAGTTGGTTTGATCCAGCCTCCCGAAGGAATCGACGCGCGTGAGCGGCCATCGCAGCAGGTCGCTCGACGCGCGGTCGCGCGGGACGAGCTGCGCGATCTGCGCCTCTGCGAGCCCGCAAAGAGCCAGCGCTTCCCGTCGCAGCGCCGGCTCCTCCAGCCTTCGCGCCACCACCGCAAACAGGGCCTCGATCGCGGCGCTCTCCCCGAACGATCTCGCCTCCGACGGTCGAGTCGACCGCTTGATCAGAACCACGAGATCGTTCACCGGAAGGGTGTCGAGCGCCTGATCAAAGAGCGGGATCCGCGAGCTCTCCGCCGCCATCCTTCCCCAGGCGCCGACGTCCTGGTCGTGTAGCGCCCGCGTCGCTGCCGCCACGCCAATGAAGCGGAGGATCCACCCCGGGTTGGGCAGGTAGGCGCCCTCTCGCACCAGTCGCAGAAGACCGGCTTCGATCAGTCCGTCGATGGCTTCGCGGGCCGACAGCCGAGCCCACTGTCGCTCCAGCCTCTTCGCCGCTTGCCGCCGCCTTGTGGGGCTCTTCTCGGCCACCAGCTCCTCGGTCTCCCTCCTAAGAAGGCTCGACGGCACCGATGGCGCCAGCTCCTCCGGCACCAGCGCCGCCCAGGCCTCCCGGGAGAGCGGCTCGCCAAAGCCATGGGAGAGATCGGGGAGGCGTGCCTCGACGACCGCCTCCACAAGCCTTTCGCCGTGCGCCGCCAGCCAGCTCGCCCGCACGCCGTCATCGAGCGCAGCGAGCCGCCGAGCCAGCACCATGCGTGGCAGGTCCACCGAACGCCTTGCGAGGTCGCGCAGCCCTCGGTCGTGCACGAACGCCAGCAGCGGAAGGAGGTCGCCCGGCGACGCGAACAGCCGGCCTGCCGGATCGTGCGTCTCCAGCCACTGACCGACCTTCTCCGTCGGAAAGCGGGCCTTGCCCGGCAGGCGCTCGGCAACCCAATCGACCAGAGCGGTTCTCCAGGTCCTCAGAGGTCGCCAGGACACATGATGCCACCGCACTGATACGGACGCCGCGCGAACCTGAGCCTCGCTGGGCGGGCGTTCATCGAGCAACGGGATGCCGGTCCTCCTTTGCGCTCGGATCGCTGTCGTCGCGACCGGCGGAGCGCCTGCTCCTCCCTCGGCGCGCCACAGGCGGGGCGCCGCCGCCGAATCGCTGGCGCGCGCCTTCGAGCGCTCCCTGCCCCGCCTCGCCCCCGTCCTCGAGCTTCCCGGTCTCGCCGGCGCGATCGGCGCCCTCGTCGCACCGATTCGCCGCGTCGAGCTCGCGGCGCTTCTTCACGACGACAAGGTCCGCATCGACGGCGACCTCCTGGTGGTCGATCACCACTATCCCGACCTGATCGCCGTGAAGGCCAGGATCGATCGGCGCCTCCAGCGGCTCTCCCTCTTCGTCGGCCACGAGGTCGCGCATCTGGCCCAGGGTATCGGTGACAAGCGGCGCGTCAGCGAGCTGCACGCGGCCGACGGGGAGGAGACGCTCCTCCAGATCGACCTCGAAGCCGATCACGCCGCGGCGGTCTTCGTGCGCGCGGTGACCGGCGAAGAGCTCGCAGCCCTCAAGCGCGATGAGCTGGCCTCGCTCTCCGATTTTCCGGTCAAGCTCGATCACTTCCCCGGCGCCCGGGAGCGCAAGGCCCGACGGGCGGTGGCACTTGCGATCGACATCGCCGCACGCGACCGCCGCCTCGTCGCCTCCGACGCCGAGTTTGCCTTCCTCCACTGGACACGCGGCGGCGGGCCCGCGAGCCTCTTCGTCCAGGGCGCGTACCGTCGCCTCGCCGGCCGGATCGACCTCTCTCCCAGCGAAGCAGCGCTCCTCGATGCCGCAGCCAACCCTGGCCCTCACCGTCGCCTCGGAGTGGCCGCCGATCGGATCGCCGCCCAGCTCCGCTGAACCGGGTGCCGCCGATCACGGCAGGTGGCCGCGAGATCGGCGATCATCAAGGACTCGGAGGGAACGATGCGACGACGTTCAGCGGTGTTCATGGCGACGCTCTTCACGCTGGCGGGCTGCCCGCTCAAGCCCGGCGGCGACGGCGGCGTCGATGGCGGCGCTGATCTCGCGGCGCCCGGAGCCGATCTCGCAGCACCCGATCTCGCCCTGCCCGATCTCGCGCCCACCGACGGCGGTCAGGGCGGAGCAGCGCGCTTCGTCCTCGGTGTCGCGTATGCCGAGAAGGGCCTCGCCGTCGCCCACGCCCCGCTCGGGCTGCGCTGGACCAAGATCCGCCCCGAGTACGCGCAGTGGGGCGCGATCGAGAAGCAGCCCCCCCAGGGCGGCGTCCACAAATTCGACTGGAGCTGTCTCGACTCGCTGATCCTCGAGTACCAGAAGGCCGGCTTCACCCGCATCCAGGCCTAGACCTCTTGACGGCCGCAACTCCCTCTGTCATACAATGTCCACATGGCACGACAACCCGCCGCAGCGAAGCCCGCGAAGTCCTCCATCCTCAGCGTCCGCCTCGACGCCGGGTTGAAGCGCCGGCTCGACCGGCTCGCACGAGCGAGCGAGCGTACCAGCTCGTGGCTGGTCCAGGACGCGGTCGCCGCCTACCTCGAGACGCAGGAGTGGCAGGTCGAGGCGATCCGGGAGGCGGTGCGGAACGCCGACCGCGATCCCAGCGGCGCGATCTCCCACGAGCGGGTGCGAGCGTGGGTGGAGAGCTGGGGCTCGAAGCGCGAAATCGAGCGGCCCCGTTGACGATCGCGTGGCGTGCGGAGGCGCTCGATGATCTGGAGAGCCTCCGCGCGTTCATCGCCCGGGACGATGAGGTGGCGGCGGCCGCCGTGGTGAGCCGGATTCTCGATGGGGTCGAGCTTCTCCCCGGACAGTCGGCGATGGGCCGGCCGGGCCGGGTACCGCGGACGCGGGAGCTGATCGTCCCCGACGCCCCGTCCATCGTCGCCTACCGGGTGAAGGACCAGGTCGTCGAGGTGCTCCGCGTCCTCCACTCCTCTCGAAAATGGCCGACGCAGCTCCGCCAGGCGGAAGCGGGAACCGGCGGCTCTACTCCCCGGGATAGCGCAGCGTGAGCGTCGCCTCGAAGCCGTCGACCAGGGCGCGGAGCTGCTCGCGGCGGCGATCGGGATCGGGCTCCTCGGTCAGCAGGCGCTCGCGCTCGGCGCCCAGGCGGTCGACGAAGGCGCGGAACTTCGCGTCGAGATCGCGCTCGAGCGCGGCGCGGAGGCGAGCGGCGAGGGCGGGGGCGGCGCCGGAGGTGGAGATCGCGACGCGGGTCCGGCCGGCGCGGCAGAGCGCGGGGAGCGCGAAGTCGGAGTGCTCGGGATCGTCGCAGCACCAGATCGCGGCGCCCTCGCTGCGCGCCACCTCGAACGCCGTGGCGACGAGCGCCGGATCGCGATCGCACACCAGGACCAGGTCGGCGTCGCGGATATCGGCGGGAAAGAGGTCGCGCTGGAGGAGGACAAGCTTGCTCCGCTCGGCGAGCACCTCGATCGCCCCGCCGGCGGCGCGACTGATCACCGTCACCGTCGCCCGTGCGTCGAGCAGACGCTGCACCTTGTCGGCCCCCTCGTCGCCGCCACCGAGGACCAGGGCGCGCTTGCCCTCGACGTCGAGCGACACCTGGAGCCCGAACGCCTGCCGCCTCACGGCGTGACCTCGGCAGCCTCGACCACTTCCTTCAGGCGCGTCATCGCGTCGTGGGCGATCCGGTCGATCCGCTCGCGCACCGCGCTGCCGTTGGCGAGCACCGCGAGCGGCCCCCCGAACTGCTCGTGCGAGGTGACGCGCGTCCAGGCGCCGCGGTCCTCGAAGGTGTAGGAGTGATCGCCGCGCACGCCCCACGCCTTGCCCACCCAGCGCACCTTGTGGCGGGGATCGGCCTCCTCGATGTCGAGGCGCAGCACCATCGAGCCGAGCACCGGCACGGTCAGCTCCACCTCGACCCCGCCGCCGCGACGATACCAGGGCGCGTCGTGGAGCGCCTGCGCAGCGACGGCGTGGGGGAACCAGCGCGGCCAGGTGGAGAGGTCGGTGAACACCCGCCACACCGCGTCGAGGGAGGCGTCGATATCGATCGCGTGATGGATGGCTTGCGACATGCGCGTGGAATCTACACGGTTGGCCCCCGGCTGCCAGAGCTAGTTTGCGAGGAGGCGCCCGCTGACCGTTCCTTGGATGCTTGCATCCAACGCCGAAGTACTATGCTATCCGGGCTCACGATGCGCCAAATCCGAAAAGCGACGCGAAAGAGCGGTCGACCCCCGGTGGCAAGGCCGGCGAAGGGAGCTCCCAAGGAGGAGGCCCCGGCCGCCGAGGAGGCGGTTCCCGGAGCGGAGGCCGAGGACGCCGATCTCGCTGGGCTGGAGCCCGTTCCGGTGGACCTGGAACGCGACGCGGTGGCCGACCTGCCGGTGGAGGGCGCCGCGCTCACCGACGGGGAGGAGGCGCTCGGCCAGGGCGACGAGGCCGACGAGCACGGAGGTGCGGAGGAGCCGGTGAGCCGCGCCCTCGCGCCCCAGGTCGCCCCGCGCGGCCGGGCGATCGCGCGCTTCGATCTGCTCACGCAGTACATGAACGAGATCCGCCGCTACCCGCTCTTGACGCGCGAGGAGGAGCACACGCTCGCGGTGCACTTCGCGGAGACCGGCGACGTCGACGCGGGGAAGCGCCTGATCACCGCCAACCTGCGCCTCGTTGTGAAGATCGCCCACGAGTACCGGCGCGCGCACCGCAACCTGCTCGACCTCGTGCAGGAGGGCAACATCGGCCTGCTCCAGGCGGTGCGGAAGTACGATCCCTACCGCGGCGTCAAGCTGTCGTCGTACGCGGCGTGGTGGATCCGCGCCTACATCCTGAAGTTCATCCTCAGCAACTGGCGCCTGGTGAAGATCGGGACCACGCAGGCGCAGCGGAAGCTCTTCTTCAACCTGCGCAAGGAGAAGGAGAAGCTCGAGGCGCTCGGGTTCGCGCCCGACGCCAAGCTGCTCGCCGAACGGCTCGACGTGACGGAGAACGAGGTCACCGAGATGGAGCGCCGCCTCGGCGCGGGCGAGCTCTCCCTCGACGCCCCGCTGACGCGCGAGGACGAGGGCGGCGGCACCCACCTCGACATGCTGGAGGCGTCCGGCGACACGCGCCCCGATGTCACCGCCGAGGCGGACGAGTTCCGCGGGCTGCTCCGTCAGAAGCTCCAGGCCTTCGAGAAGACGCTCCACGGGCGCGAGCAGACGATCTTCCACGAGCGCCTCCACGCCGAGAACCCGCTGACGCTGCAGGAGATCGGCGAGCGCTACAACATCAGCCGCGAGCGCGCGCGCCAGCTCGAGAAGCGGCTCACCGCGAAGCTCCGCGACTACCTGCGCAAGGAGCTGGGCGAGGCGGTGGAGATCGCGATGGGGCTCGAGGACTGAGAAGAAAACGCGTAAGCCTTCACGGGTGAAACAAGTGGTTTCAGCTAGTTGCGATCCGAAGGCGCGCGAGAAACGCGCGGTGGGGGGAGGCTCGCACAGCTCTACTGGGCGAGGGGGGACGGGAACGTCCCCCTTATGAACGGTCAAGAAAGCGCGAAAGTGGCGTAGGCTGCGGTGATGAGCGACAGCTACACGATGGCGCGGGGGTTCGACCGCGAGCTCCTGCAGACGGAGACGCTGGTGGTCGAGCTGCGCGAGTCGGGCGGACGGGCGATCCAGGCCCGCTCGCGCAACCTCTCGGTGAACGGCATCTACGTCGACACCCCCGAGCCGCCGGAGGTGGGCACCGAGGTGCAGCTGTTCGTCGGGAGCATGGTCAACGCCGCGGCGCTGCGGGTGGTGGCGACGGTGGTCCACGTCGAGCCGGGCGTGGGCTTCGGCGCGCGCTTCCTCGACGACGACGAGGTAGCGCACGAGTTCGTGGCGACCTTCCTGAAGCGCGTGCAAAAGAAAAGCGAATAGTGTGCCCTGCCAGAATTGGCGCGAGCACCGAGGCCATTCGGGGGGCCCTCCCGCAAGGCGCGAGAAGGGAGCTTGCTGGTGGGCAAGTAACCGACGAGCAACGCAGCAGGAGGGCCCCCTGGGCGGCCGACTGCCGCGGCAATTCTGGCAGGGCACACTGAGATGGCGGGCCGGCTGTTCGTGGTCGGCACGCCGATCGGGAATCTCGAAGATCTCTCGCCGCGGGCGGCCCGGGTGCTGGGCGCGGTCTCGGTGGTGGCGGCGGAGGACACCCGCTCCGCGCAGCGTCTGCTCTCGCACCTCGGCCTGCACGTGAAGGCGGTGAGCTACTTCGAGGGGAACGAGGCGTCGCGCTCGGCGGAGCTGTGCGCGCGGCTGGCCGCCGGGGAGGACGTGGCGCTGATCTCCGAGGCGGGGATGCCCGGGGTCTCGGACCCGGGCGAGCGGCTGGTGCGCACGGCGGCCGAGGCGGGGCTCCCGATCGAGGTGATCCCGGGCCCCTCGGCGGCGATCGCAGCGCTGTGCGGCTCGGGGCTGCCCGCGGCGCGCTTCACCTTCATCGGCTTCCTGCCGCGGGTGGAGGGAAAGCGACGCGAGGAGCTCGGCTTGCTGCGTCGCAACAAAGAGACGCTCATCTTCTACGAGTCGCCGGCGCGGCTCGGCGACATGCTCCGCGATCTCGCCGCCACCCTTGGTCCCGAGCGGCGGGCCTGCGTGGCGCGCGAGCTCACCAAGGTGTACGAGGAGTTCGTGCGGGGCACGCTCGGCGCGCTCTCGGCGCGCTACGCCACGGAGCCGGCGCGCGGAGAGATCACGGTGGTGGTCGCCGGGGCCTCGGAGGAAGAGTCCGCCGTTTCGATCGACCTCGAGGCGGAGGTGGACGCCCGCATCGCCGCGGGGAACTCGGCGAAGGACATCGCGGCCGCGCTGGCGCTCTTGACCGGCAAGCCAAAGCGCCAGATCTACCAGCTTGCCCTGGCGCGCGCCGGCCAGCGACGGAGAGAGCCCGGCTAGGAGCAGTCCTAGAACATCCCCTGCGCCCACAGGCCGACGCGGAAGTTGTCGAGGTTGTCGGCGAGGTAGCGGCGGCCGATCTGGTTCACCACCGGGCGGAAGGCCGGGTTGTACTCGCAGGCGCGCATCACCCGGCCGCCGGTGGGCGCCTCGCAGCCCTTGCCCTTCGCCTCGTCGAACGCCTGCCCGACGTCATCGGCGGTGATGATGTGCGCCTGGGTGTGGGTGTACTGGAGGCCGAGATGGAGGCCCACGTACTTGCCGGCCTGCACCACCACCGCCAGGTCGGCGCCCAGGATGGCGTGGTTGTCGATGTTGGTCAGGCCGGTGAACGGCTGGCCCTGGTATTTCTTGTTCATGTTGGCGGTCATGTTCGGATCGCACGACGGGTTCCACTTCGCGTCGCAATCGAGCGCCGGCGACGACGCGAACAGCTCCCAGCCCTCGCTGTAGCCGCGCCCGCTGAAGCGCCCCTCGATGCGGCCGCGCACATCGATCGCCACCTTGAGCTGCCGCTCCTTGCGCTCCCACGGCACGCCCTCGAAGCCGAACACCGTCCCCGCCATCTGCTGCGGCCCCTTGTTGCGCTGCGTCGGGCCGTAGTCAATGAACAGCGACTCGTCGCGCGCTATCGGCAGCATGTACCAGAACCCCATGTAGGGCTCGACGTAGCGGAAGCGCTTCGAGATCGCGGTGCGGAAGAGGAGCCGGTGGAGGCCCTCGGAGATGGCGTGGTTGCCGGCGGGGCGCGCGCGATCGAACTTCATCACGTTGCCGAAGGAGATCTGCGCCTCGAAGCCGAGGATGAAGGTGGGCTTGGTCTCGTCGCGGCGCTGGCTGAGCGGACCCCAGGTGAGGCCGAGGTTGATCGTGTCGAGCGAGTCGAGGCCGCTGCCGCCGCGCGGGGTGCCCCGGAAGACGAGGCTGGTCTGCGTGAAGTCGAAGCCGGCCGGCATCCCGGGCTGGGCGAGCTGGGCGTCGTACCCGTTGGCGGGCAGGATCCCGTCGCTGATGGTGCCGCTGTTGGAGGCGTTGACGCAGTTCGGGGTGCTCCCGCCGCCCGGGTAGACGCAGCCCGCGCCGAGGGCCTGATCGAAGCGGTACTCGCGGCTGTCGCCGAGGACGAACGGCAGCTCGAGGTGGAAGGAGAGGTCCTGGAAGATGCCGACCTCGGCCTTGACCGACATCGTGTCGCGCGAGTGCGCGTAGAGGAGGTCCTTGAAGACGATGATCTCTTCCTGCCCCGGCCCCTCGCCCTCGCGCTTGATCGACGCGCGGGTCTCGTCGTGGAAGTAGCTCAGGCGCACCCGCAGATCGAACGGGTTGTCGTCGTCGAACGAGGAGGCGACGTCGGTGATCTCCGCGGCGATCGCGGGCTGCGCACGGGCCGCCAGGGCCGCCACGGTCAGCACGAGCGCGCGCCCGACGGAGAGCATGGCGGAACCGTACCCGGCGCATCCCGACGGTGTCAAGTAACCGCACCGTCTGGGGTGCTTAACGGAGAAGGGGGTCCCTCCGCTCACGGAGTCGTAGTCGTAGTCGTAGTCGATTCAGGGGCACTCTCGCGCGGGGGATCAGCTCTCCGGCACATGCGCGTGAGCATCTGCAGGATGCGGGTCAGCAACTCCATGGCCTGTCGCCGAGTGTCTTCCAAGGCGAGTTGCAGGACCGCGAAGGCATCCACGATCGCCTTGCACTCCAGCGCGGAGCCCCGGGCGATGCGGTAGAAGCGGGCGCCATCCGGCGCTCCGAAGCGGCCCGCTCCCTCGGCGATGTTCAAGGGGATGGAGAGCGCCG
>SHYY01000121.1 GCA_009692555.1 Myxococcales bacterium
ATCCGGCGCTCCGAAGCGGCCCGCTCCCTCGGCGATGTTCCAGGGGATGGAGAGCGCCGCACGTTTGAGCTCTTCGGTGAGAAACGAGTTCCCCCTGGGGGCGCTCGTCGCGATCTGCGACGCCAGGGCGAGGAACTCGATGGCGCGGCGATAGACGTCGAGCTTCTGGTCGGCCAGCAGGGGCATCCTCCTTGGAGGCCAGGGGGGTCGGTCGGCAGGATGAATTTGTTGCGGGAGGAAGTTCGATTGCCGTCGCTGCGGACGGGACGACTACGACTACGACTACGACTACGTGACGAGCAAGAGCCAGCAAGAGGGCCCCCCTCCGCTGTTAAGCACCCACCGCGGGGGACATGCTTGACAACCCGCGCGCGATGGCCCTAATGCTTGAGAGCCAATTTTCAGGAGTCCATCATGAGGCGCTTCGTTCTGCTCCGTACCGCTTCCCTTGCCGCGATCGCCGCCTTCGGGGCCGCCTGCGGGGCGCAGGATCCGACCTACGTCTCCCCGAAGGAGACGGCCAAGATGATCCCGGAGAGCCCGGCGAAGCTCGACTACCCCGATGGCCCCTACGGCTACGTCACCGAGAGCATCGTCGCCGACCTCCAGTTCGTGGCGCGCGCCGACAGCAACGGCAACGGCGAGATCGACCCGGGCGATGCGCTGAAGCCGATCCGCCTCTCGGACTACTACGCCAACAAGAAGATCAAGGCGCTGGTGGTCGGCCTCGCAGCCGGCTGGTGCGGCCCCTGCAAGAAGGAGCAGCCGGAGCTGGTCGCGCTGTACAAGGGCTATGGCGGCAAGAATGGCCCGGTCGGGATCATCGAGGTGCTCTCCGACAACGCGTCCCCCGGCAAGCCGGCCGACCAGGCGTTCGCCGACTACTGGGCCAAGACCTACCATCTCCCGTTCGAGGTCGGCTCCGACCCGTCGGGCGTGCTCGACGTCTACAACCCCGACGGTGCGATCCCACTCTCGCTGGTCATCCGCACCTCGGACATGAGCATCGTGGAGATGAAGAGCGGCCTCCCGGTGCCATCGTTGAAGAAGATCCTCGACACCATCATCGCCGGCAAGTAACCGCTTCGTGACCCGCCTCGCCTGCTCGCTCGCCGCGCTCATCCTCTGGGCCGGCTGTCCCGCCACCACAGGCACACCGAACACGCCCGCGAGCCCCGCCGGCGACGGCGTGGCCCAGGGCGCGCCCGCCACCGACTTCACGCTGCGCGATCTCGAAGGCCGCGACGTGCGCCTCTCCGACTACACGGGCAAGGTGGTGCTGATCGACTTCTGGGCGACCTGGTGCGTGCCCTGCGAGGCGGAGATCCCGCATCTCCAGCAGCTCTACGACGAGCACAAAGAGAAGGGCTTCGTGATCCTCGGGATCGCGATGGACGGACCGGAGACGCTGGCCAACGTCGGCCCGAAGGCACGCTCGCTGAACATCACCTTCCCCGTCCTCCTCGACGAGGAAACCAAGGTCGTGGCCGTCTACAACCCGAAGCGCACCGCGCCGCTGTCGATCCTGATCGATCGCAAGGGGCAGATCGCCCGCACCCGCTCTGGGTTCAACGCGGGCGATGAGAAGGCGATCGAGGCCGACGTCAAGAGCCTGCTCGGTCCGTAGAGTCGCCGGAGGAGCCGCTCCATGAAACGGGCCCTCGCGGTCCTGCTCTCCAGCCTCGCGGTCACCGTCGCTACCCGGCCGGTTGCTTCGGCCGTGGAGTTCAAGATTGGCGGGCAGCCGCTCCGGCTCGACGTCACCGAGTCGCTTTTCCTGAACGCCCACCTCGATCCGGGAAACGGCGAACCGTCGCAGGCCAACTACGGAGAGCTCCTGTCGCGGCTGAACGTGCAGCTGGCGTGGCGGCGCTTTCTCGTCGGGCTGCGCTACGACCTGGCGGCCTACGTCCACACGCCGGCGGTGACGTGCGACCCGGCGACCGGAAGGAAGTGCGAAAAGAGCGATGTCGTACCGAGCGACCTCTACATCGTCAACTTCCCGCGCTTCCGCCAGACCTACTACGACCCGAAGAAATTCCTCGAGAAGATGTTCCTCTCGTACAGCGGGCGGAGCTTCGACTTCACCGTCGGTGACTTCTACGTCAACTTCGGGCGCGGGCTGGTGCTCTCGATCCGCAAGGTGGACGAACTGGGGGTCGACACCACGCTCCTCGGCGGGAAGTTCGCGGTCCACGAGGGAGATTTCTCGCTGACCGGCGCGCTCGGGTGGACCAACATCCAGAACCTCGACGAGTCCACCGCGGCCTACACCAACGATCCCTACGACTTCATCGCCGGCGTCCGCGCCGACTACCGCGCCGCCGACAAGGTGATCCTGGGGATGCACTTCGCCGGCGGCGTGCCCTCGCTGCAGTGCGCAGTGGACGCTCCGCGCAGCACCCCGGATGGGCAGCCGGTCAAGCCCCACCTCCTCGGCGCCGACCGGCCGAGCTGCCCGGCCCACCAGGACAACTCCTACCAGCGCTACGGCATCACCTTCGACGCGCCGCGCCTCACGCCGTGGATGTCACTCTACGCCGAGTACGCCCACGCCGACGACCAGCTCGAAGGAAAGCAGCGAACCGGCGACGCGCTCTACGGCGCGGCCACCGCCTTCCACGGGCGCTTCAACTGGCTCCTGGAGACCAAGGTGTACCGGAACTACCAGCCCTGGCACTCGACGATCGACCCGTTCGGCTCGCTGGTCTACATGCAGGCACCCACGCTGGAGCGCGTGCAGACCCAGATCAACAACAACACCGATCTCCAGGCCGCACGGGTGCGCCTCGACGCCCGGGTGAACGGCGCGCTCACTCTCTACGGCTCGGTGGAGGCGGCCCGCAGCCACCCGCACGAGGGGCTCACCAACTCACTGGTCGACAGCTACGTGGGCGCGCAGGTGCGCTGGAACGAGGGGCGTTCGCAGTTCTTCCCGCTCGCCGGCTTCCGCTACGAGCACGACGACACGGGCAACGCGCTCTACGAGCAGCTCGTGGCGCTGGAGTTCACAGCGACGCAGGCGCTGCCCGGCGGCTTCTCGATCGAGGCGGCGGGGCTGCTCTGGCTGCGCGACAAGCCGGGAACGAGCGCGGATGACTGGCGCGAGGGCAACCTCTACGTCTCCCTGAAATGGGCCCCGCGCTTCATCCTGGCGGCGGGCTACGAGTGGACCACCGTCGAGGGCGAGCGGCTGAACCGCCACAACTTCTTCAACGGATCGATCCAGTGGAACATCACCTCGGGGACCAGCATCCGCCTGTTCGGCGGCGGGCAGCGACCAGGGCTGAAGTGCATCTCGGGCGTGTGTCGCGTGTTTCCCTCGTTCGAGGGAGCGAAGCTCGAGGTGGTGGTCAGGTTGTGAGCGGCATGTGATCTCCGTTGCCAAATTCGGCGATTGTATTCCCATCCCGATGCGGGGATAGTCACCGGATCGTGAGATCTGCGCAGCGCGAGGGAAAATCATGTCGCTTGTGGAACGGGGCGAGCCGGGTGCTCGTTTCGAGGATGGTGAGGTCAGCTATTCCGATGTCGCGTCCCTGCAGGAGGACATCGATGCCTACCTCGCGCACGGCGTGATCTGGGCGGCGGGCACGAAGTTCCCCAAGCCGCTGGCGGAGTTTCAGTTCCGGCTGCGGCTCCCCGACGGGACCACGCTCGCGCTGCTCGGTCAGATCATCTCGCTGCGCGGCAACGGCGCGTTGATCCAGGTGCTGGGGTGGACCCGCGATCACCTGAGCGTCGTGCGGGCCGCGACCCAGCCGAGGGCGCCGGGATCGGCGGACCCGCCTCCGCCGCCGCGAAACCGCACTTCGACCTTTGTGACGCCGCCCCCGATGGCGTGGGCGATGACGCCGCCGCCTGCCATGCGGCCGGTCACACCGCCGCCTGCTGCCCTGCGCGCCGCCACGCCATCGCCCGATGCCCGGCGATCGGCATCGGGGGTCTTCGTGCAGGGGCTGGGGGTGGTGGGCCGCTCGCGCGCCATGACGCCCACGCCGCGCCCGGGCACCCCTACGCCGCCGCCGCGGGCAGCCACGCCCGCACCGCGCGCAGCGACGATGACACGGCCGGGGACGCCCGCATCGGACAGCGATGCCGCCACGATCCCGCAGTCGGGGCTGCTGCGCAACCCGGTGACACCCGCCGAGGTGCTCGAGCTCGGGATCGATCCCGACGCGCCGCTCCGCCGCCTGCCGCCCCAGCCGTCGCTGATGGCGCTGGTGCACTGGCTCGGCGTGGTGGGAACCACCGGCGTGCTCGAGGTCCGGGGAGCGCAGAGCCGGCCGATCTTCTTCTGTCAGGGGCGCGTGCTCCTGCGCGAGCAGGGCGTTTCGCCCGAGGACGCGGCGATCTGGCCGACCGCGAGCTACCAGCTCGCGCCGTGCGACGAGAGCGCGCTGCCGCGTGCCGCGCGGAGCTGCTCCGCCTGGTCGTTCGTGGCGCGGCTTTGCTGGCGTCAGATGCGCGACGTCGACGGAGATCTCCTCGGAAGGGCGCTGCCGGCCTCCGGCAAGCCGAGCCTCAAGCCGACCGCGCTGGAGGTGCTCGGGAGCCTCGACCTCCCGCGCGCCGAGCGCCAGTTCGCCGAGTACCGGCTCCAGGGCCGGGAGACGCTCGCCGAGCTGCTCCACGGCACGCCGGTCGGGGCGGCCATCGTCCAGCGCCTGGTGGCGACGCTCCATGCCAGTCGCCTGCTGACGTGGGAAGGCGGCGCCGTGGCGGCCGATCCGATGGTGGAGCAGGTGCAGAAGGAGTGGGAGCACCGACACGGAAGGGATCTCTTCGGGGTGCTCGGGTGCCACTACAGCGTGGCGCCTTCGCGGCTGAAGCTGGCGCGGGATGAGGTCGTGGCGGACTACGGGCCGCAGTCCAAGGCCCACCAGGTGGCTGGTGAGTTCGCAACGAAGATCGTCGCCGAGGCGGAGCGCGCGTGGACCGCCCTCAGCGACGTGGATGGGCGGCGGCGCTACCGGCGCGACGTGCTGAAGATCGACGACGCGGCGGCGGCGCACCTCCTCTACGATCAGGCCGAAACGGCCCGGCAGCGTTCGGAGTACAAGCAGGCCGCAGAGCTGCTCGAAGCGGCCCTCGATCTCGACGACAAGCCCGCCTACCGGCAGGCGCTGCAGCTGATCCTGGCCCGCGCGCGCGCCGGATAGGCCGTGCTATCGTGAGGCCGTGAAGTTTCGCCCCGGCCTGCTGGTCTCGAACAAGTACCGCATCGTGCGTCAGCTCGGAGCGGGCGGGATGGGCGAGGTCTACGCCGCGGTCAACGACGTTCTCCAGAAGCAGATCGCGCTCAAGGTGATGATCAACACGCCCGGGCCGGCGGCGATCGAGCGCTTCTTCCGCGAGGGGATCGCCGCATCGCGGGTGCGCCACCGCGCGATCGTCCAGATCTTCGACGCCGGCGTGCACGAGGGAGCTCACTGGCTGGCGATGGAGCTGCTCGAGGGCGAGCCGCTCTCCGCCCTGCTCGCACGCTCGGGCACCCTCCCGCCGAGCCGGATCATCCCGATCGCGCGGGAGGTGCTGGGCGGGCTCGCGGCAGCCCATGCGCAGGGCGTGGTTCATCGCGATCTCAAGCCCGAGAACATCTTCCTCGAGCGCTGCAGCGACGGTCTGCTCCAGCCCAAGCTGCTCGACTTCGGGGTCGCCAAGATCCTCGACGGGATGCCGCGCCGGCTCACCCAGGCCGGCGGCGTCGTCGGCACCACCAACTACCTCTCGCCCGAGCAGGCGCGCGGCCTCGATGACGTCGACGGGCGGGCGGACATCTACTCGATGGGGGTGATCCTCTTCGAATCGCTGTGTGGCCAGCTTCCGTTCGAGGGTACGACCCCATACGACACCGTCGCCAAGGCGCTCACCGAGGCGCCGCGCGATCTGCGGCAGCTGGCGCCGGACGTGCCGCTGCCGCTGGTGGCGGTGATCGAGCGCTGCCTCCTGGCGGACCGCGAGGCGCGCCCGCAGGACGCCCCCACGCTCTCGGTGGCGCTCGACTGCGCGCTCCGGGCGGCCTCGGTGCCGTTCGACGCGGTGGCGACGGAGATCGCGGCCCCGCCGCAGGGCACGGGGGCCGGCGAGTGGGTGGGCGCGGTGATGCAGGCGGGGCGCGATCCCACGGCGCGCTTTCGCGACGGCGAGGTGAGCTACACCAGCATCGAGGGGCTGCGGGCCGACCTCGACCAGTTCCTCTCCCACGGCATCCTGTGGACCGCGGGCGAGCAGTTTCCGCCGCCGCTCGAGGAGTTCGTCTTCCAGCTGCGTCTTCCGGGTGCGCCGTCACTGTGGCTGGAGGGGCAGATCATCTCTCGCCGGGGCCCGAACGCGCTGATCCAGGTCGCGCACTGGAACGCGGCCCGCCTCGACAAGGTGCGAGCCGCCTGCAAGGGACCGGCAGGCGAGGCGCCGCGAGGTCGCGGGGAGCCGGTGAGCGCGTTTGCCGCACCCGCGAGGCGCCCACCCGCTCCCGTCGCGCCCGGCGAGCTCCCCGGTCGCGCCGGCCCGGTCGAGACCCCGCGCGGCGGCCACCTGCGCGAATCGCTCGAGGAGCGGCTGCGGGTGCTCGAGGGCCTGATGTCGACCGGCGATCACTTCCAGGCCCTCGGGATCCACTACCACGCGCCGCCTTCGCGGATCCGGAACGCCTTCGTGGCGATCGTGAAGGACTTCGGACCGGGCTCGGTCGCCTACGCCACCTGCCCGCTGCCCGCCGAGCGCCTCACCCAGCTCGCGCGGCGCGCCTGGAACGTGCTCGGGGAGCACGACTCGCGGCAGACCTACCGACGTGAGGTGCTGCGCGTCGACGTGGTGGCCGCCGCGCGGCGGCTGTTCGCGCAGGCCAAACGGGCGCTGGCGATCGGTGAGACTTCGCTGGCGCTCGAGCTGCTCGAGGCGGCGGCGGACCTTGACGAGGCGCCCGAGTATCGCGCCGCGCTGCGCGGGTTCGGCGCGGGCGGGGGAGGCGGCAGGTAACGCGCTGTTTTCCCTTGCTACCGACGTCGGGTTTATGTATGGATCTCCCCCGCGTCGGCGCCCGTAGCTCAGTTGGATAGAGCATCGGACTTCGAATCCGTTGGCCGGGCGTTCGAGTCGCCCCGGGCGCACCGGTTGAAAACCAAAAAAACACGATCGGGCCCATAGCTCAACTGGTAGAGCAGCGGACTCTTAATCCGTTTGTTGAAGGTTCGACTCCTTCTGGGCTCACTCCGAGTACGATCGAAAGGCCGCGCAACCACGCGGCTTTTCGCCTTTCTACGGATCTGCTACCCTGTGTCGCCCGCGCGCGAGAGTGGCGGAATTGGCAGACGCGCTGGACTTAGGATCCAGTGCCGCAAGGCTTGCGGGTTCGACCCCCGCCTCTCGCACCCATGCCCCCCATGACTGAGAATGTACCTCCCACGCCGCGCGCGCTCCTGCTCGGCGTTCAGCTCGATAGCATCAGCGATCAGGAGTTCGGCGAGTCGCTGGACGAGCTGGCGCGGCTGGCCAAGACGCTCGGCTACGAGGTGATCGGACGGGTCACACAGAAGCGGCACGCGCTCGATCGGGCGGCCTACCTCGGGCCGGGGAAGGTCGCCGAGCTGCGCCCGATCATCGAGGCGCAGGGCGACCACCCGACGATGGTGATGGCCGATCACGAGATCACGCCGTCGCAGGCACGCAACCTCGAGAAGGCGACCGGCACCTCGGTGCTCGACCGCACCGCGGTGATCCTCGAGATCTTCCATCGCCACGCGCAGAGCCGCCAGGCCAAGGCGCAGGTGGAGATGGTGCGTTTGGTCTACATGGCGCCGCGGATGCGCGAGCAGGGCCACGAGAAGAAGGCGGACCGCGTGCGGGGCGGCGGAAAGGGCGGGAAGGGGTCTGGCGAGTCGAAGCTGGAGACGGATCGGCGCAAGATCCGCGACCGGATCACCGAGTTGAAGGAGGAGATCGAGCTGATCGAGCGCGAGCGCACCACCCAGCGCGCGCGGCGGCGCGATCTCCGACGGGTGGCGCTGGTCGGCTACACCAACGCCGGGAAGTCGACGCTGATGCGCGCGCTCACCGACAGCGATGTCTACGTCGCCGACAAGCTCTTCGCGACGCTCGACACGACGGTGCGGACGCTGCAACCCGACGTGCACCCGCCGATCCTGATCTCCGACACGGTCGGCTTCATCCGGCGCCTCCCGCACGGCCTGGTGGCGTCGTTCAAGTCGACGCTCGACGAGGCCCTGGAGGCCTCGCTGATCCTGCACCTCGTCGACGCGGCGGATCCGGCGTGGCCGCGCCAGATGGCGGCGACATTGGAGGTGCTGAAGGAGATCGGTGCATCCGACGTCCCGCGGCGGATGGTGTTCAACAAGGCAGACCGCATCACCGACGAGGGGGTGCTGGCGCAGCTGGCAGCGCGGCACCCGGACGCGCTGGTCGTGTCATCGAAGAATTGGGAGGACGTGGCGCGGGTACGGACGGCGCTGATCGAGTTCTTCGATCGCGGCAGCGTCGAGGGGGAGATCTGCCTCGGCTGGACTCGCCAGGCGCTGCGCGCGCAGATCTTCGAGCACTGCCAGGTGCTGGAGGAGCGCTCGGACGAGGCCGGCACGACCTTCCGGGTGCGCGCGCCGAAGGAGGAGCTGGAGCGAATCGTGGGGCTGCTGGGGGACCGGCGCGGGGACTGACGAAGTTCCCTCGGCGGCGCCGGCGATCGTGGCATGATGCGCCCCCATGAACTGGCTCCTCCTGCGCGGTCTGGCCCGTGAACAGCGCCACTGGGGGCGCTTCCCGGGACTCCTCGGCGCGCGCTTTCCCGACGGCGAGGTGCGCGGGATCGACCTCCCGGGCACGGGGACGGAGTTCACCCGATCGAGCCCGGCCTCGATCCCGGGAATCGTCGACGACGCCCGCCGCCGCTTCCTCGCCACGCGGAGCGGGAGCGGGCCGTGGAGCCTGCTCGGCGTCTCGCTCGGCGGGATGGTGGCGATGCAGTGGTGCACCGATCACCCGTCGGATTTCGCCGGCGTGGTCCTGATCAACACCAGCGCGGCCGATCTCAGCGCGCCGTGGCGGCGGATGGACCTCCGTGTCGCGCGGGGCGTGCTCGCGGCGCTGGTGACGCGCGATCCAGTGGCGCGGGAGCGGCGGATCCTCGGATTCACAACCAACCGCGTCACCAACCCCGAGGAGATCGCCACGCACAACGCGCGCCTGCAGGCGGAGCGCCCGGTCGCACGGGCGACGGTGCTGCGGCATATCTGGGCGGCGAGTCGGTTTCGCGCCCCGCAGTCGCTCGCGCTCCCGACGCTGGTGCTGGCCGGGGAAGCGGACCGGCTGGCCGATCCGGAGTGCTCGCGCCGCCTCTCCGCCCGCTTCGGCGCGCCGCTCGCCACCTGCCCCGGCGCAGGCCACGATCTCGCGCTCGACGACCCCGAGTGGCTGGTCGGCGAGCTCGGGCGCTGGGTCGACGGTCGCGCCAGCGCCGAGGCTCAGAGCCTGTGAGTGAATGCCGGACCGTTGCGCTCCGAGCTTGCTGCACGCCGGCGATTGCCGGCGAGCCCCGCGAGCGATGCGCTGCGGATCGCTCGCGAGGCGACGGGAAGGATTCTCTCACAGGCTCTCAGGCCCGGGGATGACGCGCGCGGCCCCGCTCGCGGCGCTGCTCGCCCTCACCCTCCCCGCGACGCCGGCTGAAGCCTCCGAGCCGGAGATGTGCGGGATGGGCGCGCGCTCGGGCGCGATGGCCGGCACCGGCGTGGCCGACTCGGCCGCCTACGACTCCACCTACACCAACCCCGCCGGCCTGATGGAGCCGGCCCGCCGCCGCCTCTCCCTCGGCTACATCGCCGCGCGCTACCGCCTGCGGATGGACGGCGCGGCCCGCGACGTGGAGAACACCAACGGTGCGATCCTCGGCGCCGCGCTGCCCCTGCCCTTCGGCGGCGTGCTCAAGGATCGCCTCGCGCTCGGCCTCGCCTTCTACTTTCCGACCAGCGTGCTCAATCGCGCGCGGGCCCCCTACCCCGACGAGGCGCGCCTCGCGCTGCTCGATACCCGGACGCAGGTGGTGTCCGCCACGGCCGCCCTCGCCGCGCGGATTCATCCGCGGCTCACCGTCGGTGCGGGGGTCCTGGTGCTGGCCACGCTGATCGGCGAGATCCGGATCGCCCCGGACGCGGGCGGGCGAATCACCACGCTGGCCGAGGAGCAGATCACCGTCGCCTACACGCCGATCATCGGGGTGCGGGTGCGGGTTCTCCCGTCGCTGCGGGTGGGCGCGGTGTTCCGCGGCGTATCGAAGGCCGAGTACGATATCCGGATCGCCAACTCGCTCGGCAACGCTCTCCCGATCGAGATCCCGACGCTGCACGTGGCCGGCGTGGCGCAGTACGATCCGCTGCAGATCGCCCTCGAGGGGGCGTGGCGCGTGCGTCCCTTCCTGGGGATCACCGTCGGTGCCACGTGGAAACGCTGGTCGGACTACCCGAACGCCTCCGCCAACGCCGCGCCCGGGACGCCGCCGCAGCCATCGCCCGGCTACCACGATACCGTGGTGCCGCGGGTCGCCGTCGAGCTGAGCCGTGATTTCTCGTCGCTCCGGCTGCACGGCCGCGCGGGCTACCTCTTCGAGTGGAGTCCGGCGCCGGGCGATGCGCCCGCGCTGCTGGACGCCGATCGCCACGTCGCCACCGTCGGTGGAGCGCTCGAATGGAGCCACCGCTTCGGGGTGCTGCAGGTCGATCTCTTCGGCCAGTGGCATCAGCTCGCGGGCTCGCCGCGCGCCAGCGGTGGCTTCTACGTCCTCGGCGGAACCGTTGGGGTGGATCTGTGAGCGCCACCCGCCGGATGGTGCTCGTGGTCCTCCTCGGGGGCGCCGCAGCGACGGCGCGGGCCAATCCAATCGACGCCTTCGGCTTCGGTTCGCGGGCGGCGGCGCTGGGGGGTGCGGCGACGGCAACCACCGACGACGCGGCGGCCAACTACTACAATCCGGCGGGCCTGGTACGCGGTCGCTCCCTGCTCCTCGAGGCCGGCTATCGCTACGCCCAGCCGATGCTGCGGATGAACGGCCACGACGTCGGGGTCGACGAGGCGCGCGGCTTCGTGGTCGGTCTGGTCGCACCCGGGGCGATGGGGCCGTTCCGCTTCGCCTTCGGCGTGGCGCTCGCGCTGCCCGATCAGCGCCTGGTGCGCATCCGCTCGACCGCCTTCGAGGCGCCGCGCTTCGTCTACTACGACAATCGCCCGCAGCGCATGTTCCTCGCCGCCAACCTGGCGATCCAGATCGTCCCCGGGCTCTACCTCGGCGGCGGCGTCACCTTCCTCTCGCGCACCCAGGGCGAGGTGGGCATCAAGGGCCGCGTCGACGCCACCGTGCCCGAGGACAGCTCCCTGGTGACCAAGATCGACGTCGGCCTGTTCGCGGTGCGCTACCCGCAGGCGGGCCTCCTGTGGGACATCAGCCGCCGCGTCAGCGTCGCCGTCTCCTACCGCCACTCGTTCACGCTCGAGCTCGATCAGCAGTTCCGGATCGACGGCGACGTGGGCAAGGAGGGCCTCGAGCCGATCGTCAAGAACGGCTATTTCACCACCCACGCCCGGGTGAGCGATCACTTCCAGCCCTGGCAGCTCACCGTCGGTGGTGTGCTCCGATTGCCGCGCCGGGTGGCGATCTCGGCGGACGTCACCTACGCCCGCTGGAGCGAGTACCCGGCGGCGAAGCTGCTGACCATCCGCCTCGATATCCCTCCGTTCAACGACCGCGTCCACCTGCCCGCGCCGCGCGCCTATCCGGCGCCGAATTTCCACGACATCGTGATCCCGCGAATCGGAGCGGAGTGGCGTGCGCGCGAGGGGAATCGCCTCTCGGTGGACGTACGCGCGGGCTACAGCTACGAGCCGACGCCGGCCCCGGAGCAGAAGGGCGAGTCCAATCTCGCCGACTGCGACAAGCACACCTTCGCCGCGGGCGCCGGAATCGAATTCGCCCACCTCGGCGAGATCCTGCCGGGATCGCTCTCCATCGACGCACACCTCGCGGCGACCTGGCTGCCGTCGCGAAGCAATCACAAGAACGACCCGACGGATCCGATCGGCGACTTCACCGCCGACGGCGTGGTCCTGCAGGGCGGGCTGACCTTGCGGAGTCGCTTCTGATGTCGAGATCCCTTCCCTTTCCCTGGCAGCGCGCGCTCCTCCTGCTCGCCATCGGTGGCGGCTGCGGCACCACCGGCGACGTCGATCGCGATCCCCGCTTCGTACCGACCTCGGGCGCGGGGCCGTTTCGCCGTCTCAGCGACGAGTCGCTGGAGAACCCGCCGCCCTTCGTGCTGACCGACGGCGTCGCGGATCTCGACGAGCCGTCGCTGGTCGCCGACGGCCTTCGCCTGGCGCTGTGGGTCACCGCGCGGCGAGGCGGAACCGCGCGGATCGAGCACGCCGACAGCGACGATCTGAAGGCCAGCTTCACGGTGCCCGAGACCGCGCTGGTGGCGGACCAGGCGTGGGAGCTGGGATCGGTGTCCGGCCCCTCGGTGATCGCGGGATCGCCGTGGCTGCTCTTCTACGCGGCCGGGGGCGCGATCGGCTTCGCCACCGCCGACGACGGGCACGGCTGGCGGAAGGGGCCCGGGCCGACGCTGGTGGCCGACAGGGCGGACGAGGGTCTGGTCCTCGGGGCGCCCGGGGCGATCCGCCTGGGCGGGAAGGTGCGCGTGTACTACCCGGCGAACGGAGCCCTGTGGGCGGCCGAGGCGCCCTACGCCGACCTCGCGTCCGGCCGGGCGCCGGTGTGGACTCGCCTCGACGGGAATCCCACCACGCCGGAGCGCGAACCGATGGTGGCGAGCGCGACCTACGCCACCGCCATCGGACGGGCGTGCGCTTTCACCGGGACCACGCCGGCCGGCCGCGCGCGCCACGATCTCTACTTCTCGGCCACCGCCGATCCCAACCCCACGATCGGCTTCGCCGCCTCCTACTCGGGCGATCGATTCACCGTCGCTGCAGGGCCGATCCTGATCGCGCCCGCGGTGCGCGCACCGGCGATGGTGCCCTATGGCGCGGGGGCGCTGCTCCTGTTCGTCCAGAGGGGCCAGCGCGACGGGATCGCCGCGGCCACCTCGCCATGACCTCGACCTCCGCCTCCACCGAGATGACGGTGGCCTCCCCTGCCCTCCCCGAGGCCAACCGCCGGATCACGATGCCCGCCTTCGTCCTCGACGGGCGCCTGACCCGCGAGCAGGCCGAATTCCTCGACGACCACGGCTTCATCCGCTTCCGGCGCTTCGCCGATCGCGCGACGGTGGAGGCGCTCGGCGCCGAGCAGGAGGCGATCGACCGCCGCCTGATCGCCGAGGGGCGCACCACGATCAATGGCGTCCCGATGATCATCGGCACCCGCGCCGACGGCTCGCGCTACATCCAGCGCATGGTCTTCTCGTCGCTGCAGGGCGAGACGATGCACCGCTTCCTCGGCGACCCGCGCTTCGGGGCGATCCTCGAGGTGGCCGGGCCGGACTACCGGATCGGCGAGCGCGAGCGCGACGGGCTGGTGATCAATCACTTCCGGCGCGAGGAGGGCTCGCGCTACAAGCAGCTCGGCTGGCACACCGACAGCCTGCGCGACCTGTTCTATTTCGAGAAGCCACGCCGCTATCTGAACGTCGGGATCTACCTCGACGACTCGCCGATCACCAAGGGCGGGGTGCGGCTCATCCCCCACACCCACCGCCAGTCGATCTGGAAGATGCTGACCCGCAAATGGCACTTTCTCGACAATCGGCCCGATCGGGAGGAGTACGCGGTGGAGGCGGAGGCCGGCGATCTGACCATTCACGACGGGCGGATCTGGCACCGCGTGGCGCAGGCCACAGCGACGGGCGAGGCGAGCCGCCGCCGGGTGATGTACCTGCCGCTGATGAACGGGCCCGAGAAGCTGAAACACGCGGGCAGCCCGACGCCGCTCTACCATCGGCTGAAGCGCTTCGTCGGCTGACGAAGACTCGGGTCAGTGGCACTTGTTGACCGGGACCAGCGGCGACAGGCCGGCGCCCCAGAACGCGATTCCCTTGTTCGCGATCTGCACGCCCTTGCCCGTCTGCGGGTCAATCGGTGCCGGGGAGGACGCCGGGGCCGCCCTTCTCGGGGTTGCAGGCGACCGCCAGGAAGGCGAGCGAGAAGGCGAAGAGCAGATTGGAGATCGACAGGCGAAGCACTGTGTCCTCCGACCGAGGTGAGGCGATGACGTACACCACCCTACCAGAAGCGCTCCGCTGGCGTGCTACCCTCCGCCTGCCATGATCGCCCCGGAGATGCACCAGTCGTGGCTGGCGCGGCAGGCCGGCACGCTCGCCCTCTCCCATGCCCAGACCGGCAACCCGATGGCCCTGGTGCGCGCCGCCGCCTGGGCCAACACCCTCGGACGCCTGGGGCTGCATCTGCCCCTGTTCGTGGTCCATGACCTCGGCCTCCTGCTCACCGCGCCCGTCGGTGCGGGCGGCGTCACCCTCGGGCCGCGCAGCGCGCTCCTCGACGAGCTGCGGATCGGGGCCGAGCAGCGCGCCGCCCTCCGCCAGTACCATGCGCTCGTGGAGACCATCGCGGCGTCGGAGGTGATCGAGAAAGCGGCCGCGTGGCGCCTGCGCGACGAGCTGGTCGCGGCGCTGCTCTCGCGGATCCTGGGCGACCTCTACCATCGCTGGCCCGATCCGACCAAGGCGGTCGGGACGCAGCTCCTGCCGCTCGATCCACCGACGTGGCAGGACGCCGACCTCGTCCGCCACTTCCGCGGCTTCGACCCCGGCCCGCTGTGGGGCTTCCTGCGCTTCCTCAACGGCAACCTGCTCCACGTCTACACCTGCGTCGAGCAGATCGATCTCGACACCCTGCGCCTCCTCGGCGTCTTCTCGGGCGGCAGCGGCTTCGCGGGCGGCGCCGATCTGGTCGATCTCTTCGGGGTCTTCCAGTCGGCCGAGGCGAACGACGTAGTGAACTTCTCGCTCGAGCTCCTGCCGTCGGTGCTGGAGACCAAGCGGTCGTCGGGCGTGCAGACCTTCTCCGTGGACGGCTACGCATCGATCGAGCGGCGGGGGCAGCTCGACTCGCTGATCCTCTCCGAGTTCGCCTCCGACGAGGACCTCTTCGAGCGCAAGGTGATCGACGACGAGCTGTACTACTACGGCCACGAGAAGCAGCGCGAGGAGCAGCGGCGACTGCAGTACATCCTGGTCGACAGCTCGCCCTCGATGCGCGGGGTGCGGCAGGTGTTCGCGCGCGGCCTGGCGCTGACCTTGGCGAAGAAGCTGGCGCTCCAGGGCGACGAGGTGTGGTTTCGCTTCTTCGACTCGCGGCTCTACGACATCCAGAAGGTGTCGACGGTGGACTTCGCCGCGCCCTACCTGCTCAGCTTCAAGTCCGACCGCGGGCGCAACTACGGAAAAGTGTTTCGCCAGCTCCACGCCGAGCTGGTGCGGCTCCGCCGCGATGAGCGGCGGCAGATCGTCGTCTACATGATCACCCACGGGCAGTGCCACCTGCCGGTCGATCTCGTCGAGCAGCTCCGCAAGGAGGCGTTCCTCTACGGGATCTTCATCCTTCCGTCATCGGAGGTGGCGCTCGAGTACCTCGGGGCGCTGCACCGCCATCAGATCGTCGACGCCGACGCGCTGGCGACGCGCAAGGGACGGCGCGACCGCGCCCTCGATATCCTGAGCGACGCGGGCGAGCGCGCCGAACCCGGCCCGGAGGCGGCGCCTGACAGGAGGCCGCCTCGCCGACCGGCACCGCCCGGGGCCACCGTGGGCGACGGGAGAGCGGATCGGCGCGGATGATCGAGGCGAACCCGCAGATCTTCGAGCGCGCGCTCGATCACCTGAAGCGCGGACGCCCCGCCGACGCGGAGCGGCTCCTCCGCCAGCTGCTGGTCCACGCCCACGTCATCGATCGCGACTACGAGGAGTGGCTGCGGGCCGCGATCGAGGCGTATCGGCAGCTCGGAAGGCCACGCGAGGTGGGCCATGGGCTGGTCTACCTGCGGCGCTTCGCCGAGGCGCGGGCGGCGTTTCCCCCCGAGCTCTCGGCGGCGGACATCGCGAGCTGTCGCGAGCTCGAGGCGCGCGGCATGGCCTGCGCGGAGCGGAGCCCGGAGCAGTCCCGCCCGCTCCGGATCGAGGCCGCGCGGGGCTACGCCGAGGCCGGCCGCCACGTGCACGCGGCGATCGCCTTCGGAGCCGCGGGGGCCAATCGGGATGCGCTGCGGTCCTGGGAGCACGTGCTCGCCGACCCGCGGCTGCGCGGCAAGCCCTACGAGCAGGCGCTCTGCCACTTCAACCTCGGCGTCGCGGCGCGACGGCTTTTGCGGCCGCCGTCGGGAGCGGGAGGCGAAGTCGCGGGCGAGCGTGCACCGTTGGCCCCGTCGGCGCCGCCTCGCAGCGACGCCGAGGCGGCCAACCGGCACATCGTGTCCGCCCAGCGCCTGCTGGAGGAGGTGGCCGACGACTTCGAGTCGCGCGGGGAGCGCGAGCGCGCCTTCGACTGCTACGCCATCCTGCTCCAGCTGGGGCTGGGCACCCCGGCCCAGGAGGGAGGGGCGCGCGACGCCCTGCCGGGACAGGAGGCGCCGCCGGATGACAGCTCCGCCTCTTTCGAGAATCTCGCGGAAGGCTACATAAACTGCATTCGCGTGCTCAAGGAGGATAACCTCAAATTCTACGTCTTGCAGTACTACGAGGACTTCCTCCGCATCGCGCTCGAGCGGGAGGAGTTTCACGCCGCGGCGACGGTGTTCCGCGAGGCGGCGGACTACGCACGGCGGGCGGGCCTGATCTACGACCGCGGCTACATGAAGCGCGGGGCGGAGACCTGGGGGAAGGCCGCCGAGAAGAACGAGCGCGACGGGGGCGCCGTCGAGCTGACCGAGAACGCGCTGCTCGCGGCGATCGACTGCTGGAACTCGCTCGGCGACTTCTTCCACGTGCGCGAGACCTACCAGCGGCTGGCGGCGCTCGGATTGCCCGAGAAGAAGAAGCGGCGCTACGCGGTGGTGGCGACCCGCTACGCGACGGTGTCGGCCGAGCCGGTGGACGCGGCGGCGTTCCCGGACTACCTCCGCCAGCAGCACGCCTACCCGCCGATCTGGGAGCTCGATCTCATCGAGTGGGAGCTCGACGGGGACCACGCCGCGGTGTGCGCCACGATCGTCGGTGACGCGCGCTACGCCGACATGATCCGGCGGCGGGCGCTGAACGTGCTCCTCACCCACCTCGATGCCCGCGGGGCCGAGGAGGATCCCAACGTGCTCGCGCAGATCGCGCAGGGGATGGGCGAGCTGCAGGCCTACCCGGCGCTGCGCCCGCTCGAGCGCCTCTACGGTCACCCGCATCCGCTGGTGCGGCGGGGGGTGATGAAGGCGCTCCGACACCTCTACTTCAAGCGGACCTTCACCCTGGTCGCGCGCGGGCTGCGCGACGACGAGAAGGAGGTGCGGGAGGCGGCGCTCGAGGCGGTGGCCGCCCTGCACTTCCCGCACGCCTTCGACCCGCTGACGCGGATCTTTCGCGAGCACGAGGACCCGCGCGTCCGCGGGGTGGCGCTCGAGTCGCTGGGCGCCATTGCCACCCTCGAGGCGGGCGTCTTCCTGCTCGAAGTGCTGCGCTACGAGGACGACCCGCTGCGCGAGGTGGCGCGCCGCCTGCTCGCAAGGTTCGACAACCCCGACATCTTCCCGATCCTGCGCAAGCACATGGAGATGGAGGGCGGGCCGGCGCGGACGGCGATCGAGCAGATCCTCCGGGCCGCCCCGACGCGGCCGGTCGGGTGAGGAAGAGCCCGCGATCCTGCCCCCTTGGGTGCTTGACGGAGAAGGGGGTCCCTCCGCTCACGGAGTCGTAGTCGTAGTCGTAGTCGATTCAGGGGCACTCGCGCGCGGGGGATCACCTCTCCGGCACATGCGCGTGAGCATCTCCACGATGCGGGTCGGCAGCTCCATGGCCTGTCGCCGAGTGTCTTCCAAGGCGAGTTGCAGGACCGCCAAGGCATCCCCGATCGCCTTGCACTCCATCGCGGAGCCCCGGGCGATGCGGTAGAAGCGGGCGCCATCCGGCGCTCCGAAGCGGCCCGCTCCCTCGGCGATGTTCCAGGGGATGGAGAG
>SHYY01000122.1 GCA_009692555.1 Myxococcales bacterium
GGGAACTCGTTTCTCACCGAAGAGCTCAAACGTGCGGCGCTCTCCATCCCCTGGAACATCGCCGAGGGAGCGGGCCGCTTCGGAGCGCCGGATGGCGCCCGCTTCTACCGCATCGCCCGGGGCTCCGCCATGGAGTGCAAGGCGATCGTGGATGCCTTTGCGGTCCTGCAGCTCGCCTTGGAAGACACTCCGCGACAGGCCATGGAGTTGCTCACCCGCATCGTGGAGATGCTCACGCGCTTGTGCCGGAGAGGTGATCCCCCGCGCGCGAGTGCCCCTGAATCGACTACGACTACGACTTGAGCGGAGGGACCCCCTCCGCTGTCAAGCACCCCGGAGCGAGGGGTTCATTTGAAAGGCCCGGGGTCGCGTGCTACGGTGCGCGCAGCCAGGAGGCCCGTCCATGGGTTTCGGTATCACCGAGCTGATCATCTGCCTCGTCATCGTCCTGATCGTCTTCGGTGCGGGCAAGCTGCCCCAGATCGGCGACGCGCTGGGGCGCAGCATCAAGAACTTCAAGCGGGCCGCCGCCGGCAACGACGAGATCGAGGTCTCACCCAAGAAGCGGGAGATCTCCGCGGAGTCGAAGTCCCCGCTCGACGTGGAGAGCAAGTAGGGAGCTTCTCGACGCTGGATCACGCCCCCGGCGGCATGGTAGCACTCGGGTTCGGAGGATCGTTCATGGCCGAGCCGCGGGTCATCAAGCGCTACGCCAATCGCAAGCTCTACGACACCCACCGCAGCCGGTACGTGACGCTCGAGCAGGTCGCCGAGATGATCCGCGGCGGCGAAGGCGTCCGGATCGTCGACAACAACACCAAGGAAGACCTCACCTCGGTGACCCTCGCGCAGATCATCTTCGAGGAGGAGAAGAGGCAGAAGCACTTTCTTCCCCTCGGGGCGTTGCACAACATCATCCAGTCCGGTGGGACCTCGCTCCAGGAACTGGCGTCGCAGGCCGGGGCGCGGGTCCGCTCGGTGTTCCAGCGCGGGGAGGGCGAGGCGGGCGAGGCGGGCGAGGCGAGCGAGGCGATGGTGGCGGAGGCAGCCGGGCCGGGCCAAGCGATCAAGGAGTTCCTCGAGAGGTCGCAGCAGACCTTCGACGAGTGGCAAAAGCGGGTCGACGAGCGGGTGCACAAGGTGGTGGAGACCCTGGCGCCGTGGACCGGTCTGCAAAAGGAGCTCGCAGACCTGCAGCAGCGGCTGGCCGAACTCGAGAAGCGGCTGCGCGATAGCGGGGGGTGACCCGGCGGCGGCACCGCGTCGCCATGTTGTCGCCATGTGTTGTTTCTTGAGCGTGGGGGTGTGACCGTGTTAAGAGAGGCGGAGCGCGCTCGCGTCTCTCGCCTGCCCGGATGCGGAGGCTGGTGACGCCGGCCGCCGGGAGCCAGTCGGAGCGGAGAGAGACCAGATGCCCAAGCAGATCCTGCTCGCGGACGACAGTGCGACGATCGCCAAGATCGTCGAGATCACGTTCGCCCACGAGGACTTCGTCGTCACCGCCGTGCGCAGCGGCGACGAGGCGATCGCGCATGCGCGCGCCCATCCGCCCGACCTGGTGCTGCTCGATGCCCAGATGCCGGGCAAGAGCGGCTACGAGGCATGCACGGAGATCCGTGCCAGCGGCTTGACCGCGCCGGTGCTGATCCTCACCGGCAACTTCTCGCCCTACGACGAGGCGCGCGGCAAGATCGCCGGGGCGGACGGCAACGTGGTCAAGCCGTTCGAGACCCAGGCGTTGATCGACCGGGTCAGCCAGCTGGTCGGGCTGCGCAAGGGCGAAGCGGCCACACCGGCCTCGGTTGCCGCAGCGCCGCCCGCTGCGCCGCTGCCGAATCGCCTGCCCCCGGTGGAGCCGCTGCGTCCTCCGCCGCTACCCGAGGCGCCCAAGCCGGGAGTGCCCCCGGTGGCTGCCCAGAGGCCCGGCGGGCGCCCGCCGGCCCCGCAGCGGTCGACGCTCATGGGGCTGCCGACCTTCAACAGCCCGACCGGCGCCCCGGCGACGCCGGCGACCGCGGGGACGGCGGCAAAGCAGCCCGTGCCGCACCCGACCTTTCTCGGGCAGACCCGGCCCGAGCCGCAGGCTCCTGAGTCGCGGACGGTGGTCGACATGGACGCGCCGCTGGTGCCGCCCGTTGCGGCCGCCCCTGCCGCACCGGCCAGCGTCGACAAGCCGCCGCCGATGGTGTTCGAGAAGCCGGTCGCTCCGCTGGTGGAATTTGCGCCGGCGATCGAGAAGGCCGCCCCTGCGCCGGCGGTCGCGAAGGCTGCTCCTCCCGCTGTCCAGAGGCCCGCCGCGCCGGCGCTGATCGAGACGCCGAGCGCACCGCCTCCGCCGGAGAAGGCGGCGGTGGTGGCTGCCCCCCTGCCCGTGGTGGCGCCGAAGGAGAGTCCTGCGCCAGCCTTCGTGACGACGCTGATGACGGAGGCCCCGGTGCTCCCGCCAGCGGTCACCGCGCCGGTGGAGCCCGCCCGTCCCGCCCATCCCCCGGCGCCACTGCCGGCGCCGGCGATCGCGAGGCCGGCTGCCGTGGCGCACCCGGTCGCTGCGCCCGCCGTCACCGCGGTCACCGACGTGGTGACGGCCAAGGTTCTGCCACCTCCAGGCCTGCCGCATCTGGCGGCAATCCACGCCGATGCCCCGAAGATGCCGCGACCGTCGCTGATCCCGAACGCGCCGGTGCCGCATGCGAAGCGCCAGAGCGCGCCCGTCATGGCGGTGGCTCCCTCGCCCACGCCGACCCCCGTGCCCCCGTCGATCCCCGCGCCCGCGCCCCTCGTGGCGGCGGTCACCGAGGCGGTGGCGCGCGAGGCGGCGCCCAGGGTGGCCGAAGCGGTCGCCGGTGCGACGGCGCGCGGGCCGGAGTACGACGCCATCGTCAAGCTCAGCCGCGAAGTGATCGAGCAGATCGCCTGGGAGATCATCCCCGACCTCGCAGAGACGATCATCCGCGCCGAGCTTGACCGCCTGGTCAAGGATCGCGCGCTCGCGAAGTAGCTCCCGATTCCCGCAGCACCCCCGTGTGACCCATGACCGAGCTTCCCAAGGCCTACGACCCGGTTCAGGTCGAGCAGCGCTGGTACCGCGTGTGGCTCGAGAGCGGCTACTTCCACGCCGACGAGGCAGCCCCCAAGGCGCCCTACTCGATCGTGATCCCGCCGCCCAATGTCACCGGGTCGCTGCACATGGGACACGCCCTGACCGCCACCATCCAGGACATCCTGATCCGCTGGCGGCGCATGCAGGCCTACAACGCGATGTGGCTCCCGGGCACCGACCACGCCGGCATCGCGACGCAGATGGTCGTCGAGCGCCACGTCCAGCGCAGCGAGGGGAAGTCGCGCCACGATCTCGGGCGCGACGAGTTCGTCAAGCGGGTGTGGGCGTGGAAGGCGAAGAACGGCGGGCGGATCACCGAGCAGCTGAAGGTCATGGGCTGCTCCCTCGACTGGCCGCGCGAGCGCTTCACCCTCGACGACGGGCTCTCGCTGGCGGTGCGCGAGGCGTTCGTCCGGCTCTACGAGGAGGGCCTGATCTATCGCGCGCGGCGGCTCATCAACTGGTGCGCGCGCTGCCGTACCGCGCTCTCGGACCTCGAGGTGGAGCACGCCGACGTCGATGGCTCCCTGTGGCATATCGCCTATCCGGTGGCGGACAGCGACGAGCGGCTGACCGTCGCCACCACGCGCCCCGAGACGATGCTCGGGGACACCGCGGTGGCGGTCCACCCCGAGGACGAGCGCTTCCGACACCTGATCGGGCGGCGCGTGCGGCTGCCGCTGACCGATCGCGAGATCCCGATCATCGGCGACGCGGTGCTGGTCGATCGCGAGTTCGGCACCGGGGCGGTGAAGGTGACCCCGGGCCACGACGAGAACGACTTCGAGACCGGGCAGCGGCACGGGCTGGAGATGATCGCGCTGTTCGATCCAGCGGGTCGGCTGAACGAGAACGCGCCCGTCGAATTCCGCGGGCTGACCGTCGCCGAGGCGCGCTTGCAGGTGGTGGCCCGGCTGGAGGCGGAGGGGCTGCTGGTGAAGATCGAGCCGCACAAGCTCTCGATCGGCCAGTGCCAGCGCTGCGAGACCGTGGTTGAGCCGATGCTCTCGCTGCAATGGTTCGTGAAGACGGGGCCGCTGGCCGGGCCGGCGATCGAGGCGGTGGAGAGCGGCAAGACGCGCTTCGTGCCCGAGATGTGGACCAAGACCTACATGCACTGGATGCGCAACCTGAAGGACTGGTGCATCTCGCGCCAGCTCTGGTGGGGGCATCGTATCCCGGCGTGGTACTGCGCGGCGTGCCCGGAGGGTGCGGCGCCGACGGTGGCGCGCGAGACGCCGCAGAACTGCGCGCGCTGCGGGGGCACCGAGCTCACCCAGGACGAGGATGTGCTCGACACCTGGTTCTCGTCGGGGCTGTGGCCGTTCTCGACGCTCGGGTGGCCGAAGGAGACGCGCGAGCTGAAGACCTTCTACCCGACCTCGGTGATGGAGACCGGCTACGACATCCTCTTCTTCTGGGTCGCCCGGATGATGATGCTCGGCCTCCACTTCATGAAGAAAGTCCCGTTTCGCACGGTTTTCCTGCATGCCATGGTTGTCGACGAGCGCGGCGACAAGATGTCGAAGGTGCGCGGCAACGTGATCGATCCGCTCGACGTGATCCACGGCGCCACCCTCGACCAGCTGGTGCAGGCGGCGACCGATCGCGGCACGCCCGAGGCGGCGATCGCGAACATCCGCAAGCAGTTCCCCGAGGGGATCCCGGCGTCGGGGGCGGATGCGCTGCGCTTCACCCTCGCGGCGATGGCGGCGCACGGGCGCAACATCCGCCTCGCGCTCAACCGGATCGAGGGCTACCGCCACTTCGCCAACAAGCTGTGGAACGCGACGCGGTTCGCGCTGATGAACTTCGAGGGCTACGACGCCGACCGCTTCGCCGACGAGGCCCGGGCCGATCTGCGCGCCAAGCTCTCGCTGCCCGATCGCTGGATCCTCTCGCGGCTGCAGCGGACCGCCCGCGAGGTGGACGAGGCGCTCGAGGGGTTCAAGTTCAACGATGCGGCGCAGGCGATCTACCGCTTCGTGTGGAGCGAACTGTGCGACTGGTACATCGAGCTCGCCAAGCCGGCGCTGCAGGACCGCAGCACCGAGGGGGAGCTGCGGCGGCGGATGGCGCAGGGGGTGCTCGCGACGGCGCTGGAGACGGCGTGCCGCCTCCTGCACCCGATCATGCCGTTCATCACCGAGGAGGTGTGGCAGCACGTACCGAAGCGGGCGGGGACGCCGGCGTCGATCATGGTCACCATGTTCCCGACGCTCGATCCGACCCTGGTCGACGAGGAGGCGGAGGCGACGATGGCGGTGGCGCAGGGCACGATCGTCGCGGTGCGGAACCTGCGGTCGGAGTACACCATCGGCGGGGCGGTGCCGCTCGATGTCACGCTGATCGTCCCGCAGGCGGAGCTGCGCGCGCGCATCGCGGCGGAGTCGGGGATGATCGCCGCGCTCGGTCGGCTGGGCACGCTGACGCTCACCGCCGACGGTGAGCCGCCGGCGGGGACGCTGGTGAGCGTGGTCGGGGAGGTGTCGGTGTGCGTCAAGCTCGCCGGGCAGATCGATCGCGCCGCCGAGGAGAAGCGGATCGACAAGGAGATCGGGAAGCTGGAGAAGTCGCGGGCGCAGGTGCTGGGCAAGCTCGGGAACGAAGCGTTCATGGCGCGCGCTCCCGAGGAGGTGGTGGTGGAGGAGAAGCGGCGGCTCGCCGAGGCGGAGGAGCGAATGGCCCGGCTCAGGGCATCCCGCGAGCGGCTCGCGCGGCTGTGACCCCGCGGAGCCAGGGCCCGCAGGCGGCCCCGCGGATGCGGATCTCCGAGCTGGCGCGGCGGAGCGGGGTACGGAAGGAGACGATCCACTTTTATCTTCGCGAGGGGCTGCTCCCGAAGCCGGAGAAGACGCGCCGCAACATGGCGCTCTACGACGAGAGCCACGTCGAGCGGCTGGAGCTGATCCGGCGGCTGCAGACGGAGAAGTACCTGCCGCTCGAGGTGATCAAGCGGGTGCTGCGCGGGGGGCGGCCGCGCGGCGGCGGGGAGGACCTCGAACTCCTGGCCGGGCTGTTCCATCTCGCCGGTGCCTCCGGAGAGACCGCGCTCGGGCGGGCGGAGCTCTTGCGCCGCTCCGGGCTGAGCACCGAGGAGCTGGCCCAGGCGGAGGCGGCCGGACTGATCGTGCGGTCGGGGCAAGAGGCCTCGCCGTCCGATCCGACCTTCGCCCCCGAGGACCTGCGGACGCTCGAGCTGCTGGCGGCGACGGCGCGCTCGGGGGTGGGCGCCGTGCTGGCGATCGAGAGCTTTGCGCTGTGCGGGCGCCACCTCCAGGCGATGGTGCGCGAGGAGGCTCGGCTGTTCTTCGACCGGCTGCTCCACGCCGCGAGCCCGATGGAGCTCCTCGACGGCATGCGACGGGCGCGCGAGCCGCAGGCCCGCTTCGTGGCGCACGCGCGGGCGAGATTGCTGCAACGCGAGATCGCCGACTACGTGGCGCAGATCGAGCGCGCCGTCGACGAGACGGGCGGACCCTCGGCCTTCCCGGTGTCGGAGGTGCGCGCGGCGCGGGCGAGCGCCGTAACGGGCGATGGGCCGGAGGCGGTGGAGATGGGCTGTCTGGTGGAGTTCTCGCTCGGGCGGATCGAGGCGCTGGCGGCCCTTTCGGCGGCCGGGATCGCGCGCTTCGGGCGAAGGCCACGGCTGGTCGCGATGGCGGGCGCGGCGGCGGTGGAGCAGGGCGATCTCGACCGGGGAATCGCCCTCCTGGACGAGTCGTGCGCTGACGGTGCGATGGCGCTAGGGCTCGCGCTGCGCGGGGCGGCACGGGTGCGCCTCGGGCGGCGGACCACCTTGCAGTCGGGTGCAGGGTCGGCGCTCAAGCAGGTTGCGGCGGGCCTCGAAGACCTCGCGCGGATCGACACCGTGCCGTCGGAGAGTGACGCGCTGGCCGAAGGGGAGCGCCTGCGCGCGCTGCTCGGGCGCGGGCGGGTGTACACGTCGCTGCCGCCGTTCTTCAACACGCGGGACCAGGGGATCGTGGACCTCCGCGCGGTGCTCGCGGCGATCGATCGACCGGGCCCTCGCGGGGCATCGCTCGCGGCGCTCGACCTCCTCGGCGTCCTCGCTGCCGTGGAGCTGAACGCGGCGTGGTTTCTCGCTGTCGCCGTCGGTGGGGCGGGGTCGATCGAGGGGAGGGAGCTGCTGATGCGGGCGGCGCGGGTCGATCCCGAGGGGCCGATCGCGAGGCGCGTGGCGAGAGCCCTGGCCGAGGCGTGAACGGCGACGGCGACGGCGACGGCGACGGCGACGGCGACGGCGACGGCGACGGCGACGGAAACGGAAACGGCGGTGGCCGGGCGCGGTTCCCAGTTGTCGGAACAGCGGGCGCCGCTGTTCGTCAATCGTTCCCGGTCGGTTTGTCTCCTCTCCCGCTGGCGCCGCTGGCGGGAGAGGGAGACGATCCCCTGGCCTCCGCCTGACCCTACGATTGGGAACCTCACCCGCTGCGGCAGGGGCAGTTGACCCCGCAGCGACGGGCGGCGTAGGCTCCGGGCATGTACAGCTTCGAGCTCCTCCCCGCGGATACCGGCCTGATCCTCGTCGATCTCCAGGAGAAGCTGTGCCCGGCGATGCCGCCTTCGGAGTTCGCGCGGGCGATCAAGGGCTGGACCGCCCTGATCGAGATGGCGGGGCGCCTGCGCCTCCCGGTCGCGGTGAGCGAGCAGTACCCGAAGGGGCTCGGTCCGACGCTGCCGGTGCTGTGCGAGACGCTCGGCAAGGTGACTCCGCCGCCGCTCTTCATCGAGAAGGTCGACTTCTCATGCTGCGCCGACCCGTCGTTCGACCAGTTCGTCTCGAGCTCCGGGCGATCGACCTGGATCGTCGTCGGGATGGAGACCCACGTCTGCGTCTACCAGACCGTGCGCGGGCTGCTCGGGCGGAAGCTCAAGGTTCACGTCGCCTCCGACGGTGTCCTCTCGCGGAGCAAGGCGAACTGGAAGGTCGGCCTGCGGCTGATGGACGACCTCGGCGCGGTGATCACCTCGACCGAGACGGTACTCTTCGACCTGGTGAAGCGCGCCGAGGGGGACACATTCAAGGCGCTCAGCCGGCTGGTGAAATAGCTACATGATGGTCGGCTGGCAGCAGCCGGTGACGCAGTAGAAGAACGGCGGGCAGGGCGGCTGACCGGGGACGCCGCAGGGGGTGAGGCCCATGGTGCACTGGCCGGGGATTCCACCGTCCGGGGCGACCGGGCCGCCGTCGGGTTTGGCGCCGCCGTCCGGGCTGGCGCCGCCGTCCTTGCCGACCGCCCCCCCGTCGCTGCCGACGACGCCTCCGTCGGGCTTTGGCGGCGGCGGGAAGCAGTCGTTCGGGAGCATGGTTTTGCCGATGCAGAGCTGGCAGTTGCCGCACGACTTGAAGCAGCCGGGGACGATCTGGCAGGGGCGGCAGCGCGTCTTGTCGGCCGCGTGGGCGAGGTCGCAGGTGGGGACGTCCTTGGCGTCGCGGGAGCCGAGGAATACACCCTCGGTCATCGAGGCATTGGGCGGGATGATGCAGCAGCCGAAGCAGTCGCAGCCATTGGGCGTCAGGGGGCCGCAGAAGGTCAGGCATTGATTGGTCTGCTTCGCGGCGCGGTCGGCGCAGGTCGCGTTGCCGGGAAACTTGGTCTTGGGATCGTAGGCGCAGCCAATCTCCGGATTGCCCTGCTGCTCGTGCGGATCGCACCCATGATCCCATTCGCAGCCATCATTGCCGGAGCCGGTGTCCTGGTCGAAATAGCAGTCCTGCTTGCACGGGGCGTTGTTCTGGCCGGGAATGTTTCCATTGAATCCGGACTCGTTGTTCTGGCAGACCCCGAGGCAGTCGGGATCCTCCGAGTCGATCAATCCGTCCTGGTCATTGTCGAGGCAGTCCCCGCACTGGTAGACCTTGCCCTGGCAGGCGCGCGGGAAGCACACCACCGAGCCGTCGTGCACCAGGATGCCTCCATCGGGGATCGGCCCATCGGGCAGGTTGATCGCACCGTCGGGGATCGGGGCACCGAGGTCCATCGCGGCGTCGGCGGGCGCGGGGGCCCCATCGCCGACCGCCCCTCCGCCATCGCCACCGGTCGGCGCTGCGTCGGATGCGTCGGCCGTGGGCGCTCCGTCGTCGGGCGCGGAGCCATCGTCGCTCCCCGGCGAATCGGCACCGCAGCCGGCGATGAGGGAGAAGAGAGAGAGGGCAAGGAGCGGTCGCATTGGATTCTCCTGGATTGCAGCGCCCCTATTTTAAGGGACAGTTGCGCTCGATCCTACGACCCTGTTTCCTGTCCGAGGGCTTACTCCATGATCCCCAGTCGAGTCGGGATCAGCGCGTGAGCTGGAGTACCGGAGGGCGGGTCTGGGTGAGGAGAAAGAGCTGGATCCGGGAGCGACGCTCGCCGAGGGCGCGGTAGGCGTCGCGGGATGGGGCGGCCTCACCCCCGTGGGCGACGATCGCGTCCTCGAGGGTGCCGGCGCGGCCGTCGTGGAGGAAGGGGCCGCGGCTGGCGACGCCCCACAGGGGCGTGGTGATGAAGTGGTCGTCGCCGCGCTCGGAGAGCGCCTCGCCCATGGCGTGCGGGCGGAGGTCCGAGAGCGGGTGGATCCGGTAGGGGGCGCGGCCGTCGCTGGAGAGGAGCGGCGACAGATCGATCCGCCGGCCGCCGGAGAGCTGGAGCACCGGATCGGCGACCGGCAGCGACGGGGAGTGGCACCCCGCGCACCCGATCTCGCGGAACAGCTCCGCGCCCTCCTGCGCGCGGAGGGCGAGCGAATCCTGGCGCGGGTGGAGCGAGATCGGCGGTGGCAGGAGCGCGATGTAGGTGGCAAGCGCATCAACCTCCTGGTCGTCGATCTCGGAGGGCGCCGCGCCGAGGTGGGTCTGGAGCGACCAGCCGACCATCTCGCGCAGGCTGCGCGCCCGGCCGACCGCCCAGCCGAACGGATGCATTCCCCCGTCGCTGCGCGCGGCCAGATCGAGCAGCGCGGCGCCGGCGAGCATCCGGGGCAGGCGGCGGCGGGCGGAGAGCGTGTCGTCGCCCACGGCGTCGAAGTAGGCGAGGTCGGAGTAGCGGCCGCTGCCCCCCGCCCCTCCGAGATCGTGGCAGCCCCGGCAGCGCGTCGCGTCGGGCGTGCGTGGGCCGCCAGCAACGTGCAGGGGCGTGACCGGGCGGGCGGGAGCGTCCTGCCACGGCGCATCGAGGGAGAACAGGCGCTCGCCCTGGTCGCGGAACGCCGCCAGTGTGCCCTCGGCGAGGTGCCGCCTTCGCCTGGCCGCGAGCGTGCCGGGGTGGAGCGCCTCCTCGAACCGCCACTCGCGCTCGCTCGCCGCCCTCCGGAGCGCATGGGTCACCGTCGTCCCGGTGGCACCGGCCGCCCCGACCTCGATGGAGGGTGCGCGCCACGGCGGCTCGCTGCATGCGGCGACCGCGAGGAGCAGCGCGAGGCGGATCTTCACGGCGCGATCCTCGCCTGGGGTGCCCGCCGCAGCGACAGCAGGAACACGTCGAGGGAGCGCGCTTCCCCGTCGCTGAGCGCGTTGTAGCTGGCCGCGGCCGCGGCCGCCTCGCCTGCGTGCAGCCGGATCGCCTCGCCGAGCGAGCGGGCGCGGCCGTCGTGGAGGTAGTAGGGGCCGCGATCGCCGAGGCCCCACAGCGGGCGGGTGAGGAATTCGCGCGGGCCGGCGCCCCCCTCTTTTCGCTCGGCCAGCGCGGGGCCGAGGTCGTGCCGACGCAGGTCGGAGAACAGCCGCACCGCCAGGTCCGGCGCCGTGTCGTCGAAGTGGTCCGGGCCCGGGCGCACCTGCACGTCGCGCACAAGGTCCAGCCGGAGCCCCTCCCCGCCGTGGGCGCCCCGCTCGACCCACACGGCGCTCCGGAGGGGCAGCTCGGGGCGATGGCACGACGCGCAGCCGAGCGTGCGGAACAGCCCTCCACCGCGGCTCCACGCGGCGTAGGTCTCGGCGCCGCGCGGTGGGAGGATCACCGGCACGTCGAGCAGCGCGAGGTAGGCCGACAGCGACGTGATCTGGCCCTCGGTCAGCTCGCCCGGGACGCCGTCGCCGTCGCGGTCGTAGATCCCGCTGCGCGCCTCGATCGCCGCGAACATGCTCGGCCCGGCGGTCGCCAGCGCGGGCGTCGCCCCGGCGGGGCTCGGGAGGACCAGCGGCTCGAGCCCCATGTGCTGCGGGAGCGCGCTCCGGATGAACGTCCGCAGCGACGGTTGGACGCCCTTCCAGCCGAGCGGCCGCACCACCCGATCGAGATCGATGCCGCGCACGCCCGAGGTGTCGAGCGAGCCATCTGGCCGGATCAGCGCCTCCCCAAACGAGACGCCCTTCGACACGAGCGGGACCCGGCGGTCCGCCACGCCGTGCCGCACCACCACCCGCTGCTGCTCGACCAGCCCCGCCAGCTCCGCGGTCATCTCCGCAGCGAGAGCCTGGATCAGGCCCAGCCCGGCGAGGTGGGGCGGCACGCGCGGGTGGGCCGACCCGAGGTGGCGCCCGTCTCCGTCGAGCCAGGCGCGCTGGTGCAGCTCGCCGTGGCCGTCGTCACCCCCGCGGCCGTGGCATTCGCGGCAAGAGAGGGCGTCGGGGCCGCCGAGCGCGGCGCGGTGCTCGACGCGCGAGAGCCCGGGGGCGGGAAGGGGGCCCATGCCGTGCCCGAGCCCCTCCCGGCGCGTGAAGTCGCGGTCGAAGATCGCCTCCCCCTGGAGGAACAGATCGGCGAGCGGCACCCTGCCGGCGGCGATGTCGGCCTGACCGATGCGCCGGGTGTGCTCGGCCAGCTCACCGGGATCGATCGCCTCGCGGAGCTGCTCGTCGCGCTCGCGGGTCCAGCGCTCGACCTCCTCGGCGGCGGCGCGGTCTGCGCCGGCGATCTCGTCGGGGGTGAGCGCCGGAGCGGCGGTCGCGAACGGGGCGCTCTCGGGCTCGGAGCGACGGCAGCCGCCGCCACAGATCAGCCCTGCGATGGTGAGCGCCGCCCAGCCGATTCCGACTTGGGCTCGCAGCACCGCTCACCGCCCCCGGGTGATCGTGCGGTAGGTGCGGAGGTGGCGCAGGGCGGCGGCCCGGTCGCCGGTGCGCTCGTGGATGCGCGAGAGGTTGTAGTGGGCGTCGGCGCAGCGCGGATCGCCCGCGAGCGCGTCGTGGTAGGCCGCGACCGCCTCCTCGTCGCGGTGGAGATCCTCCAGCGCGACCCCCAGGTTGAAGGCGGCGGTGGGATCGCCGGGACGGGCGGCGAGGGCGCGGAGATACTCCGCGACGGCCGCGGCGGCATCTCCCGCCTCCTGGAGCAGGCGGCCGAGGTTGATCAGCGCGTCGGCGTGATCCGGTGCGACCGAGACCGCGCGGCGATAGGCCTCGCACGCCTCGACGGGGAAGTGCTCCTCGAGGTCGCAGCCCCGCTGGTACCATGCGGCGGCGTCCTCGCGGCCTCGATCCGCGTCCGGCTCGGCGGGCCCGCGCGGCGCGCCGCGATCGAGCGGAGCGATCGCGACCTGGTGCGCCAGCTCGGCGATCTCGAAATCGAACAGCGCCTGCCCCGACTCCGGATGCCACCGCGTGTCACCGTCGGTGACGACGATCCGATCGCCGTCGGCGGCGATGTGAACCCCGGTCAGCGGGCGGTCGGGAGGGAGCTGCGCGCGCAGCCGCCGGAGCGCGCCGCGCACCCGACGGGCCGGGATCCCCCCGGTGACCAGCCCCTTGGCGGTGCGCAGGAGGACGATGTCCTGGAACGAGAAGCGGAGCTCACCGCGGCCGCCGCGAGCGGGATCGAGGAAGCCGGCGCGGACGTAGGATCGGACCTCAGAGGCCGACAGCCCGATCATCCGGGCGACCTCCCGCGAGCCGTAGCTCATCGCATCCACCCGTCGGTGAGCGCGCGCACGCGATCGCGGAGTTCGAGCTGATCGACGCGCACCAGGCGGCGATCGCGCACCACCTCCGCGCCCTCAACGAACACGTCGGTGACTGCGCGCGCGGAGAGCGAGTAGACCACGTTCTTGGCCAGCGACTGCTCCGGCCACAGCGACGGATCGTCGAGGTCGAGGAAGCACAGATCCGCGCGTTCGCCCGGCGCGAGACGGCCGATCGGCAGACCGAGCACCTCGCCGCCGCCGCGGGTGCCGAAGTGGAGCGCACGCTCCGCCGAGAGGGCCTTCCCGTCGAGGTTGGCCACTTTCTGGAGCAGCGCGCAGCTTCGCATCTCGTCGAGGACCGAGACCCGCGAGTTGGAGCAGCCCCCGTCGGTGCCGAGGGCGATCCGGACCCGCCTTCGATCGAGATCGACCACGTCGGTGATGCCGTCGCCGAGAAACATGTTCGAGCCCGGATTGTAGGCGAGGGAGGCGCCACGCTCGGCGAGCAACGCGCGCTCGCCCTCGTCGAACCAGCAGCCGTGGACGGCGATCAGATCATCACCCAGGAGATCGAGCTTTTCGATCACCCGGAGCGGCGTGGCGCCGAACCGGGTGAGCGACTCCTCGACCTGGTAGCGCTCCTCGGCGAGGTGGATGTGCCAGCGCGTCCCGGCCTCGCGGGCGCATTCCACTCCGGCGCGGATCATCGCCTCGGACGCGCCGTGGAGCGAGTGCGGCGCGGGCTGGACGGTCACCATCGGGTGGCCGGCGAAGGCGCCGTGCAGCTCGCGGAAGCGGCGGGCAGCCTCGGCGGGCGTCTCGCGGTAGCTGGCCGGCGCACCCTCCCAGTCGTAGAAGCAGCGGGCCATGACCACCCGCAGCCCCACGTCGAGCGCGGCCTGGATCACCCGCCGCGCGTTGTGATTGCCGCCGTCGTGCAGATAGAAGAAATCGCAGACGGTGGTGACACCGTGGAGCGCCATCTCGGCGAACGCGAACAGCGCGCCGCAATAGACCCCGTCGGCGCCGGGGCGCAGGATCGCGGGGGTGAAGCGGTAGAGGGCCCGCTCGCGCCATTCGAGGAAGGGCAGATCGTCGCCGAAGCCGCGCAGGAGCGACTGGAAGGAGTGATTGTGCGCGTTCACCGTCCCGGGGAGCATCGCGCGGCGCCCGAGGTCGATCAGGGCATCGCCGCGGCGGGCGACCTGCTCACGCGGCCCGCACGCCGCGATCGCACCGCCTTCGATTCGCACCGCGAAGCGCGGGATCGGCTCCCCGTCGACGAGCGCGATATCCGAGGTGACGACGCGGTTCATGGCGCTCAGTCTCAGTGGAGGAGCTTGAAACCCGCGTTCCAGTTCCAGTGATTGCGCGACGCGAGGTCGATCAGGAGGACCGTCATCCGCTCGAGGGTGCGGGCCACCCGGAGCGGGCCCGCGTCGAGCGAGCCGAAGCCCATCGCCTCGACCAGGCCGGCGACCACCTTCTTGGCCTCGGCGTCGTCGCCGGCGATGAGCACATCGGGCGCCGGGCCGCCGTTGATCGCCGGCTCGGCGAAGGTGCCGGCGAAGGTGTGCTTGAGCGCGCCGACCACCCGCACCCGCGGCCCGGCGGCGCGCGCGATCTCCTCGGAGGCGGAGGTGCCCTCGGGGGTCGCGACGCCGTCGAATCCTGCGTTGAGCGGGTTGGTGAGGTCGATCAGGATCTTCTCCTGGAGCGCGTCGTGCACCGACGCGATCACCCCGGCGGCGTGGCCGTAGGGGACGGCCAGGAAGGCGACGTCCGCGCGAGCGGTGGCGGCGTGGTACGAGCTTCCGTGGAACGTCCGCGCGTTCTCCGCGCTCATGTCGCGGGCGAGCTGCTCGGCGCGCGCCGCTTCGCGCGAGGAGAGCGTGATGTCGTGGGCGGTCTCCCTGAGGGCGTAGGCGATGCCGCGCGCCATCTTTCCGGTTCCGAGGATCGCGATCTGCATGGGCTCTCCGCGACGCCGTCGTCGCCGGCTATCGCCTGCGTGCGGCAGGCGCTGTGAGCAACGACGAGGATGCTAGTACCCCGCGGCGCGCGAGGATAGAGAAACCGCTCCCGCGTCGCGCGCGCGGGGTGGTAGGCTTCGCGCCGTGCCCCCCGGCGATCCCCTCGACGCGCTGCGCGAAGGCGCCCCCGGCCCGCTCTACTGGATCCACGGCAAGGAGCGCTTCCTCGTCGACCGCGCGGTCGCGCTGATCAAGGAGCGCGTCCTCGACCCGCGCACGCGCGACTTCAACTACGACCTCCTCTACGGCAAGGAGGCGGGCGCCCAGAAGATCCTCGGCGCGGCGCGCACGCTGCCGATGATGGCCAAGCGGCGGCTGGTGATCGTCCGCGACGCCGACGGGCTCGACGCCAAGCAGCTCGATGCGCTCTCGAGCTACGTGGCCGACCCGTCCCCCGAGACCTGCCTGGTCTTCGTCGCTGACAAGGCCGATCAGCGGCTCAAGTTCTTCACGACCTGGAAGAAGCGCGGCATCCTGCTGAAGTTCGATCCGCTCCCCGAACGGCAGCTGGCGGGCTTCGTGCGCGGCGAGGGGGCTCTGCGCGGCCTCCGCTTCGAGGTGGGCGCGGCCGATCTGATCGCCGACGAGGTGGGCGCCGATCTCGGGCAGCTCGTCGACGCGGTGGAGCGGCTCGAGCTGTTCGTGGGCGCGCGCAAGCAGATCGGGCCGGCCGACGTCGAGGAGGTGGTGACCACCACCCGCCAGCGCTCGGTGTTCGAGCTGTGCGACGCGATCGGAGCGGGCGACACGGCGCGCGCGCTCGGGGCGCTTGGCTCGCTGCTGGGTGCCCGCGAGCCGGCGCTCAGGATCCTGGCGATGATCGCGCGCGCGGTGCGCCAGCTGATGCAGGTGCGCGATCTGCTCGATCGGCGCGCCGGTCGCCAGGAGATGATGGAGCAGCTCGGGCTGCCGCCGTTCGTGGTCGAGAAGATCGAGGCCCAGGCGCGCCGGCTCGACGCGGCGACGCTGCGCGGGATGCACGCGGCGGTCTACCGCGCGGATCGAACGCTCAAGTCGTCGAAGCTCGACGATGACCGGGTGATGGAGCTGCTGGTGCTGTCGCTGGCGCGGCGGAAGCCGCAGCGTGCCGGGGCCCGCGCCTAGTGTCCCGTCCGAGAAATTCTTTGCAGAATTTCCCGGCCAGCACACTCGCCACGATCCCACGGTGCGTGCCGCCCCGCCCCGTCGGAAGAGCCGCCTGGGTCCCCACCCCTGCTCACGGCGGCACTTGCCGCCGGGCCGCGGCAGTGCGCGGCCTTTTTCTACTGCGAACTTCGGTGTCGGGACGCTAGCGGGGACTACGCGAGGGCGTTGACGGCGACGGTGAGGCGGCTGATCTTGCGGGAGGCCGTCTTGCGATCGATGACGCCCTTCTGGGCGGCCTTGTCGATCAGCCGGACGGCGACGGGCAGCTCGGCCTTTGCGACCGCGGTGTCCTTCTCGTCGACCGCCGCGCGCACCTTCTTCACATGGCTGCGCATGGTGGTGAGGTGAAACAGGTTGCGGGCGCGATGGGTGATCCGCTGCCGGTTGCGCTTCTGGGCCGATGCTACGTTCGCCAAGGGATTCTCCTCTGAAAACCGGCAATTTCTACTGGTCCGGCGGGGCGAAGTCAAGCCCCGTGAATCGGGATCGGGGAAGGGCTTGAGAAGCGGGACCGTCCCGGCTCCCCAGGAACTGTCGATAACCTGTGGGCGACCCTGTGGAGAACGCTCCCAACCCGCGCCGGTTCAGGCGATCGCCGCGGCTGCCTATTTTTTCGGCAGCTCGCTGGCCCGCCGCTTCGCATCGCGCCACAGGAGGTCCATCTCGGCGAGGGAGAGCTCCGGGAGCGGCCGCCCGGCGCGCGACTCCATGTCCTCGAAGCGCCCGCGGAAGCGACGGATGCACGCCGCCAGCGCGCCCTCCGCGTCGACCTTGCACCACGACGCGATCCGGGTGAGCACGAAGAGAAGGTCGCCCAGCTCCTCGCCGATCGCCGCCGCGTCCCCCGAGGCGATCGCCTCGTCGAGCTCGCCGAGCTCCTCGGTCACCTTGGCCCGTACGCCTGCCAGATCGGGCCAGTCGAAGCCGACCGCCGCGGCCTTCTCGCCGATCCGCTGCGCCCGCAGCAGCGACGGAAGCGCCTGCGGGACGCCGTCGAGAGTGGCGCGCCGCTTCCCCTGCTCGGCGTGCTCCTCCGCCTTCAGCTTGCCCCAGTTGGCGAGCACCTCCTCCGACCCCGACACCTTGAGGTCGCCGAACACGTGCGGGTGGCGGCGCACCATCTTGCGGGCGATCGCCGCGACCACGTCCTCGATCCCGAAGGCCCCCTCGGCCGCCCGCAGCTCGGACTGGAAGACGATCTGGAAGAGCAGGTCGCCGAGCTCTTCGCGGTGCCCCTCGGGGTCCTGCGCGTCGATCGCCTCGAGCACCTCGTGCGCCTCCTCGATCAGGAATGGCTTGAGGGTCTGGAGCGACTGCTCGCGGTCCCACGGGCACCCGTCCTTGGAGAGCAGGCGCTGCATGATCGCCACCAGCTCGCCGAAGTTCGCGCCGGACTGATGGATCGCCTCACGGATCGGTTGCGCCATGCGCGGAAGCTACCACGCAAGTCCCGCCCGTCGGGTGCTTGACGGAGAAGGGGGTCCCTCCGCTCACGGAGTCGTAGTCGTAGTCGTAGTCGTGGTCGATTCAGGGGCACTCGCGCGCGGGGGATCACCTCTCCGGCACATGCGCGTGAGCATCTCCACGATGCGGGTCAGCAACTCCATGGCCTGTCGCCGAGTGTCTTCCAAGGCGAGTTGCAGAACCGCAAAGGCATCCACGATCGCCTTGCACTCCATCGCGGAGCCCCGAACGATGCTGTAGAAGCGGGCGCCATCCGGCGCTCCGAAGCGGCCCGCTCCCTCGGCGATGTCCAAGGGGATGGAGAGCGCCGCACGTTTTGAGCTGATCGGTGAGAAACCAGTTCCCCCTGGGGGCGCTCGTCGCGATCTGCGATGCAAGGGCGAGGAACTCGATGGCGCGGCGATAGACGTCGAGCTTC
>SHYY01000123.1 GCA_009692555.1 Myxococcales bacterium
GCTGCGCGTCTGCCCGACCTCCGCAACAACGTGAAGTTCCTCACGTTATCGGCGCGCACAGAGCCGAGATCCGGCCCTTCTGTCGACCCACCCCCGATCGTGCTACCGTCCGCTCATGCCCCTCGAGGCAGGTCAAACGCCCTATGAGCACCAACGCGCCGCTGCCGCTGCTCTCAAGCCGGATCCTCGTGTTCTCCGACTTCAACTGCCCGTACTGCTTCACACTGGACGCGTGGCTCAACGAGATGAGCGTCAGCCACCGCGTCCGGTGGGTCGGTATCGAGCACAAACCGTTGCTCCCCCGCGGCGGTCAGAACGCGGTGGAAGACGCCACCATCCTCGCCAGAGAGGTCGCCGACGTCGGCGCGCGTGCCCCTGATCTCGGCGTGCGCCCGCCCCCGTTCTGGTGCAATTCGCGCGACGCGCTGCTGCTGCAGAACGCCGTCGAGGTCGACGACCCTGCCCTCGCGCCGTCGATCCGGCGTCGGCTGTTCCGCGGCTACTGGGTCGATGGTCGGCTGCTGTGCGACCCGGCGGTGCTCAATGAAGTCCGCGCCGAGCTGCCGGATGTGGATCTGGTCGCCGAGGCCGCGGAGCTGGACCGTCTCACCGCGTGGTGGCGGGAGCACGTCGACCGCATCCCGGCGATGTTCGCGCCGACGGGCGTCGTACACCTCGGGCTGCAAAACCGAGATACCGTCTGGCGTTTCGTGCAATCGGCCATCGCCGAGGCCGAGCCGGGTCCAGGCTGTCTATGAGCGACGACGAACTTCGCGCGCTCCGGCGCGAGGTAAGGCGGCTTTCTTACGAATTGGGCGAGGCGGTCGCCCAGGTTCCCTACCTTTGGGCGATGGTCGAGTGCAGCCGCGATGGCCTCGCCCTGCTCGACGTTGGTGGCGCCATCCTCGAGTGCAACCGGGCGTTGGTGCAGATTCTTGGGGCGGACCGCGCGACGCTCATCGGGGCGCCGCTCGACCGGTGTCTGCTCGCCGAGGCCGGCGAGCAGACCGTAGCCGCCGCGCTGGCCGCCGCGAGTCCGACCGAGCACCCGCGGGTCGCGCGGACCCTCGCCGGAGAAGCCGTCGAATGGCTTCTCAACCCCGTGAAGCACGGCGCCGACAGTGGTGAGCGCTGGGTGGTGAGCGCGCGGGCGTTGACCGACGCAACCGTCCAGGCGCGCGCGCTGCGCGAGGCGCGACGCCGAGAAGCCAGCTTATCCGCCGCGCTGGACGATACGTCGCGCGGGTTGGCCGAGCGCGGGGTGCTGCTGCACGAGGTCCACCACCGCGTGAAGAACAACCTCCAGATCGTGTCCGGCCTGCTGTTGATGCATGCCGACGCGGTCATCGCCCCCGAGGCCCGGGCCGCCCTCGCCGAGACCGCCCAGCGCGTGCGGTCGATGGCGCTGATCCACCAGCAACTGTACACCGGCGACCACCTCGCGCGCGTCGACATCATCGGCTACGTCCAGTCGTTGATTCGCGACATCCAAAGCGCGATTGGCGACGCGTCGTCGATCAGCGTCGACGCCGATCCGCTTGAACTCCCGCTCGCGAAGGCCGTGCCGCTCGGGTTGTTGTCGAACGAGCTGCTCACCAACGCGTTCAAGCACGGGCGCGGCCCCGACGGCACCTGCCGGGTCGTGCTGTCGGTCCGCGTCTCGGATGGGCGGGCCACGCTGACGATCGCCGACGAGGGGCCAGGTCTTCCCGACGACTTTCCGGCTCGCCGCCGCCGGTCCTTCGGCATGTCGATCGTCGACGCGCTCGCGCGGCAGCTCGGCGGGAAGCTCGAGGCGACGACCGATCGCGGCGCGCGGTTTCGCGTCGCGTTCCCGGTGGTGTGATCGGGCGCCTAGCGCGGCAGCTCTCCCACGACCTGACGACCTGGTCGGCCCCGACGATGTAGCTCGCCAGCGAAGGCTCGGTAGGGTCGGGGGCTGGCGCGGTGACCCGTAGGTGGGCCCTTGTCTGTATCCGCCGTTTCCGGCTTCGTGCCCGTGTAGGGTCCGCCGTGGCTCCGTTTCCAGCCCCCGCCTCATCGAGGAGCCGAAGGAGGTCCAGCAGTGATCGGCGGAGCGCTCGCTCGCGCCCCCCGCGCTGCCACTCCGCGAGCGCATCCTGGAGGCCGTGCGCGATGGGGTCGAGCGCGTGGTTCTCGTCGCTGAGCGGGTCCCCGCTTGTTACAATGTTACAGTCTCCGCTCGCACTCGCTCGCGCTGGCGCATCGTGCGGACGGTCGCCGATCGATTCTCCGTCGAGAACGCTCACGCTCGCGCACTCTGGCTCATCCTCGCGCACCCCTCCCGGCGCTTTCAAATCCCGTCTCCCGCTCTGAAAACTACTGCCCGGGGCGCGCGCCGCTCGGGCGGCTGATCGCGGCCGATCACCTGAGCGGCAGCCTCGCCACCTCGTGGGCCTGCTCCCGGGCAAACTCGAGCGATCGCATGTGCTGCATCCGCTTGAAGTCGGCCCGGTCGGCGGTAGGGCCCCTGCCTGCCAGCGCTCGACGACCTTCTGGATCTCGACGAGGAGAGCCGCGACCTCGGGCGTGCGGAGCGTCTCGCGGAGGAGGCGCAGCGACCGCCGGCCGTGCTGCGCGAGGTGAACGTGCAGCTGCTCGAGGAGAGACAGCCCGGTGTTGTGGTCCTCGATCGCGTCGTGGCCGCGCGGCGCTGGTGACCGCTCGCGGGCCAGCATGCGCGCGGCGCGAGGATTGTTCCAGCTCCTCGAGCAACTCGGCCCGCCCGTCGACGACCGTCACCCCATCCTCGAGATCGTGGCTGGCCGCGAAGTCGCCTTCGCCACGGCCCCGGAACGCATCGAGCTTGGTGGCGATGAAGTAGGGCGCGGTCACGAGGCGGATCGCGGAGCCGCCGGCGAGGGTCCGCTCCGTTGCGTGGCGAAGCGCGGGAACGTACCAGCGGTTCGCGAAGCCGAGGATCGCTGCCCGGGTCGGCATGATGTCGACCTTCACACCGTCGACGAGCCACCGGCAGAGCGGCGCGCCCTTGCTGGTGTCCTCGACGAAGCCCAGGCCGCGGAGCTGATCCCGCAGCGTGACCTGGTAGTCGGCGAGCGAGCGGACCTCGACGATCAGGTCCACGTCGATGGTGGGTCGCATCGTGCCCGCAGCAGCGTCGGTGACGAGTAGCCCGATCGCGCTGCCACCGAGGAAGACCACCCTCTCGCGGAGCGGGCCCAGCCGCAGCGGGACGGTGCGCAGGAGATCGAGGTTCGGATCGGCCGCGGGGCTCATTACAGCATCGCCCGCAGGTAAGCTTCGGCGAGCTTGCGCTCGCGGGCGCGTCCTCCCCGTAGCGCGTCGACGAGGGCGAGGCACTCGTAGAGCTTCGGGTCGTTGCGCGAGGCCTTGGGCGCCGACCTGTACAGTGGCTGAAACGCCTCGCCCCGCATTGAGCCCTCCGGGTCGGGCCACACCGGTGGGAGAGCGTCGCCGGCGATCTTCGCCACGAGCGGAGGCGCGGCGTGGGCCGTCGGCATGCCGCGGGTGATGCCGCCCCGCTCGGCGACGAACACGTACCGCACGCCGTGGACGAGGAGCTCGATCAGCGCGGCGCGGTTCGGACGCCGCCGGTCCGGGCTGAGCAGGCCGGCCAGGGTCGCGCGCCCGACTGCCTGGTGAACCTCGGAGGAGCTCATGCCGAGGGAGTGCGCCAGGTCGCTGTACGACCACACCTGCTCGCCGTGCAGCGCGATCTTCAAGGCAACCATCAGATCTTGCGGCTTCAGCGTCACCATCCAACTCTATTCGCGAATCGCGAATCGTGCAAGCGCCAGCGCGCTCCGAGTGCGCTCCGAGGCGATCCTATCGAAGCCGCCGCGATGATGCGCGACGGCTTTCGTCGTACAATCGCCCGCTGTGACCTCGACGCGGAACTTCCGCCCTGCCCTCCTGCTCCCCCTCCTGACGATGGGCGGCTGTCCGGCGCGCACCCCGCCCGCGACCGACGATGCTGCGGTGCAACAAGCGGCGCCGCGCGAACCGGCCGAGATCGCCGCCCTCGAAGATGCGCGCGATCTCGGCGGCGGCCGTCTGGCGGCGCTGGCGGCCGCGACCGACCCGGCGATCCGGCGCCGCGCCCTGCTCGCGCTCGGCCGGATCGGCGCTCCTGCCGGCGCCGCCCCGGCCCGTGATCGGCTCTCCGATGGCGATCCCGGAACCCGCGCCGCCGCCGCCTTCGCCCTCGAGATCATCGGCGAGGACGAGGCCGCACTCCCGGCGCTGTCGGAGGCCCGACTCTGCGCCCGCGCCAGACTCGAGCCCGACCCCGAGGCCCGTCGCCGCGTGCTGCGCGCCCTCGGCCGGCTGGGTGGAGCGCCCGGCGAGGAGGCGCTCCGGGCGGCGCTCACCGGCGAGACACGCGAGGCCGATCCCACGGTGCGCGCGGAGGCGGTCCGGGCCCTGGTGATCTACGGCGTGCGGGGCCGCCCGGTATCGACCATCACCCGTGCTGCACTGCAGCAAGCGTTGACCGATCCCGACGCCGCGGTACGCCTCGCCGCGGGGCAGGCGCTCTTCCGGATGAAGGCGCGCGCGGAGGATGTGCCGTCGCTGACCTTCGCCCTGCGCGACGCCGACCCGACGGTGCGCGCCGCCGCCGCCCACGCCCTCGCCACCGCCCCGACGGTCCCGCTGCCACCGCTCCGCAGCGCGCTCGCCGACTCGGACTGGCGGGTCCGGGCCGAGGCCGCGCGCGCCGTGGCGCCCCTCGACCGCGCCGCGGTCCAGGCCCTGGTCGAGCCGCGGCGCCTCACCGGGCCCGACGCCGGGGAGCGCCTGGTGGTCGCGATTGCAGCGCTGGAGGCGCTCGCGCCGGGGAGCTGGGCGCACCGCCCGGCGGCGCCCGCGCGCGATCCGGAGCGGCGGCCCGCGGTCCTCCACGGCGACGGTGGCGCCGCCGATCCCGCGTTGGCTCGCGGCCAGGCGCTCGTCCGCTGCCTCGGCGACAGCCTGCGCGTGCGCAGCGGCGTCGACGACGATCTCCTCTCCACCTGCGCCTCCGACGACCTCGTGCCGCTCTACCGCCGCCAGATGCTGCGCGCCGCCGCACTCGGCGACCGCGGCGACTCCGCCCGCATCCCGCTCCTCACCGCGCTCGCCGCCCACGCCGACGGCCGCGTGCGCGCCGCCGCGCTCGATGCCCTGGGCGCGGTCAACGACCCCGATGCCACGGCGACGATCCGCAAGGCCCTGATCGACCAGGATCCGGGCGCCCTGAACGCCGCATGCGAGTCGGTGGCCAAGGCCGCCCACGACCACCGCGGAGACCCGACGGCCGCCCCGCTGGTCGCCGCCCAGGTGCGCAGGCTCGACTCCGTCGCCCACGTCGAGGCGCTGCTCTCCTGCATCGACGCGCTGCGGGCCCTCGAGGATCCGACGACCCTGCCCGACCTGCGCGCCCGCCTGCTCGACCAGAACGCGGCGGTGCGCACCCACGCGAGGGACGCGGTCTTGTGGCTGGGCACGAAGCAACCCAGGGCGGCGCTGCCCACTCCCACGGCAGCGACGGAGAAGTCGGCCGGCCCACCGCAGCCCCCGGGAGATCCCGCGGCGCTCGCCGGCCAGCGGGTCACCGCGACGATCACCACGCAGCGCGGCCCGATCGTCCTCGAGCTGTACCCCGACGAGACCCCGCGAACCGTCGCCGCCTTCGTCGCGCTGAGCCGCCGCGGCTTCTACAACGGACTCACCTTCCACCGCGTGGTCGCCGACTTCGTGGCCCAGGGCGGCGACCCGCGCGGCGACGGCTACGGCGGCCCCGAGTTCACGCTGCGCGACGAGCCCACCCCGCGCCGCTTCGAGCGCGGCGTCGTCGGGATCGCCCTCGCGGGCAAGGACACCGGGGGTTCGCAGCTCTTCATCTGCCAGGCCGATTCGCCCCACCTCGAGGGCAAGTTCACCGCCTTCGGCCGCGTCGTCTCGGGCATGCAGGCGGTCGATCGCCTGGTCGTCGGCGATCCGATCCTCACCATCGCCATCGACGTCCGCTAGCTATAGCTAGGCTAAGTTAGCTAAGTTAGCTAGCAGCTGAAGGGGGCGACCACGTCGCCGCGCTTGAGGTCCGACCTCGAGATTTCGGCGCGGGCGCGCTTGCGGGGGGTGGGGCGCCAAGGCGGTGCGGGCGGAGCGAGCGGGCGGAGCGTCAGCACGAGGCGCGCGTCGCGATCCGCGGCCAGCCTCGTGGTGTACTCCCCTTGGCCCGCGAGCGTCAGCCGGAGCACGTAGGTCCCGACGCCGCGGGGGAGGACGAAGCGCGCTGGCGTCGACCCGAGCGGCGTCGCGCTCCCGTCGAGGAACAGCAGCGCGCCGGCGGGCGTGGAGGTCACCTGGATCGCCGCGAGACGCGCGGGGCCTGGCGCGAGCGCGCGCGCCGGCAGCGCATCGACCAGCGCCGACGGGCTCCGCTGCGAGACCTTCAGCACTGCCGCGGCCACGCCCACCATCCCCAGGGCCCCCGCCCCCGCGATCGCCGCCACCCACCACGTTCGCCGTCGTGGGCGCCGCGGAGCCACCGGGTCACCGATCGTGTCGACGCTGACCTCCCATTCGCTCACCGATCCGGTCTCGTCCCGATCGCGAAACAGCTCGCCCATCATCCCCGCCAGCCGCTCCTGCCCCCAGCCGAGCTCGCGCGCCGCCTCATCGAGCTCCTGCGCCATCGCCTCGCAGGTCTGGTAGCGCTCCTCGCGATCCCGGGCCAGGGCGCGCAGCGTGATCGCATCGAGCCTGGGCGGCACCGCCTTGTTCGCCGTCGACGGCGGCGCGACCTTGGCCTCGCGAACCAGGGCGATCGACTGGAGATCGGTCTGGCCCTTGAACAGCCGCTGCGCGGTCAGCGCCTCCCACAGCACCACGCCCGCCGCGAACACATCGATCCGGTGGTCGACGGGGATCCCCGCGATCTGCTCCGGCGCCATGTAGCCGAACTTGCCGCGCAGCGTGCCGCTCCTGGTGTGCGCGTCGCCGTCGGCGAGCGCCTTGGCGAGCCCGAAGTCGACCAGCTTCACCAGACCGTCGAAGGTGATCATCACGTTCGAGGGGCTGACGTCGCGGTGGATGTCCGGAGCGGATTGCCGCCCTCGTCCTGGAGCGCGTGGGCGTAGCCGAGCGCGCGCGCCGTGTCACGCAGCACGAGGGCTGCCATCCCCGACGGTGGCGGTCCGATCGGGTGGTGCGCGCGCAGCACGTTGACCAGGTCGCGCCCGCGGACGTACTCCATCGCGATGAAGTAGCTCCCATCCGCCTCGCCCAGATCGTGCACCGCGACGATGTTCGGGTGATGGAGCTGTGCCGAGAGCCGCGCCTCGGCGAGGAACATCCGCACGAACTGTTCGTCCTCGGCGAGGTGGGTGAGGATCCGCTTCACCACCAAGGTCCGCTTGAAGCCCCCCGGCAAGGAGGACTGCGCCTTCCAGACCTCCGCCATCCCGCCCCGCCCGAGGCGCTCGATGAGCTGGTACTTGCCGAGCTTTCCGCCCGACCTGGGCGCGCTCCGCGATCCGGCGCTGGTGGGCGAATCGACCCTCATCGACGTCTATCGCGAAGGCAACCGCGCGACCCCGGGCGCGGCAAGGAGCCGATTCCTCGGTCCCCGAAAACCCAGACTCAGGGCCGGATCACCTTGGTCCCCGTCGGTGGCGTGAAGGCGAACTTCGCGTCGGTGACGCCCTTGTTGGTCTCGGTGTCGCGGAAGGTCATGTGGTTCGTTCCGCCCTGCTGGTCGTACACCACTGTCTCCTTGACCATCGCACTCTTCCCGTCGACCACGAACACCAGGTAGCGGTACTGCGCGGTCGCCTTCTGCGGCACCAGCTTCAGCACCACGTCGCCCGGTGCGCCGAGACCGTCGATCTTCTCGACGGTGACCGCGAACTCGTCGCCGAGCTTCCCTGCGCCCCACAGGAACGTCACCGACGAGGGCAGCGACGAGGACTTCATGTCCTGCCGGAACGCCTGCTCGTCCTCCGGCTCGTAGACCCACAGCGTCTGCCCGTCGGCGATCATCAGCTTCTTCTCCGGCTTGGCGTACTCCCAGCGCATCCGGCCCGGCTTCTTCAGCCACAGCTCGCCCGACGCCTTCTTCCTCCCCCCGATCCCCGACGCCAGCGCCTGCTCGAACTTCGCGTGCAGGTCGGTGGTGTTCTCGTAGAACTTCTGGATCCGCCCGACCAGCTCCTTCGCCGGATCGGCGGGCGCCTTGACGGGGATCGGATCATGGGCCTTCGGCTTCTGCGCCCCCGTCGGGGTGGTGGCGATCAGCAGCCCGAAGACGGCGCGCAGCAGGCGGTGCATGGGAACCTCCGGAAGTCTTGACTATAGACTCCCGGCGCCAGGTTGCCATTCACTCCTACGATGCCGCGCTGTGCGCCTGGACCAGCACCTCGCGTGGCTTCGAGCCGTTCGCCGGACCGACGATCCCGTCGCGCTCCATCCGCTCGATCATCTTCGCGGCGCGGTTGTAGCCCACGCCGAGGCGGCGCTGGATCATGCTCACCGATGCGATCCGCGTCTCCGCCACCACCGCGATCGCCTGGTCGTAGAACTCGTCGGTGCGCTCGTCGCCCGGGCCCTCGCCCTCGCCCGAGTCGTCGGCACGCGGCTTGAGGATGTCGAGATCGTAGACCGGCTTGCCCTGCGCCTTGAGGTGATCGACCAGGCGCCGGATCTCCACGTCGGTGACCAGCGGCCCGTGGATGCGCTTCAGCGCCAGGCCGCGGTCGGTGAAGAGCATGTCGCCGTTCCCGAGCAGGCTCTCCGCGCCCTGCTGATCGAGGATCGTCCGGGCGTCGATCTTCGACGCCACCTGGAGCGCCACCCGCGACGGGAAGTTCGCCTTGATCAGACCGGTGATCACGTCCACCGACGGGCGCTGGGTCGCCAGCAGCAGATGGATCCCGGCCGCGCGCGCCTTCTGGGCGATCCGCGCCACCGACGTCTCGACCTCCTTCGAGGCGACCATCATCAGGTCGGCGAACTCGTCGATGATCACCACGATGTAGGGCAGCTTCTTCGCCGGCTTCTCGTCTTGCTGCCTTGCAAGATCAGCGTGCTGCATTGCAGCACGGGCCGCGGAGATGTCATCGCGCACATCGGTCGTGACCATCCCGCCCGCCGCCTCGACCGCCTCCTCGCTGGCTTCCACCTCCACCTCGCGCTCCCCCTCCGCGCCGGAGAGGAACACCTTGATCTTTTTTTGCACCGGCTTCGGGAGGACCACCACCTCGGTGTCGTCGCTGAGCCGGGCGAGCTTCTTGTTGTACGAGGCGATATCGCGCACGCCGGACTTCGAGATCAGGTCGTAGCGCCGCTCCATCTCGTCGACCGCCCAGCGCAGCGCGAGGTTGGCCTTCTTCGGATCGGTCACCACCGGCAGCAGCAGGTGCGGGATGCCCTCGTAGATCGACAGCTCGAGCATCTTCGGGTCGATCATGATCAGCTTCACCTCCTCGGGCGTGGCGTTGAAGAGGAGCGAGCAGATCATCCCGTTCACCGACACCGACTTCCCCGATCCGGTGGTGCCGGCGATCAGGAGGTGCGGCATCTTCGCCAGGTCGACGCAGGTCGGCCGCCCGGCGATGTCCTTCCCGAGTGCCACGGTGAGCTTCGACTTCGCCCGGGCAAAGGATTCGTCGCCGATGATCTCCTTCAGGTAGACCGTCTCGCGCACCTTGTTCGGCACCTCGATCCCGACCGCGGCCTTGCCCGGGATCGGCGCCACGATGCGCACCTTCAGCGCCTCGAGCGCCATCGCGAGATCGTTCGACAGCGCGCTGATCTTCGACAGCTTGGTCCCGGCCTTGGGCTGGAATTCGTACATCGTCACCACCGGGCCGGGGTGGATCTCCGAGACCCGCCCGAAGACGCCGTAATCGGCGAGCGTCTTCTCGAGGCGGCCTGCGAGGTCGAGCATCGCCTGGCGATCGAGCTCGCCGCGGGTCGGGTCATCGAAGTCGAGCAGCGACAGGTCGGGCAGCTGGTAGCTCGCGGCGTCGAAGTCCGGCTCCTCCCGGGTGACGGTGGCCATCGCCGGCGGGGTCTTGCGCTCGACGGGCGCGATGATCGCCGGCGCCAAGGTGGGCAGCGGCGGAGCCAGGGCCAGTCGGCTGTCCAGGGGAAGAGGCTCCGCGACCGCCACCGGCGCCGCCCCCACCCGGAGCGGCACCGGCACGTCGCGCCGCGTGTCCTCTTCGGCGCGCGTCTTCTGGGTCGCGTCTTCGGGCCGGTGGCGTGGTCGCTTGCGTTCAACCAGGGCGATCTCCTGCGAGTGCAGCGTCGGGAGCGGCAGCAGCGGCACCGCCTCGTCCTCCTCCTCGTCGTCCTCGCCCGGCGGGGGGAAGACCGTGATCGCCGCCCGCCGCACCGCGCCCAGGCTCCAGCGCCCGAACCCCGCGACCGACCTGCCGATCCCCCGCATCGTGAGGGGCGTGCACGCCACCGTCGAGAGCGCGAGCCCCATCACCGCGACCAGGATCGTCCCGACATGGCCGACCAGCGCCACCAGGAGCTCGGCGGCGTACTCCCCGAACAACCCGCCTGCCCCGTACCCGCGCAGACGGTGATCCCCGAGCGCCAGGTGGAGCAGCACAGCGAACGACGCCGCGCCGCCCAGCAGCCCCGCGACCTCGCCCGCGCGCAGGCTGACCGTGCGCCCCCGCAGAAGGCTGAACGCGACCACCGCGATCGCCCCCGCGGCGAGGTAGGCGCTCACGCCGAACAGCGCATAGACCGCCATCCCGACGAACGCCCCGCACGGGCCCATCAGCCTGCCCGAGCCGAGCTGGAGCGACGCCAGGCTGAGCAGCAGGAACAGCGCGAGGGCAGCGAGCAGGATGCCGGCGATCTCCCGCCCGCGGCCCGCGACCGCCGAAGTGGCCGTCATCTCAAACTTTTCCGTCTTGCTCGAGCCGCGCGCCATGAGATACTCCTACATGTAGGACATAAACGTACCTAGACCCACGGCGCGTGTCAAGTTTGGGGTGGCAACAATTTCAGGGTACCTGCCGATAACCCATAAATAGTAGACCACCCGCCACACCCCCGCCCGGAGGCGTGATGTCCGCGATGCAGCAAGTTGCACACGACCAGGCTCCCCAGGAGGCCGAAGGCCAGATGGGGCCGACCGGGCCCACCCCCGACTTCGGAGGTCCCGGGAAGGACAACGCCTCGCAGGGGGCGGCCGCCGAGAAGAAGCGCGAGCAGCGCGGCGCGGGGAACATGGCCGCGGCGGGCGGCGGATCGCCGCTCCCCGAGAACGTGCGCAAGGAGCTCGAGAAGAAGCTCAAGGCGGACTTCAGCAACGTGCGCATCCACACCGGGGGCGAGGCCGCGGAGCACACCAAGGACGTCGGGGCGAAGGCCGCCACCGTCGGAAACAACATCTTCTTCGATGCCGGGGAATACGATCCGCACTCGCCGAACGGCAAGGCGATGCTCGCCCACGAGCTGGCGCACGTCATCCAGCAGGGGGGCGCGCCTTCCAAGAAGGAGGACGCCAAGGTCGGCGCCGAGGATCACGGGACGGAGAAGGAGGCGGTGGCCGTCGAGGGCGCGGTGCGCGGCGGCGGGGAGGCGCCTTCGGTGAGCAAGGGCGGGGACGCGCCGTCGACGGTGCGGCGCTACGGCGCGGGCTACGTCGCCAAGGGGCAGCACGGCGAGATCGAGATGACCGCCGCCGGGGTGAAGAACCCCGAGATGGGCAAGGACACCAAGAAGTCCGACAAGGAGCTGGCGCCCGAGCAGAAGGGCTTCCTGGAGATGTACTCCGGGAACTTCATGCGCGACATGAACCAGCTCAACGTTCCGAAGGTGATCAACGGGATCGGCAACCTTCCGAAGACGATCGGCAAGAAGGACGGCGAGCGGATCGGCGCGGCGGGGGCGCAGACCATCACCGCGGCGATCATCCAGGCGCTGGCGACGATCGAGCTGGGCTCGGAGGCGGCGAAGCTGGTCACCAAGGACAACATCGACGTCTACAAGCCCGAGCAGCACATCGACAACGCGCAGGGCACGGGCGCGGCCGACCTGGTCGTGAAGAACACCCAGCCGAACGCCAAGCTGCCGCCGGGCAGCAAGGACCAGAAGAAGCTCGCCGACGTGAATGTGGGCGACTACCGCCCCGGCGAGTCGACGGTGAAGACCGAGTTCAAGGACGCGGTCCTGAACGATGGAAAGACGCTGCGCCAGGAACAGTCGGTCCAGGACAAGCTCAAGGAGGCGAACCCGGCCCTCGCGAAGAAGATGGACAAGATCCCGGCGTGGATGAAGCCGAAGGATCTGAACAAGCGCGAGACGATGCAGCAGGAGGTGGCGGTCGGGAGCGCGATGGATCCGGATCGCGACAAGGATCTCGAGGGGTCGGGGATCAAGGGGATGCAGGTCGAGAACCCTGAGCTGTACAAGGTCTCGGGCGCCGGGCTGCAGAACCACATCTACAACAGCGTCGAGGGAACCAAGAAGTACTGGCTCGAGGCGGCCAACAACTGGAAGGAGAAGCCGTCGAAAGCGCGGCAGCTCTTCGGCAATGGGCTCCACGCCGTCGAGGACTACTTCTCGCACTCCAACTACATGGAGGTCGCGCTCAACAGCTACATCGAGCAGGCGCTGTCGGCCAAGCCGACCACCAAGGAGGCCGGCCGCAACATGAAGGCCGCGAAGGGCTTCGCGAAGAAGGTCGAAGCGATGACCCCGGCCGCGAGCTCGAAGAGCGCCAACGCGCAGAACCAGACCGTCAAGCAGGGCGACGACAAGAAGAAGCGCTTCTTCTACGTCGACACGATGTACGACGCGACGGTCAAGGATCAGAACGACAAGACCGGAAAGGGCCAGCGCCAGGCGATCACCACCGGCACCTTCGGCGGCGACGACACGATCTGCTCGATCGGCCACGTCATCTTCCCGGCGATGCCGAAGCTGCAGGGCGCGGTGATGAAGGGGATCGACACGTTCATCACCGGCATGAAGGAGGGCAAGGGCTGGGGCTCGGTCGAGAAGGAGATGAAGGCCGACCGGAAGAGCGAGGCGGCGCTGATCGTCATCAACGCGCTCGGGTCCGCGGGCGTCTCCATTCCGACGTTCGACCTCCAACTCGAGTGGACCAAGCACGCGATCAGCCCCGGCCTCTTCGGCGATCCCTGGACGGTGAACCTGCCGAGCGGCGTGGGCCTCTTCGGCGAGGGAACGCTGCCCCTGCAGGCCGGCCTCGCCAAGGTCCAGGGGATCATGCAGCAGTACAAGGAGATGGTGGAGCTGATCAAGACCTACTCCGCCTACTCGAAGGTGGTCGGGCTCGACCTCGCGCACCTGATCGAGGTGATCAACCAGAAGGTGCTCAAGCTCGGGCTGAGCAAGATCCGCGAGGCGGCGATCAACGCGGCGACGGGGATGCTGTGCGGGATCGTCGACACCCTCTCGGGGCGCACCGCCGACGAGAAGGCGAAGGCGGAGGCGAAGCGGAAGAAGGAGGGCGGGGCGGCGCGGTCGCTCGAGAAGACGGCGGAGGAGAGCATGGCCGACTCCGTCGAGTACCTCCACGAGAAGGAGCACGAGCTGTCGCAGCAGACCTCGATCGAGTCGCGCCTGAAGAACGGCGACCTCTCGAAGATGCCGAAGGAGAAGGTCGAGGCGCTGGTCGGTCCCGTCGAGGAGCTCTACACCGAGGAGAAGGACAAGGTCAGCGAGCAGACGGTGACGCGCAAGTACTACGTCTCCAAGGAGCCGCTGCCGCCGTCGCACACCGAGATCGCCAAGGATCACTCGAAGGAGGAGTACCAGGGGCACGTCGACGAGCACGGCCACGATCACAAGGCGTGCAAGCACGAAGAAGAGCAGTGCGAGCACAACGAGCACGGCGCCAAGGACAAGAGCGCCGAGAAGTGCGACGAGGGGCACGACGCCTGTACCACCGTCCACGACAAGTGCGAGGACGGACACGACAAGTGCGAGGGCGGTCACGACGAGAAGGGCGGAGAGAAGCACGAGCACACCCACGATCACGCGGGCGGCTCGTACTTCCACGGCCTGTCGCGGGCGCTCGCCTACGAGTGCGACAAGCACTGCATGGATCAGATGTCGAAGGTCTCCGAGAGCAAGGGGCAGAACCTCCTCGGCGGCAAGGACAAGCACACCTACGACGGCAACAGCACCGAGTTCGGCGACAAGATGAGCGCCGAGGAGAGCGCCGGGACCCACGCGTCGGTGATGGGTGAGGCGGATCTCCGGGCGAAGCAGGAGAAGGCGCGCGCGGCGAAGGAGGGCACCAAGTTCCTTCAGGCCGACTCGAAGGACGAGGCGATGAAGGATCCCGAGGTGCTCAAGCTGATGAACCTCGTCGACATGTTCCTCTCCCACCCCGACGACACGAAGTGGTGGAAGCCGATCTTCGACAAGTACGTCGCCTCCCACGAGGAGGAGGTGCTGAAGCACATCCGCGACCGCAACGGGATGCGCAAGGAGCGCAACCTCAAGTAGACTCCTCCCCATGCTCGCTCGCCGTGTCGCGTCCTGCGCGGTCGCTGTCCTGTGTGTCTGCTCGTGCAAGGGCACGAAAGAGGCGGTGGCCGAGGCGCCCCAGAAAAAGACGCCGGCGAGCGCTCGCGTGACGAAAGGGAGGTATTCCGTGGACACGTCCGACTCCAAGGCACTCCGCACGCTGTTCGACGACGCCGCCGCCTGCGACGACCGTCTTCACTGCCCGCCGATGGACGAGCTGGACCGGATCGCGCGGACCGGCGATCTTCCGATCCTGAAGATGGCGTTCGAAATGATGTGCGATCCGCACGTCCGCTACTTCGACCGCATCGGCAAGGCGGCGGCGAACGTGGCGGGCGCGTGGGGAGAAGGGCGTGCCGAGAAGAAGACCTTCGACGACGCGGCGAGGAAGCTCTACCTCGACGGGATCGAGCGGGTCCTGACGGGTCCTTCGCCTACCTTCCGGCCGGAAATGTTCGCGCTGCGGGTTTCCTTCGGCCTGCCGGGACAGGAAGAGTTCTTGATCCGCGAGGCGGAGCGCCCCGGATGCACCAATGACGAGTTGAAGGCGATCACGGTGCTGATCCGGCCCTATCTGAAGGATCTGTCGATCGTGAAAAAGTGGATCGGCAGCAGCGACGAGGATCGGATCATGGAAGGCCTCTTTTTGCTGGGAAAAATGGACCACGAGTTGCCCGACGTGCTGAAGAACGAGTACGCGATGCTGGGCGCCCTGGCGAAGCGTCCCAAGGTCTCGGGGCAGGTGGTCCAGGCGGTGATCCAGGAGGCGCGCAATCACTGCGAGCCGGATTCGATCCCGTTCATCAAGCAGTTCGAGCACCACCCCGATCCGGAGGTGCGCGCCTACGCAAAGGAGTCGATCGCGGACGTGAAGCAGAGGATGGGTGAGTAGCGGCCGCTCCGCGCTGGTGGCGGTTCTCCTGGTCGCGCCGGGCTGCTCCGTGAGCTGCTCGGAGAGGCTCGCGGATGGCGGGATCAGGAACGCCGGCTGCGTGGGAATCGGCTGCCGGCACGACGGCGGAGTGCCGGCCGTGGCGCCGAGCGTGAAGGACGTCCCGTCGACCGTGGCCGAGGTGCGGCTGCGGTACCCGGGCGCGGTCGTGGAGACGAAGCACGAGAAGAGCGAGGAGATCCGCGGTGGCAACTGCGGCCACGCGGGCGTCGCGTGCGCGCTCCTGCTGCTGCTCCCAAGCCGGCCGCCCGAGTACGACCTGGTGGTGGCCAGCGAGGGCGGTGCGCCGGTGTTCGAGGCGACCTTCGAGGGAGAGAAGCGGCTGCTTTCGGCGCGGGTGCGCGCCGGGAAGGCGGTTCGCTACGTCTCCCGGCGCCGCTTCCTCACCCACGACATCCTCGTCGAAGCCGAGCACGCCGACATCGCCAGCGACGGCAAGGAGGGCCCCCGCAGGCCGACGCCGATCCTGTCGCAGATCGATCTCAGGCCGCTCTACCTGGGGGCGATGAGCGATCCCCTGGCACCGTGGGACCGGCGAATGGAGGCGGTGCAGGAGTTCTACATCACCTTCCCCGACGAGCAGCCGACCGAGACGCTGATCGGCTGGATGAACGATCCGGCGGTGTCGGGGCTCGCCCGGCGGGCGATCCTCAACTTCGTCTGTGACCGGGTGCGCTTCGACCTGCGGTGGCCCTTCGCGAAGCCGACCCGCGAGCAGCGGAAGAAGATCGTCGAGCCGATCCGGGCGACCGCGTCGGCAGAGATCGCGCAGGCGGCACGCTCGTGCTTCGGCAAGAACCCGGAGGAGATCGATGACGATGCCCTGGAGGAGCAGTTCACGAAGGTCGCCGAGGCGGGCGGGCTCGGGCGCTGAGATCCCGATGCGATCTTGCCGCCGGAATGCACTGCTCCTCGGTGCCGCCCTCGGGGTGGGCTGCTCGGGTACGCCCGCGCCGGCCGTCGACGCCGGCCCGCCGGACCTCGCGCCGTCGAATGCGCTGGTCGCCGCGCGGCGCTACGAGTACCAGGTGCCACCGGGGTACGATCCCGCGCGCCCGACGCCGCTGGTGCTGCTGCTGCACGGCTACGGCGCCACCGGATTCCTGCAAAATGCAGTTTATGGAGATTTCGCTGGTTTCGCCGATCGCACGGGGATTCTCTTCGCATGGCCGGAGGGGACGCAGGAGGCGGGCGGCGGGAAGCACTTCTGGAACGCCACCGACGCCTGCTGCGACTTCGCGAAGAGCGGGGTCGACGACGTGGCGTGGCTCGACGCGGTGATCGACGACATGAGCGCCCACTTCAACGTCGATCCGAAGCGGATCTACCTCACCGGCCACTCCAACGGAGGCTACATGTCGCACCGGATGGCGTGCGATCGCGCGGGGCGGATCGCGGCGATCGTCGCCCTCGCCGGAGACAACTGGAAGGATCTCGCCCGCTGCCAGCCGAGCGCGCCGGTCGCCATCCTCCAGGTACACGGGGACGCCGACGACGCGGTGAAGTACGAGGGCGGCGCGCTCTACCCGTCGGCGCGCGAATCGGTGCTCGGGTGGGTCAAGAAGAACGGCTGCGCCCCCGCGGCCGACGGCTCGCCGTTGCCGCTCGATCTCGACACCCGCGCTGCGGGCGCGGAGACCTCGATCGAGCGCTGGGCGGGCTGCCAGCCGGGCGGCGCGGTCGAGCTGTGGACGATGCACGGCGTCGGACACGTGCCCTCCCTCGACGGGCGATGGCCGGAGGCGATCTGGGCCTTCATGGCCGCGCACCCGAAGCCGTGACACGCGCACAGGCCCTCCTTCTGGCGACGCTGTGCGCGGGCTGCGGCGGCTCGCCAGCGATGGGGATGGACGCCGGAGTCGATGCCGCGCCGGCGCTCGATCCGCGCCTCTTCGACTGCACCTCGCTGGGCGCCGACGGGATGCACCTCCCCGAACGCGCCAGCGCCATCCCGGCTGCCTGCGCGCTCGACCCGGCCTGCCGCACGCCGCAGATCTCCGGGCACCGCGGCGTCGGCGGGATGACCGGCAACCTCGGGAAGATCGCGCCCGAGGACACGCTGGCCGCCTACCGCGCGGCGATCGCCCTCGGGATCGAGTTCGTCGAGACCGATCCGCGCCCGACCGCCGACGGCGTGCTGGTCAACATGCACGACGACAGCGTGGAGCGCACCACCGACGGGACCGGCAGCGTCTCACAGCTCAGCTTCGCCACCATCCGCGCGCTGCACATCAACCCGCAGGGCGTGCCGGGCGACTACGCGTGCGAGAAGGTGCCGACGCTGACCGAGATCCTGAAGACCTGCCGGGGGCGCGTGGTGGTGCTGATCGACGCCAACAAGACCGACCGGGTCGATCTGCTGGTGCAGGCGGTGCGCGAAGCCGACGCGCTCGACTGGGCGGTGTTCGACACCAGCTCCGTCGACAAGATCGATCAGGCGCTGAAGATCGTGCCGAAGCTGCGCTTCATGAACCGCCCGGCCTCGATCGCCGAGATCACCGCGCAGTTCGATCACTG
>SHYY01000124.1 GCA_009692555.1 Myxococcales bacterium
CTCGCCGCGATCCTGGCGCGCCTCGCCTTGGACGGCTTCGTTCCTCCGTCGGTGACGCTGACCGCGCGCTTCGATCTCCCGACGGGTGCAGGGCTCGGATCGTCGGCTGCGCTCTCGGTGGCCCTGGTGCGCGCGCTCGGGCTGGTGGCGGATCGCGTCATCGCAGGGCACCTGCTCCTCGACGCTGCGATGGCCGCGGAGACGGTCTTCCACGGGCGCGCCTCGGGGATCGATCACGCCGTGGCGGCGCTTGGCGGCTTCGGCCTCTTCACCCGCGAGCACGGCCTGCGCCCGCTCGATCGCGCCCGGCCGGTGCCGCTGGTCGTCGGCCACTCCGGCCGCGAGCGCGACACCCAGGGGCGCGTCGCCCGGGTCGCCGAGCTGCACTCGGAGCAGCCCGAGGAGACCCGCGCCCGCTTCGCCGCCATCGCCACCCTGGTCGCCCGCGCCGCCCTGGCGATCGGCGAGGGAAACTTCGGCGAGCTCGGCGCGGCGATGGACGAGAACCAGCGCCATCTCGCGGCGCTCGAGGTCTCCTGCCAGGAGATCGAAGCGCTGTGCGCGATCGCACGCGACGCGGGAGCGGTCGGTGCGAAGCTGACCGGTGGAGGCGGCGGCGGGTGCGTGATCGCGCTGGCCCCCGGGCGCGAGGAGGCGGTGCGCGCCGCCTGGACTCGCGCCGGCTACAAGAGCTTCGTCACGGAGGTCGGACAATGAGCCTGCACATCAACCGGGCGGTCGCGGAGGCCCGCACCAACATCGCCCTGGTGAAGTACTGGGGAAAGCGCAACGAGGCGCTGAACCTCCCCGCCGTCGGCAGCATCTCCCTCACCCTCGACGGCCTCGCCACCCGCACCGAGGTACGCTTCGACCCGTCACTCGCCGCCGACACGCTGAACCTGAACGGGACCCCCGCCGCGGGCAAGCCGCTGACCCGGGTGATGCGCCTTCTGGACCTGGTGCGCGCCGCCTCGGGTCGCACCGGACACGCCGCGGTGACGTCGAGCAACAACTTCCCGACCGCGGCCGGCCTCGCCTCCTCCGCGTCGGCGTTCGCCGCCCTGGCCCTCGCCGCCACCCGCGCCGCCGGCCTCAGCCTCGACGGCGCCGCCCTCTCGAACCTCGCACGCCGCGGGTCCGGATCGGCGGCCCGCTCGATCTTCGGCGGCTTCGTCGAGATGAAGGCCGGCACGCAGGAGGACGGTGGCGACTCGATCGCCGCGCCGCTCGCCACCTGGGACGTGCGGATGGTCGTCGGGATCACCGGGGAGGGGATGAAGGCCACCCTCTCCACCGACGGGATGCGGCACACCGCGGAGACCTCGCCCTACTACCGCGCGTGGGTCGAATCGCACCCCGCCGATCTCGCCGCCGGGCGCGCGGCGATTGTTCACCGCGACCTCCAGGCGCTCGGCGAAGTGGCGGAGCGCTCCTGCCTCTCGATGCACGGCAGCGCCCTCGCGGCGCGCCCGGGGATCCTCTACTGGAGCGGCGCCACCGTCGACGCGTTCCACATGATCCGCGCCCTTCGCAGCGACGGTGTCGGCGTGTGGTTCACCAACGACGCCGGCCCGCACGTGAAGGCGCTGTGCGCGCCCGCCGATGCGCCGCGGGTGGAGAAGGCCCTCGCCTCCGTCCATGGCGTGGTGCGCACCATCTGCTGCCCGCCCGGCGCCGGCGCGGTGGTGATCGAGGAGGGCGCCTGATGGTGCGCGCGCCCGGCAAGGCGATGCTGTTCGGCGAGTACGCGGTGCTCGACGGCGCCTTTGGCGTGGTCGGCGCGGTCGATCGCTACGCCTTCGCCCGGCTCGCGGACGGTGCGCCTGCCAGCCCGTTCGTTGCCGCCGGCGTCGACGCGGCGCGCGTCCTGCTGGCCCAGGATGGCCGATCCATCCCGCACGGCATTCCGCTCGTCGACACGCGACAGCTCTTCGATGGCGCGGGGCGCAAGCTCGGGCTCGGCTCGTCGGCGGCGGTCACGGTGGTCGCGTTCGGCGCGGTGCTCGATGCCGCGGGTCTCACCGTCGCGCGCGAGATCACCTTCGCCGCCTGCGCCAAGGCGCACGCGCTCGCCCAGGGCGTCGAGGGCTCGGGCCTCGACGTCGCCGCGGCGGTGTGGGGCCGCACGATCCGGGCGCGTCGCCGGGGCGCCACCGCCTCGTCCCCGATCGAGATTGAGTCCGCAGGCGCCCTCTTGCGGGGCCACGACACGACCCTGGTGGACACCGGCGTGGCCGCCTCCACCGCCGATCGCGTCGCCCGCTACCGCGCGCTCGATCGCGGCGATCGTGCCGTCGCCCGCCTCCTGGGTTCCCTGCGCTCCGTCGCGGATCGCGTTGCCGAGCGTCCTGGTGACGCGCCGCTGGCCGAGTCGGTCGACGAATGGAACGCGCTCCTGTGCGAACTGGAGCAGAAGCTCGGCGCCGAGATCATCACCCCCGCCCACCGCCGGATCAGCGAGCTCGCGCGCGCGGCAGGCGGCTGCGCCAAGCCCTCGGGCGCCGGCGGCGGCGACCTCGCGATCTGCTTCACCCCCGTCGACCAGGCCGACGGCAGCACCCCGGGCAAGCACGCCTGCGTCCTGCGTGCGCGGCTCGCCGCGGATGGCTTCCACGTCCTGACCGCGACGATCGGCGCCCCCGGCCTCGGCCCCGACCACGAGCCCGCGGCGTCCCTCCAGGAGATCCACGCCCCATGACCCGCTGCTCGCGGGTCCCCGGCTTCTACAAGCTCCCGGTGGGAGATCGCATCCGCCGTCTCGCCGAGGCCGCGGGGCTGAAAGCGGGCGACGTGGAGCGCCTCACCGCGGGCGATCTCCTCGACTGCGCCACCGCCGATCACATGATCGAGAACGTGGTCGGCACCTACTCGCTCCCGCTCGGGATCGGCCTGAACTTCCGGATCAACGGCACCGACTACCTCGTGCCGATGGCGGTCGAGGAGCCGTCGGTGGTGGCCGCCGCGTCGAACGCCGCCCGGATGGTGCGCGAGGGCGGCGGCTTCACCGCCGAGGCCGACGACCCGATCATGATCTCGCAGGTGCAGCTGAATGAGGTGGCCGACACCGAGCACGCCAAGCGGCGCATCGAGGCCCACGCCTCCGAGATCGTCGCGCTCGCCGACGCCGCCCAGCCCGGTCTCTGCGCGCGCGGAGGCGGCACACGCGGGATCGAGGTGCGGGTGCTCGCCCGTTCGTTCGCCGATGGCGAGCGCGAGGACGATGGCGACGCGGTCAAGGGGATGCTGGTGGTCCACCTCCACGTCGACTGCCGCGACGCGATGGGCGCCAACCTCGTCAACACCATCGCCGAGGCGGTGGCCGATCGCCTGGCCGAGCTGTCGAGCGGCGAGGTCGGCCTCAGGATCCTCTCCAATCTCGCCGACCGCCGCTGCGTCCGCGTCCGCTGCCGGGTGCCGGTCGCCGTGCTCGCCACCAACGGGCACGAGGGCGCCCGGGTGGCCGCCGGGATCGTCTCCGCCAGCCGCTTCGCCGAGCTCGATCCCTACCGGGCCGCGACCCACAACAAGGGGATCATGAACGGCGTCGACGCGGTGGTGCTCGCCTGCGGCAACGACTGGCGCGGGATCGAGGCGGGCGCGCACGCCTTCGCGGCGCGCTCCGGCACCTATCGCCCGCTCGCCACATGGCGCGTGGTCGACCAGTTCCTCGAGGGGCGGATGGAGATCCCGATGGCGCTCGGCACCGTCGGTGGCGCCACGCGCGTCCACCCCGGCGCGCGCCTCTCCCTGGCGATCGTCGACGCCGAGAGCGCCACCGAGCTCGGGATGGTGATCGCCTGCGTCGGCATCGCCTCCAACCTCGCCGCCCTGCGCGCCCTCGCCAGCGAGGGGATCCAGCGCGGCCACATGTCCCTCCACGCGCGCATCGTCGCGGTCTCCGCCGGCGCCACCGGCGAGCTGGTCGAGCGCGTCGCCCGCGAGCTGGCCGAGGTGGGCGATGTTCGCCCCGAACGCGCCACCCTGATCCTCGCCCGTCTGATCGCCGAAGGTCGCATCAAGAACCCACAAGGAGCCTGCTGATGATCCGCCGCGTCGTCGCCCCCCGCGCGAACCTCACCCCCGCGCCCGCCCCGATCCCGCTCACCCCGGGCGCCTGGTCGGTCGATCAGTCCTTCGCCTTCTGCGAGCGCATGGCCCGCGAGCACTACGAGAACTTTCCGGTCGCGTCGCGCTTCGTGCCCGCGCACCTCCGGCCGCACGTCTGGGCGATCTACGCTTTCGCCCGCCAGGCCGACGACTTCGCCGACGAGCCGCGCTACGCCGGCCGCCGCCAGGAGGCGCTCGCCGACTGGGAGGACAAGCTGGAGGCCTGCTTCCACGGCGAGGCCGATCACCCGATCTTCGTCGCCCTCCGCGAGACGGTCGAGCGCCGCGACCTCCCGATCTCGCCGCTGCGCGATCTCCTGACCGCTTTCCGGATGGACCTCGCGGTCCAGCGCTACCCGACCTTCGAGGCGCTCCGCAGCTACTGCGCCCACTCCGCCCACCCCGTCGGGCGCCTGGTGCTGTACGTCTTCGACTACCGCGACGCAAACCTCCACCGCTACGCCGACGACCTCTGCACCGCCCTCCAGCTCACCAACTTCCTGCAGGACATCGGGCGCGATCTCGCGCGCGGGAGGATCTACATTCCCGGCGAGGATCTCTCCCACTTCGGGGTCACCGAGGCCGACCTCGCGGCGGGCAAGGTCACCCCCGCGTTCCACGATCTGATGCGCTTCCAGGTCGCCCGCGCGCGCTCGCTGTTCGAGCGCGGCCGCCCGCTCGCCGAGAAGGTGGGGCGCGATCTGGGCTTCGAGCTGCACCTCATCTGGCGCGGCGGGATGACCATCCTCGACAAGATCGAGGCGGTCGGCTACGACGTCTTCCGCCGCCGCCCGGAGCTCACCCGCGCCGACAAGCTCTCGATGGTCGCGCGCAGCGCCGCCCGTCGCTGGCCGACCTTCTCGCTCGGCGCCCAGCGCATCTAGCAGGGGGGGACGTTCCCGTCCCCCCTCGACCAGCAAGCTGGTCGATCCTCCCCCCACCGCGCGAGGACCGCGCGAAAAGAGCGACCCTAGCGATGCTCCAGAACGCCGCCGACTACTGCCGCAAGCTGACCAAGCGCTCGCGGTCGAACTTCTACTATGCCTTCCTGTTCCTTCCGCGCGAGCGGCGGGAGGCGCTCTACGCGGTCTACGCTTTTTGCCGGCTGGTCGACGACGCGGCCGACGATGCGCGCTCGCCCGAGGAGGCGCGGACGAACCTCGCGCGCTGGCGCGGCGAGCTGGAGGCGGTCTACGGCGACGCCTCGCCGACGCACGAGGTGACCACCCAGCTCCGCGACGCGGCGAAGCGCTTCGCGATCCGGCGCGCGGACCTCGAGGCGGTGATCGAAGGCTGCGAGTGGGACGCGACACGTACGCGCTACGCCACCTGGGACGATCTCCGCGCCTACTGCTACCGCGTCGCCTCCGCCGTCGGCCTGATGTGCATCGAGATCTTCGGCTACCAGTCGCCGCGGGCCCGCGAGTACGCGATCGATCTGGGCCTCGCGCTGCAGCTGACCAACATCCTCCGCGACGTGGCCGAGGACGCCGGGCGCGGTCGCCTCTACCTGCCGCTGGAGGACCTCGCGGCGTTCGGCGTCGACGAGGCGGACCTGCTCGCAGGCCGTCGCACCCCGGCTTGCGATCGGCTCCTGCGCTTCGAGGCGCAGCGCGCGCGCGGGCTCTACCTGCAGGCGCGGGCAGCGATCGGCGAGGAGGAGAAGGCGCGCCTGGTGGTCGCGGAGATCATGGGCGACATCTACTACCATCTGCTGTGCGACCTTGAGGAGAAGAACTTCAGCGCCGGCACGGTGCTTCCCCCGATCGAGAAGATCGCCATCGCGCTCAAGCGCTACCTCAAGGCGCGCCTCCCGCGCCCGCTCCCGGCGTAGAATCGTCGCGATGAAGGCGATCGTCATCGGCGGCGGCTTCGCGGGGCTGGCCGCCGCCACCCGGCTGGCCGAGGAGGGGCACGCCGTCACGCTGCTCGAGCGCCGCCCGATCCTCGGCGGACGCGCCTACTCGATCGTCGACGAGACCACCGGCGACGTGATCGACAACGGCCAGCACCTCTTCCTCGGATGCTACCGGGCGACGCGCGCCTTCCTGGCGCGGATCGGCACCAGCGACAAGCTCGCGCTGCGCGATGACCTCACGCTCACCTACCTCGAGGGCGGTCGATTGAAGCGCGTCACTCCGTCGACGCTGCCGGCGCCGTTCGGGCTGCTGGCGGGGCTGGCGCGCTTCGAAGCGCTGTCGTTCACCGAGCGGCTGCTCGCGCTGCGGGTCGCCGCCGCGCTGAAGGCCCCGAGCCGCCTCGCTCCGGCCGCGACGGAGCGCGAAACGGTCACCGGCTGGCTCGCCAGACTCTCGCAATCGGAGGGGGCGAGGCGCGCCTTCTGGAACCCGATCGCCATCGCTGCGCTGAACGACGACCCGCAGATCGCCTCGGCGCGGATGTTCGAGGCGGTGCTGAAGGAGGCGTTTCTTGGCACCGCGGAGGACGCGCGCTTCGGCGTCCCGCGGGTCGGCCTGTCGGAGCTCTACTGCGACGGTGCGGCCCGCTTCCTTGCCGCGCGCGAGGCGGTGGTGCGCCTCGCCGCGCCAGTGGCCGAGGTGCGGGTGCGAAGCGTCTCCGGCACGCGCAGCGTGGAGGGCGTGATCCTGCGCGACGGCCAGCGCCTGGATGCCGAGGTGGTGATCGCCGCGGTGCCGCCGCGCGCGGTCCTCGAGCTGATCCCCGAGGCGGCGCGGAAGGACGAGCACTACTTCGACGGCCTCGCGCACCTCGGGACCTCGCCGATCGTCTCGATCCACCTCTGGTTCGACCGGCTCGTCACCGACGAGCCGCTGTTCGGTCTCCTCGACTCGCCGATCCACTGGGTGTTCAACCGCAATCAGCTCGGGGCGGTGAAGGATCCGTCGCGCAGCCACCTCTCGCTGGTGATCTCGGCGGCGCGCGCGCTGTGCGATCGCCCGCCGGAGGAGCTGATCGAGCGCGGGCTGCGGGAGCTCCAGAAGGCCCTCCCCACCGTCGCTGCCGCCCGGCTGGTCCACGCGCGGGTGATCAAGGAGCGCGAGGCGACCATCGCCCACAAGGCGGGCGCCGACCACCTCCGGCCGAAGCCACGCACCCCCATCGACGGCCTGTTCCTCGCCGGCGACTACGTCCGCACCGGCCTGCCGGCGACGATCGAGAGCGCCGTCCGCTCCGCCGACACCGCGGTCCGGATGGCGGTGGAGTACGAGCCGCCGCCGCCCCCGCCGCCCCCGAAGGGCTTCATCCCGATCGGCAACCTGACGCGCAAGACGTCCGGCACCCGGGGCTGAAGTCGCCGGAAACGGAAACGGGAACGGGAACGGAAGCGGGAACGGAAGGGGGATGGGAACGAGTGCGGGAACCGTGGGGCGAGGAGCGTTTCCGCCCCCCGCCCCGTCGGTGACGAGCTAGCGGATGTACATCCGCATGTTGTTGGCGCCGGTGCCGGCCGCGCCCTTGTTCAGGCCGAGGGTGGCGCCGAAGCCGAGGTAGTTGTCCTCGCTCGCCTTATGGTTGCCGCCGCAGTCGGGGGCGTTGTCGGGTCCGAGCCCGCCGAACGTGGGATCATCGAACGGGCAGCCGTTGTTGTTGTCGATGCTCCACGCCGGGCCGTAGGTGGCGTGGTTGCAGCCGTTGTTCAGGTTCATGCAGGTGGCCGCGTTGCTGCCGTCGTAGTCGCCGATGTTGAAGTAGAGGCTCGGCGAGCAGACCTTCCCGCCACCGACGAAGGTGCCGGCCGAGAGCGGGTGGCTGGCGAACTGGTCGCAGTTCGGCGACGGCACGCCGTTGATGAAGTCGGAGAGCGCCTTCGTCCCATCGCCCACCTTCCGGTAGGCGGCCCAGATCGTGGACGGGCTGTGGATGAACATCACGTCGGTGAACAGGACGGAGTGGATCGCCAGGTTCTTGTAGTCCTTGGTGGGCGCCTGGACCGTGCCGAACACCGTCTTGTCGGTGGTGAACAGGGTCCGCTTGTTCCAGGTCCAGTTGCTCGCACCGTCGTCGCTGTGCACGGTGACGAGGGTCCAGCCGCCGCCGTCGTTGACCATCTCGCACACCACCTGGAATGCGACGATCGCGCCCGCGCCGTCCGGGTCGATGGTGTAGATCCCCGTCGCCGCGCCCGGGTTTCCGGCGAGCAGCTCCTTGCAGCTCTTCGGCGTGGAGCACACGCCGGCGGCGCAGAACGCGCTCGCGCAGTCCTTGCTGGTCGCGCACTTCTTGGTGGCCGGGCAGAGCGGGCAGGAGCCGCCGCAGTCCACGTCGCTCTCGGTGCCGTTCTTCACGGTGTCCTTGCAGGTCGGGGCGAGGCACTTCAGCGCATCACACACGCCCGACGTGCAGTCGATCGCGGCGACGCACTTCTTGCCGTCGACGCACGCCGGGCAGCTCCCGCCGCAGTCAACGTCCGACTCGTCGCCGTTCTTCACCTTGTCGTTGCACGCCGGCGTGGCGCACTTGCCCATTGTACAGATCAGCGACGCGCAATCGACGGCGGCGGCGCAAGCGAGCCCGGCCGCACACTTCGGGCAGCTCCCCCCGCAGTCGACGTCGGTCTCGCTGCCGTTCTTCACCTTGTCGCTGCAACCCGGCGTCGCGCACAGTCCGGCCGCGCAGACGCCCGAGACGCAATCGCCCGACTTGCCGCACTTCGCGCCCACCGCGCACACCGGGCACTTGCCGCCGCAGTCGATGTCCGACTCGTCGCCGTTCTTCACCTTGTCGTTGCACGCCGAGGCGGCGCACATCGCCATCGTGCAGATCGCGTCGGCGCAGTCGTTGCCGTCGACGCACACCTTGCCGGTGCCGCACTTCGGGCAGTTCGCGCCGCCGCAGTCGACGTCCGCCTCGTCGCCGTTCTTCACCACGTCCTTGCACGACGGCACCGCGCACACATTCCCCGCGCACACCTTGCTGTCGCAGTCCCCGCCCATCTGGCACCCCTTGCCCGAGACGCACTTCGGGCAGCTCCCGCCGCAATCGACGTCGGTCTCCGTGCCGTTCTTGATCGCGTCATTGCAGGTCGCGTCCGCGCACAGCGCCGCCTTGCACGACGCCGACGCGCAGTCCGCGGGATCGACGCACGCCTTCCCGGTCGCGCACTTGGCGCACGAGCCGCCGCAGTCGACGTCCGACTCGTTCTGGTTCTTGATCAGGTCCATGCAGGTCGCCACCGCGCAGGCGCCGTTCTGGCAGCTCTTGCTGACGCAGTCATCCGCGCCGCCGCACTTCTGGGCATCGGCGCACTTCGGGCAGATCTTGCCGCCGCAATCGACGTCGGTCTCGTCGCCGTTCTTCGCCTCGTCCATGCAGCCTGCCGCCTGGCAGACGCCGGCCTTGCACACGCCCGAGGTGCAGTGGGTGCCTGCGCCGCAGCCCTTGCCGTCGCCGCATTTCCCGCAGGTCATGCCGCCGCAGTCGATGTCGGTCTCGTCGCCGTTCTTCGCCCCGTCCATGCAGTTCGAGGGCATCGTGAGATCCCCCTCCGCGGCCAGGTCGGGCGACTCCACCGCCATGTCCCCTCTCCCGCCGAGCATGTCCTCGCTGGCCGGCTTCGCGAGGTCGTCCTTCGTGACCACGCTGAAGTCCTGATCGGTGGTTCCCCCGCCTCCGCCGCAGCCGGCGATCGCCAGCAGGACCACCATCGCACCCCGAATACGTCTCCCGGTGTTCATGGATCAGCCTCCTCAGGCTAGCAGTTCAGGGCACCATTAAACCACGATCGGCGCACCCGAGACAGCTTCCCTGGCGCGATCGCGACCCGCGGGCGCTCACGCCGGGCCGAAGAGCTCCTTCACCCGCGACAGGAAGGCGCGGCGCTGCGGCAGCGACTCATCCCCGCAGGCGGCCGCGAAGGCCTGCAGGAGCTCCCGCTGCTTTGGCGAGAGGCTCTGCGGCGTCTCCACGACCACCTTGACGTGGGCGTCGCCGCGCGCTGACCCGTTTTGCAGTCCCCTGCCACGCAGGCGAAACACCGTCCCCGATTGCGTCCCGGGCGGCACCCGCATCTCCACCCTGCCGTCGAGGGTCGGCACATCGATCGACGCGCCCAGCGCCGCCTCGGCGATCGTCAGCGGCACCTCGCAGGTGATCAGCTTGCCCTCGCGCTTGAAGATCGCGTGCGGCTTGACCCGCACCACCACGTGCAGGTCGCCCGCCGTCCCGCCGCGCCTCCCGGGCTCTCCCTGCCCCGCCACGCGCCGGATGTTCCCGTCGTCGGTGCCCACCGGGATCTGGACGGTGAAGTCGCGCTCGCGCTCGATCGTTCCTGCGCCCGCGCAGGCCGGGCACTTGTCGGTGATCGTCCTGCCCACCCCGGAGCAGGCCCCGCAGCTCTTGCCGACGCTGAAGAAGCCCTGCTGGACCTTGATCTCGCCGCGCCCACCACACGGCGCGCAGGGCGCCATCCCGGCGTCGCCGCCGCGCGCTCCGGTGCCCTTGCAGTCGGCGCAGTCGCCCCGCGCAGCAACGGTGATCGTCTTCTGGCAGCCACGCGCCGCCTCGACGAAGTCGACCTCCAGCGTGTAGCGGAGATCCCGCCCGGTGGACTTTTTCTGCCCCTTCTTGCGCCCGAGGAGATCGCCGAACAGGCTCTCGAACAGATCGGTGAACGAGCCCACCGCCGCCTCGAAGCCCGGTCCCGCGTGGCCGTGCCCGACGCGATCATAGCGCGCGCGCTTCTCGGGCTCCGACAGCACCGCGTACGCCTCCGAGACCTCCTTGAAGCGATCCTCGGCCTCCTTCGAGCCCGGGTTCTTGTCGGGGTGCCAGCGCATCGCGAGATCGCGGTAGGCGCGCTTCAGATCGGCGGCGTCCACCTCGCGGGAGACGCCCAGCACCTCGTAGTAGTCGCGCTTCAATGCGCTCCGGAGGATCCGCCCTGCCCGCCGCCGGATGCCTTGGCGTAGATCGCCTCGCCCATCCGGTGCGCCGACTGCTCGAGCGCCACCAGCGCCCGCTTGAGCGGCTCCAGCACCTCGCCGCTCATCGCCTCGTGCGCCTCCTTCACCTTCTGCTCGATCTCGCTCCGCCCCTCGCCGTGGAAGAGGTCCTTGTACTCGCGCAGCGAGCTCTCGGCGACGTAGAGCAGCCCCTCGAGCTTGAGCTTCACGTCGGCCACCTCGCGCTTCTCGATGTCGTTCTCGCGCGACTGCTCCGACTCCGCCACCAGCCGCGCGATCTCCGGCTCGGTCAGCCCCGAGGTCGGCACCACCCGGACGTTCTGCTCCTTGCCGGTCCCGAGATCGCGCGCGGTCACCGCCAGGATCCCGTTCGCGTCGAGATCGAACTCCACCTGGATCTGCGGCACACCGCGCGGCGCCGGCGGGATCCCGAGGAGCTGGAAGCGCGCCAGCGACTTGCAGTCCGCCGCCATCTCGCGCTCGCCCTGCAGCACGTGCACCTCGACGAACGGCTGATCGTCGGCGGCGGTGGAGAAGATCTCCGACGCCTGGGTCGGGACGATCGTGTTCCTGGTGACGATCTTCGTGAACACGCCGCCCGCGGTCTCGACGCCCAGCGAGAGCGGCGTCACGTCGAGGAGCAGCACCTCCTGCACCTCGCCCTTGAGGATGCCCGCCTGCAGCGCCGCGCCGACCGCGACCACCTCGTCAGGATCGACCTTCTTGTTCGGCTTCTTGCCGAAGAACTTCTCCACCGCCGCCTGCACCATCGGCATGCGGGTCTGCCCACCGACGAGAATCAGCTGATCGATCTGCTGCGGCCCGAGGCCGGCGTCCTGGAGCGCGAGGCGGCACGGCTCGAGGGTGCGCTGCACCAGATCCTCCACCAGCGACTCCAGCTTCTGGCGGGTCAGGGTGGTCACGAGGTGCTTCGGCCCGCTCGCGTCGGCGACCAGGAACGGCAGGTTGATCTCGGTGGTCAGCGCCGAGGAGAGCTCGTGCTTGGCGCGCTCCACAGCCTCCTTCAGCCGCTGCAGCGCCATCCGGTCGCACCGCACATCCACGCCGTGCTCGGTCTGGAAGCTGGACGCGAAGTGATCGATCATCCGGCGATCGAAGTCCTCGCCGCCGAGGTAGGTGTCGCCGTTGGTGGCGCGGACCTCGAAGACGCCGCCGTTGAGCTCGAGGATCGAGATATCGAACGTGCCGCCGCCAAGATCGTAGACCGCGATCCGCTCGTTGCGCTCCGACTCCGCGCCGTAGGCGAGCGCCGCCGCGGTGGGCTCGTTCAGGATGCGCATCACCTCGAGCCCGGCGATCCTTCCGGCGTCCTTGGTGGCGTGCCGCTGCGCCTCGTCGAAGTAGGCGGGGACGCAGATCACCGCCTCGGTGACCGATTCGCCGAGATACTCCTCGGCGATCTGCTTCAGCTTCGAGAGCACCATCGCCGAGATCTCCGGCGGGGCGTGCTCGCGATCGGCCAGCGTGATCAGGCAGTCGCCGTTTTGCGCCGCGCCGACCCGGTAGGTGCAGGTGGTGAGGTGCTGCTGCACCTGGGGGTCGTTGAACTTCCGCCCGATCAGCCGCTTGACCGTGCTCACGGTGTTCTCGGGGTTGGTGATCGCCTGGCGCTTGGCGATGTGGCCGACCAGCCGCTCCCCCGACGCGATGGCCACGACCGAGGGCGTGGTGCGACTGCCCTCGGAGTTGGGGATGACCACCGGGGTGCTGCCCTCGATGTAGGCTATGCAGCAGTTGGTCGTGCCGAGATCGATTCCGATGACTCTTCCCATGGGTCAGGCTCCGCCGAAGGGTGGGGTTCTCTACGCCGTGCCACCTTCGGGATCGGCGACCGTCTCCTCGACCTCGACCTCGAGAGGCTCCGCGAGCGCCGCGGGCGCCTTCGCCACCGCCACCATCGCCGGGCGCAAAAGCCGGCTGCCGATCAGGTACCCGCGCGCGAACACCCGGGCGACCGCTCCCGGCAGGTAGTCGACCGTCTCGACCTGCTGGATCGCCTCGTGCTTCGCCGGATCGAACGCCTCGCCGAGCGCGTCGAATCCGCGGATCTCGAACTTGTCGAGCACGCCGTGGAGCTGCTTGTCGACCAGCTTCACTCCCTGCCCGAGCGACTCCACGGTACCGCCAGCGTCGAGCGCCTGGAGCGCACGCTCGAGGTTGTCGAGCACCGGCAGGAGATCGCGCGCCAGCATCTCCCGGCCGCGCGACGACGACTCGTCCGCCTCCCGCCGCGACCGCTTCTTGAAGTTCTCGAACTCGGCGGCGATGCGCAGCACCCGCTCGTGCGAATCGGACTTGTCCTTCTCGAGGCGGGCGATCCGACCATCCACCGTCTCCACGGGAAGGTCCGGCTTCACCTCGGTCATCGTTCCGGCGGCGTTCCCGGCCTTCTCTGCGGCCGGCGCTTCGGCACTGGGAGGAGCGCCCTCGTCCTCGTTGTCCTGTTCAGCCATGACCTCTCGCTTCACTCGTCGTTGGGGTTTCGTGCTGCCGGATAGAAAATTATACCTATAACTGCTACCGCTTGTCGATCATGTTGGAGAGGATCTGGGCGGTGAAATCCACCAGGGCGATCACCTTGGCATAGTTCATCCGGGTCGGACCGATCACCCCGAGGGTGCCGAGCGGCCGGTCCTCGGAGCCGTAGGTGGCCGCCACCACCGAGACGCCGGTGAGGTCCCCGAGCTGGGTCTCGGCGCCGATGAACACCTGCAGCCCCTCCGCCTGATCGGTCTTCTCCAGCAGGCCGATGATCTTCTGCTTCTCCTCGAGCGCGCGGAAGAGCGCCTTCATCTGCCCGACGTCCTCCATCTCGGCCGACTCGATCAGCCGGGCCTGCCCCTCGATGATCATCTGCGAGGCGGCGTCCTCGGCGCGCGGGAGCACCGCCTGCGACAGCTCGAGCGCGCGCTTGGCGAGCGTGTCGTAGTTCATGCGATCGGAGAGCAGCTCCTCGGCGACCCGGGCGCGCACATCACCGAGCGAGAGCCCGGCGAGGCGGGCGTTCAGGAAGTTGTTGACGCGCTCGAGCTCCTCGGGCTCGACGGTGAACTCGGGGTGGACCAGCTTGTTCTGGACCTGCCCGGCCTTGGTGACCAGCACCGCCAGCAGCGCCCCCGAGGGCAGCAGCACGAACTCGAGGTGCTCGAGCACATCCTGGCTCACCCGCGGCAGGGTGATCACCGCGGTCTGCGACGAGAGATTGGACAGCACCTTGCCCGCGTCGTGGAGCACCGTCTCGAGCTCGCCGGCGGAGAAGTCGTAGCGCGAGCGCATCTCCTCGCGCTCGCGCGGGTTCAGGGTGCGGACCTTGAGCAGCGAGTCGACGAAGAAGCGCAGGCCGAGATCGGTCGGCACTCGGCCAGCGGAGGTGTGCGGCTGCTTGAGCAGGCCCGCCTCCTCGAGGTCGGCCATCACGTTGCGCACCGTCGCTGCCGAGAGATCGACGCCGTGCCGCCGGGTGACGGTGCGGGAGCCGACCGCGCTGCCGGTGTTGAGATACTCGTGGACGATCGCCGAGAGGATCTTGCGCGCGCGGTGGTTTAGGTCAGCCATGCAAAGGTCGGCCGTCGTCGACGGGCGCTGGAGCGTAGCACGTCCCGTGATCAGAAGGCGGGGAGGGCGAAGGGCGCCAGATCCTGGACCGGCGCGCCGTTCGACCGCTTCATCACCGACGATGGATCGTTGTTGCGGCTGAACACGAGGTGGACGCTGCGGCCCGAGGTGGAGCACTGGTACATCTTGGCGTCGACGCAGGCGCTCTTGACCAGCAGGCGCCAGGTGGTGGTGTAACCGGTCAACGGGCTCTGCAGAGCACCCACCCGCGGCTCGTCGGGCGTGAGGAACAGGCCGGCGTGCGCCGAGGTGAACTGCGCCTCGCACTTCAGGAAGCTGTTGCCGCCCGAATTCCATTCGCCGGGTGAGTAGATCTGCGGGTTCCCGTCGAGATCAGCCTCGTAGTAGACCACGCACGGCAGCGGCGCGGACGACCCGTTGCCGACGCCGATCGGCTCGCTGAACTGAAGAATGTACTCGTCGGGCTTGTTCGGGTCGATGCGCGACTGCGGCTGGAGCGTCACCCCGGTGCCCATCGCCGCGGCGACGAAGAACGGCGCGGTGACGTTGTACTCCTTGGTCTGGTCGGCGTAGGCGCCGTTGGCGTGGAAGGCGAGGTTGTAGCGGTTTCCGGGATCGAGCGGCTTCGAGAAGCCGATGCTCACCAGGCTGCCGTTGACGGTGGCCATCGCGGTGGCCTGGGCCAGCGAGCCGGACTCGTTGTAGAGGTAGGCGCGCACGCTGTTGGCGTTGACCGCCTGGTTGAAGGCGACGGTGATCGGGCCCGGGGCGGGCACCTGGGTTCCGACCGGACCGGCGGTGCACGCGCCACCTGTGGGCGCGCCCTCGAAGCAGTCGAGCGTCGAGGAGAGCACGGTGAGCGGCGAGCGCGGGCCGGCGAGGACGAGGGTCGGGGTCTGCCCGAGGTTGGGGGCGTAGGCGGTGGCGTTGATCGGCAGGGTCAGGCCGAGGAACTGGTAGTTGTTGGGCGACGGCAGCTTCTGCGGCGGGATATTGATCGTCACCTGGTCGGCGAGCAGCGGGCCGATCGCGGCGAAGTCCGGCAGGCCGCCAAGGGTCACGATGCCGTCGGCGCCGCTCATCCCGCCGCTGTCGACCGCCCCGCGCGGCGCGCTGCCACCGCCGGAGAAGTCGATGTAGCTGGCCGCGGAGCGCGCAGTCACCTTGATCCCGCTGGCGGCCGCGCCGTCCTCGTTGACCACCCGGAAGGCGATCGATCCCTTGTTGTTGATCATCGCCACCGGCCCGACGGTGAGGACCGCGTTCGAGGCCGGGAAGTTGCCGGCCGCGGCGTTGAGCGTCCCGGTGACGTAGACGTCGAAGTGATCGCCCGCGGTGATCTTCACGATCACCGATCCGACGGGCACGTCCTTGACGGAGAAGATGCCCTCGGCGCTGGTGGTGCCCGCCAGCGTGGCACCCCCGGCGATCACCGTGACCGTCGCGCCGGTGAGCGGCAGGAGCCCCGGCGCCGCCTCCAGCACCACGCCGCCGACGGTGCCCTTGACCTCGGACTGCCCGACGGTGACCTTCGAGTCGCCGTTGCTGGAGCCGCCCCCGCACCCCACGCCCAGCGCGACCAGCCCGAGTCCAACCGCCGCCACCTTCGACACCATCCGGAGTGCCATCATCGAGAGCTCCTCATTTCAAGAAATCGTTCAAAATCGCCACGTTCCAGGAGTCGCGAGCGCCTGGCCGCCGCCGCCGAGCAGGATCACCTGCTCGCCCGGAGTGAAGCCCGGCGGGGGACTCGCCCGCCCGCCGACGCCGACGCCGATCACGATGCTCACCACCACCACGCCCACCAGCGCGCCCACCGACGGCCAGAAGTACTTCCAGCCGCGCCACAGCGTCCAGCCCTCGCCGACCTTCTCGACAATCATGGTGAAGAAGCCGGTCTTCTCCGGCGGCGTGGGCTGGGCGTAGACGCCGTCGAGGCGCACGTCGGTGAGCAGCTCCTTCGCGGCCTGCTGTGCGGTCTCGGCAGCGCTGCCGACGGGCCCCACCTTCTCGACCCTTCGCAGGAGCCGCTTCGGGCGCGCATCGTAGAGAAAGGCGGTGACGTGCAGGCCGGCGGAGTCCTTCGCGATCTGCACCGCGACCAGCAGATCGACTCGCAGCTTGCGCGCCGCCTCGACGACTTCGGGGGGCGCCTCCTCGGAACCGAGCTGCGTCCGCACCTGGCCGAGGGGACCGATCGGGTCGTTGTCGAAGCGCGTCAGCGTGATCTCGCTGCGCGCCTCGTCGCCCCCTCCGTTGACCTCGGCCACCACCGTCTGCGGGGCAAAGCCGCGGCGCCGCACCGACACGTAGCTGGGGCCGGCAGGCACCTCCTCGACCACCACCGGAGCGGTCCCCTTGACGATGCCATTCACGAACACCGTCGCTCGCGGGGGATCGCTCAGCACGTTGATCTTGCCGGTGCCGAGGGCGTCGAAGAGCAGGCGGCTCTCGATCACCACCTTCTTCATCTGGGGTGGAAACATCTTCGGGGAGAACTCGGCGAGCGGGTCAAGGGCGAAGACGTGGCGCAGGGCGTCCTTGGCGCCGTCGTTGTTGCCGTCGAAGAAGCGCACCGCGGCGAGGCGGATCCAGGCGTTCCGGATGTGGGTGAGCCCGTCCTCCTCGGCGGCGAGCTGCGGGAGGTAGCGCTCGTAGAGCTTGATCGCCCCCTCGGCCTTGCCGCGTGCGTTCTCGAGGTCCATCTGCTCGAACGCTGCCTGGGCGTCCTTGAGCTTCTCGTCGGCATCCCCCAGGCCGGCCTGCGCCTCGCCCGGCGGATCGAGCTGATCCGCGAGATCGCGGTAGCGGATGCGCTCGTCCTTGGAGAGCACCGCGTCGAAGCCGCCGAGCACCTGGGTGAGCTCCTTCTCGCGCGCCCCCTCTTCGTAGACGTGGACGGTGAGCACCGGCTGGCCGTCCGCCGCCGTGGGCTGGAACGGATCGCCGGGCGATGGGCGCGGCGAGGCGACGGGCGGCGGGATCTCGTCGGCGGGTGGGGGCGCGACCTCGTCGGTGACCTCGGCCTTCGGCGTGCGTCTACGCCGGGGTCGCGGCGGCTCGTCGTCCGCCGCGACATCGGGCGCCGCCACGGCCAGCGCGGCCAGGGCGAGCACGCCGATGCGGAGGAGGCGGCCGGACATCGGGGCTGAACGTACAGTGGCCCGCCCACCGAGGTCAAGAGAGCGGGGAACGGGGGGTGCTTAACGGAGAAGGGGGTCCCTCCGCTCACGGAGTCGTAGTCGTAGTCGTAGTCGTAGTCGTAGTCGATTCAGGGGCACTCTCGCGCGGGGGATCACCTCTCCGGCACATGCGCGTGAGCATCTCCACGATGCGGGTCAGCAACTCCATGGCCTGTGACGTCGAGCTTCTGGTAGGCCAGC
>SHYY01000125.1 GCA_009692555.1 Myxococcales bacterium
CGGTTCGGAGCGCCGGATGGCGCCCGCTTCTACAGCATCGCCCGGGGCTCCGCGATGGAGTGCAAGGCGATCGTGGATGCCTTTGCGGTCCTGCAACTCGCCTTGGAAGACACTCGGCGACAGGCCATGGAGTTGCTGACCCGCATCGTCGAGATGCTCACGCGCAGGTGCCGGAGAGGTGATCCCCCCCGCACGAGTGCCCCTGAATCGACTACGACTACGACTACGACTACGTGAGCGGAGGGACCCCCTTCTCCGTTAAGCACCCTCGCTGGTGCGTCTCATTGACGCAGCGGGAGCGGTTTGCTAGCTTTCCGCGACTTTTATCACCGGAAGCGAGGGACTCGTGGCGAAGAGGTACACCCGCAAGCCAATCAACCAGCAGCCGGACGAGTTCATCTCGTTCTGGCAGAAGGCCTACAACGCCGCCATCCCCTACGCGCGGCCGATCGCGCTCACCCTTGCCGGCGCGCTCGGGGTGGTGATCGCGGTGTGGATCGCCGACCACTTCATGACCGACGCGCGCGAGAACGCCACCGAGCAGTTCGATCGCTCGGTGCGGGTGGCCGAAGCCGACCTGATCACCGACGCCAGCCCGGCCAAGAGCGAGGACAAGATCCCGCGCTTCAAGACCGAGAAGGAGCGCGCCGAGGCAACCCTCGCCGAGGTCGACAAGGTGGCCGGCGGCTCGTCGGCGGTGGCGCACCGCGCGCTCCTGCTCAAGGCCGGCACCCTGTTCGATCTCGGGCGCTTCGCCGACGCCGAGGCTTCCTACAAGAAGTTCCTCGATCAGGTCGGCAGCGACGATCCGCTGCGCTTCCTGGCGCGCGAGGGCGTGGGGCTGTGCGCCGAGGCGCAGAACAAGCTCGACGACGCGCTCGCGGCCTTCAAGGAACTCGATCCGAAGGCGGGCGACTTCTACCGCGACCGCGCGCTCTTCGCGCAGGCCCGCGTGCTGATGAAGAAGGGCGACAAGAAGGGCGCCGAGGGGGTCTACCTCGATATCCTGAAGCGCGTGCCGAAGACGCCGCTGAAGGACGAGATCGAGACCCGCCTGGGGGCGCTCGGCGCCGCGATCCCGCCGCCCGCGCCGGAGGTCCCGCCCTCCTTGCCGAAGGCCGGCGGAGGATGAGCCTCGCCCGCCACCTGGCGGCTCGCGTCGGCACCTCCTGCGCGCTCGCGGCCAGCCTCGCCGCCTGCGCGCCCACCGCGGTGCCGCTCTCCGGCTCCACCACCACCTACTCCGCCCCCGTCGCTGTGCTCAGCGTGCGCTGGCGCCGCCTGCTCACCGAGCCCGGCCTGATCGAGTACAAGCCGCAGGAGTTCGCCGCCGCCGCCACCGACGGCACCAGGGTGTTCATCGGCTCGCACGGCGGGAGCTTCTTCGCGCTCCGCCCGCGCGACGGCGAGGTGCTGTGGAAGAAACAGATCGCCGGCGGCGTCTCGTCGCGGCCGCTCTATCTCGCCGACCAGAAGGCGATCTTCGTCGGTGGCGACGACGGCGCGATGTACTGCCTCGACGCGGCGACCGGCCGGGAGCGCTGGGCCTATCACACCAAGGGGCCGATCGACGGCGAGCCCGTCTACGACGACGGCCTGCTCTACTTCACCAACGGCGAGAACCGGGTCTACGCCATCGACGCCCAGTCGGGCGCGTGGCGCTGGCAGTACGATCGCGAGGCGCCGGAGAGCTTCACCATCCGCGGCTTCGCCGGGCCGCTGCTGTTTGGCGGTCGGGCCTACGTGGGCTTCTCCGACGGCTACCTCGCCACCCTCAACGCGCGCACCGGCGACGTCATCTGGGCGCGCTCGCTGGCCGGCGAATCGGCGCGCTTCTCCGACGTCGACTCGACCCCGGTGATCGTCGACGGGAGCCTCTACGTCTCCTCCTTCAGCGGCGGCGTCTACGCGCTCGATCCCGCCGATGGCGCGGTGCGCTGGCGCTTCGAGGTGGAGGGCGCCGGCACGGTGCGCGTCGATCGCGGCCGGATTTACTTCGCGGCCGCGCGCGGCGGGCTGCACTGCCTCGATCTCAAGGGTCGCGTCGTCTGGCGCCAGGCGCTCGCGCAACAGGGCGAGCTCTCCACGCCGACGCTGCTCGACGGGCGCTACCTCCTGGTCTCGGCCTCGGACGCCGGCACCTACGTCGCCGATGCGCGGAGCGGCCGCCTGCTCCAGTTCTTCGAGCCCGGAAAGGGCGTCACTGCGGAGCCGGTCAGCGACGGTCGCCAGGTCTACGTCCTGACCAACACCGGCTTCTTCTACGCGTTCGCGCTCGCCGGCTCCTAGCGCAGGGCCAGGCGAGGGCTAGGCGCTGGCGCCCACGGGCTGGATCTCCATCCGCTCGAGGCGCCTCACCAGCTCGCGCAGCCGTCGCGCGCCGCCCGCGTCGCGCCAGCGAAACTCGACGCCCACGCCGTGCTCCGGCCGCACCCAGCAGACGCGCGCCGAGATCTCGAGCGGCATCACGCTGCCCGGCGGCATCACGTCGAGCACGAGGTCGGTCCCGAACGGCGCGACCTCCGAGGTGGCCACGAACGCCCCGCCGGGGCTGATGTCCTCGAAGTGGCTCTTGAACCAGCTCCGCCCCTCGGCCACCCGCCACGCCACCGGGAGCTCCACCGGCAGCCGCCGATGCCGGCGCACCACCATCGAGACCTTCTCGCCCCGCGCCACCGCAAGCAGGAAGTCGCGCCGCTCCGCCTCGTGCTGGTGGAACTCGATCCCGACGCCGGCTCGCAGCTTGGTCCGGTGGCGCCCGCTGCGACGCCACACCACCATGCCGCGCATCATCATCTTGTCGCGCAGGGCCGGGAAGCGGAGCTCGACGACCAGCAACTCCCCGATCGCCATCGCCTCGCGGGTGGGATAGAAGAGCCCGCCATGCGGCAGCGACGGCTGGTAGTGCCGCAGCATCTCTTCTCCGTCGTGGTAGCGCGCTCTGAGGATCCGCATCTGTACCCCTGCACCCTAACCATGTCTCAGCCAAGAGGTCAAAACAAAAAGACTAAAAACTACGAAAGCGCCCGAAATCTACAGAGGTTATTGAATCACTATTCGAAGAGCAGCCGGCTGTAGCGCTCCGCCCACGCACTCCCGAGGAGGTGCGCAAGCGGTCCGGTGCGCGGTCCGTGCGCGTGAAACGCGGCGAAGAAATCGGCCTGAGCGCGCCCGCTGTCCCCGCCGCGCGGGGCGGCCAGGAGCGCATCGAGGTAGCGGCCCAGCCCGCCGGTGAGCGCGGCGAACAGCTCGTCGACCAGCCGCGCGCTGACCCGAGCGTGGAGCCCCTCGCCCGAGCCGATTCCCCGGGTCCACTCCGGCCCCGCGCCGCCACCGAGGCGCACGATGCTCGGGGCGAGCGGATGGAGCAGCCCGGCGGTGAGCGCCGCCGGGCCGTAGACATCGGCGCTGGCCGAGACCTGCGTCGGCAGCACCATCAGATCGGCCGCGAAGATCGGCGCATGGAGATCGCGCCTCGGCGCGAGGGTGACGACCAGCCCCTCCCACACCGAGACGACCGGGCGCAGGGAGACGTGGGCGATCACCGCCTTGCGCAGCTCCTGCGATTCGAAGGCCCAGGTGCGCACTCGTCCCAGGCCGAAGCGCCCCCGCCGATCGGCGAGGTCGGCGTCGACCGGCAGCGGGGTCAGCGCGAGGCGGCTCTCGAGGCGCGTCCGCACTCCGGCCACCATCCCCGGGACATCGACCTCGAGGCGGGACCTCCACTCCGAACGCAGTCGATCAACCCGTCCGAGGAGGTCCTCGATCATCCACCGAGATCGGTGCGATGGCAGAAGCGCAGCAGCGCCTCCAGGCGGCGACGGCGTAGGACGGTGGCGTCGTCGTCACCGGTCTGGGTGTCGAGGTAGGCCTGCAGCGCCGCTCCCGCCGCCGGCTTGTGGGCCAGCATGTGAGCGTGGAGCTCGTCGAGCATCGCCTCCTCGATCGGGTGCTCGGCCAGCCGCGCGAAGTCGAAGATCCAGACGTACCACTCGGTGCGCTTGGTGGACGCGGCGAGCCTCACCCCGCGCCGCAGCGCCTCGCTCACCTCTGCCTGCCCGGGCAGGTCCCCTGGGGCCCGCGACGCCAGCTCGCGCAGCCGCGGCCCGAGCATCTTCTCCGCCTCGTCGTTGCGGCCGAGCGCGAGCATCTTGTCACCGACGCCGAGCAGCAGCTCGAAGCTGGTCATGGAGCACGTCGGCCCCTCCTCGCGCTCCTCGACCCGCTGGCCCACGCCGCACAGCGGGCACACCTGCAGCCGCGCCTCCATCAGCCGCTTGCACGAGCGGCAGGGGCGCAGGTTCGGGGTGGTCGCCGACGGAGGGCGCGGCCGCCCGGCGCCGCGCACGAGCTGGAAGATCTGCGTGCCGATCTCCACCTCGTCGCCGATCTTGAGCTCCAGCGATCCCGCGACCGGCGAGCTGTTGACGCGCGATCCGTTGCGGCTGCCGAGGTCCTCGAAGAACACGCTGTTCGGCGTCACCAGCAGGCGGGCGTGGCGGCGCGAGACCAGCTCGTCGTTGATCCGCAGGAAGCACTCGGTGCCCCGGCCGATGGTCAACTCGCCGTTCGGCAGGTCGAGCTCGGTCTCGCGGAGCTTGAGGCGAAAATTGGCCATATCAGGGCGCGCGACCGGTGTCGCCGTGAGCCGGAAAAAGCGACTTCAGCTCGGTCGAGAAGCGTCCCTTGGCGAGCACGTGCGTGCAGCCCGCGGCGCGCGCCTCCGCCATCCGATCGAGCCGCTCGTGCTCGCAAAATCCGACCGTAGGAACCTCGGAGGTCGCCGCGTCGCCGCGCAGCCGCCCGAGCGCCTCCATCGCGGCGGGGAGACGGAGGTCGATGATCACCAGGTCGGCACCGACGGCGCAAAGGCACAGCGCCGCCACGTCGCGCGCGCCCGACACATCCACGCCGAGACTCTGCGCCGTCTCGCGGATCTTCGAGGTGAAAAGCAGATCGGTACAGAGGTAGGCGACTCGCCCCATGGCGCGGATGATAGCCCATTTCAGTCCGCCGCGCAGCGCCGGATGGCACGGAACGGTAACAAGTTCCTCGCGCCTACCGTGCTTGATCGCCCGCGACGACTCGTGTACCAACCCGGCATGGGGTTCGAACCGGCCGCGATCATCGCCGAGGAGCTCTCGCTCGGGCGGGCGCAGGTCGAAACCACTCTGCAGCTCCTCGGCGACAGCGCGACGGTGCCGTTCATCGCACGCTATCGCAAGGAGATGACCGGCGGCCTCGACGAGGTCGCGGTGGCGAAGATCCAGGAGCGCGGCGAGTACCTGTGCGATCTGGCCGCGCGCCGCGAAACCGTTCTCGCCTCGATCGCCGAGCAGGGGAAGCTCACACCGTCCCTGAAGGCGGCGATCGAGGCCACCCGCTCGAAGACCGAGCTCGAGGATCTCTACCTTCCCTACAAGCCGAAGAGGAAGACGCGGGCGACCGTGGCGCGCGAGCGCGGACTCGCTCCGCTGGCCGATCGGATCCTGGCGCAGGAGCGCGGCTTGCCACCTCGCGGCGCGCTCGCCGCGCCCTACCTCGGCGGCGAGGTCCCCGATGTGGACGCCGCGTTCGCCGGGGCGCGGGACATCGTCGCCGAGAGGGTGGCCGAGACCGCCTCCGTCCGCGCCACCCTGCGCGATCTCAGCCTCGCCACCGGGCAGGTGGCCGCGCGCGTGGCGAAGGGCAAGGAGACCGAGGGCGCCAAGTACAAGGACTACTTCGAGTACCTCCAGCCGGCGCGGGAGATCCCGTCGCACCGGATGCTCGCGCTCCGGCGCGGCGAGAACGAGGGATGCCTCCGCGTGGCGCTGGTGGTCGATCGCGACGCCTGCCTCGACTGCGCCCGCCACCTGATCGTGAAGGACCCCGCCGCGTCGCTGGCGGCGGAGCTCCAGGCCGCCCTCGGCGACGCCTACGATCGCCTCCTCAAGCCGGCGATCGAGGTCGATGTGCGGCTTCATCTGAAGGAGCTCGCCGATCGCGAGGCGATCCGGGTCTTCTCGGACAACCTGCGAAACCTCCTGCTCTCGCCGGCGCTCGGCGGGAAGCGCGTTCTGGCCCTCGACCCCGGCTTCCGCACCGGCTGCAAGCTCGCGGTGATCGACGAGCAGGGCGGGCTCCTCCACCACGACGTGGTCTTCCTCGGCCAGTCGGCGGCGCGCGAGACCGAGGCGGCGCAGAAGATCGCCGAGCAGGTCGCGCGCCGGAAGATCGAGGCGATCGCCGTCGGCAACGGCACCGGCGGGCGCGAGAGCGAGACCTTCCTGCGCAAGCTCCACAGCGCGGGTCAGCTCGGCGACGCGCAGATCATCGTGGTCAACGAGTCGGGCGCGTCGGTCTACTCGGCGTCGGAGGTGGCGCGCGAGGAGTTCCCGAACGAGGACATCACGGTGCGCGGCGCGGTGTCGATCGGCCGGCGCCTGCAGGACCCGCTGGCGGAGCTGGTGAAGATCGACCCGAAGTCGATCGGCGTCGGGCAGTACCAGCATGACGTGCACCAGCCGTCGCTGTCGAAGGCGCTCGATGGGGTGGTGGAGTCGTGCGTCAACCAGGTCGGCGTCGACGTCAACACCGCCTCGGTCAAGCTGCTCTCCTACGTCGCCGGCGTCGGCGAGTCGCTGGCCAAGTCGATCGTCGCCCACCGCACCGCGAAGGGCCCCTTCACGCGGCGCGATCACCTGAAGCTCGTCCCGCGCCTCGGCCCGAAGGCGTTCGAGCAGGCGGCCGGCTTCCTGCGCGTCCGCGGTGGGGATCACCCGCTCGACAACAGCGCAGTGCACCCCGAGTCCTACGACATCGTCGAGCGGATGGCGAAGGACCTCGGCGTCGCGGTCGCGGGGCTGGTCGGCCATCGCGATCTGGTGAAGCGGATCAACCCGGCCGCCTACGTCGACGGCAAGCGCGGCGAGCCGACCCTGCGCGACATTCTGGCCGAGCTGGAGAAGCCGGGGCGCGATCCCCGCGCCCGGTTCGAGGCGGTGAAGTTCCGCGCCGACGTGACGAAGTTCGAGGACCTCGCCCCGGAAATGGTCCTTGAAGGGGTGATCACCAACGTCACCCAGTTCGGCGCATTCGTCGACGTGGGCGTGCATCAGGACGGCCTCGTGCACGTCTCGGAGCTGGCGCACAAGTTCGTCAAGGACCCCGCCTCGGTGGTGAAGGTCGGCGATCGCGTGAAGGTCAAGGTCCTCCAGGTCGACGCCGCGCGGCGACGGATCGGCCTCTCGATCAAGCAGGCGTCCGAGCCACCCGCAAGGCCGGCCGGGCCTCCCGCTGCCGCGCCCGCCGCGCTGCCTCCACGCCGAGGACCTCGGCCGTCGCCCCCCCCGCCCCCTCGGAATCAAGACACGCCCTTCAATGGCATCAAGAAAAGGACCCGATGACCGAGCGTGAACTCCTCCATGAGCTGCACCTGGCGCTGGAAGGCGCGGTCGAGCAGCTCGGCGCCGCCCACCGTCTCGCCGTCGGACAGGTCGGCGCCCCGACCGCCTGGGCCGAGCGGATCGATCGCCTCTTTTCCGATGCCATCGGTGTGCGCAACGAGGTGCGGGACAACCTCCTGAACGCCCTCGGCCGCCCGACCTGAACGCTTCCCATGGTGGCACTGCGCCCGGGTGGCGCTAGCATCTAGCCACCATGCGAGCCACTCCGTTCGATCGAAGGCAGGTTTCCGACGCGCGCGCCGAGGGCCTGCTCGTCGCTGCGCTGCGCGGCCGCCAGACCCGCGCTTCCGGCGCGCTCACCCGCGCCGACGCGGTGGCGCTGACCGGCCTGCCCGTCGAAAAGACCGATCAGGCGCTGAAGTCGCTGCTCCGCACCTACCGCAGCCACCTCGCGGTCACCGACGAGGGCGAGCTGATATACACCTTCGACCCGGCGATGGCCCGGCGCGACGCGGTGCCGTTCGGCGAGCGGCTTGCACTGGCCGGGCGCGCGCTTTCGCGGGCCTTCGCCTTCCTGTTCAAGATCTGGATCGTCGTGACGCTGATCAGCTACGTGGTCGCGTTCGCGGCGATGATGATCGCCCTCCTGTTCGCGCGCAGCGCCTCCGACCGCGACGACCGCCGCCGCGACGACGGCTTCGGCTTCTCGTGGCTGCTGTGGTGGATGATGCCCGACTGGGCGCCCGCGCACGTCCAACGGCGGGTCGACCGGGGCCCGCAGAAGCGCTTCTACCTCTCGGTGTTCGACTTCGTCTTCGGTCCGCGCCTCGCTGCCGAGGACCAGCGCGAGCCCGACCGCGCGGTGGTGGCCTACCTGCGCGCCCGGGGCGGCCGGATCACCGCCACCGATCTCGTCGCGCTGACCGGCCTCTCCTACGAGCGCGCCGAGGAGGAGGCCACCCGCCTGCTCGCGGACTACGACGGCGAGCCCGAGGTCACCGACGAGGGGACGATCGTCTACTCCTTCCCCGAGCTGCGCCGCACCGCCGGCGAGGTAGTGTCCGGGACCTGGCGCTATGCGTGGCAGGAGCCCCGCCCGTTGCCACCCTTCACGGGTAACACGACCGGCGCCAACGCCGCGATCTGGATCATGAACGGCTTCAACCTCCTCTCCGCATTTGTGATCGGCCCGGCGTTCCTCCTGCGGTACGGCATCCAGTCGAGCGCCGCCGACCTCGCCGTCACCTGGTTCCCGCTCGCCTTCTCGTCGCTGTTCTTCGCCATCCCCGCGGTGCGCTTTAGCCGCCACCGCCGCCTCGCCCGCCGTCTCGAGGCCGCGCGCGCCCGCTCCGCGGTGCTCGCCGAGGTGATCGAGACGCAAGGGGCCGCCGCGTTGCCTGAGGATCTCGTGCGACGCGCCGCCCTCCGGGGAGAGGTGGCACCGGACGCCGCACGGCGAGAGCTCGAAGCGCTGCTGCGCGACCTCGACGGCGACGCGAATGCAGACCCCGGGGGGCGGCTTTGCTACGCCTTCCCGCGCGTCAAGGAGGAGCTCGCCGCGGTCGACAAGGCGCGCACCCTGGCGCCGATCAGCGAGCAAGGGCCTGGCACGATCGTCTTTTCCTCGGACGACAGACTGCCCACGAGTCCGCCATCTATTCTTAATTAAATCTGGCTACTTATATCATTAATATTCAAGTCGTACATGACACTCGTCGACGCCACCTACCTGCCACTTGATGCTTGACAAGGACCTCTTCTTGGCGACGCTGGTAACCCGCGCTGCCGGTCGCACATCGCACCGGCTGCGGTTCTTCCGTTCCCCCACACTAGGAGAGATCCCATGAACACGAAGCTGCTCGGCGCCGTCCTCGGAACCCTTGCCCTTGGCGGCATGAACATCGCTCGCGCTGACGAGGCGCCCGCGGGCGAGAAGCCGGCCAAGGAGGAGAAGGGCAAGAAGGCCAAGGCCAAGGCCAAGGCCAAGGGCGGCGAGAAGTCCTGCGGCGCCGACGGCAAGAGCTGCAAGGGCGACAAGGCCAAGGGCGGTGAGAAGTCCTGCGGCGCCGACGGCAAGAGCTGCAAGGGCGACAAGAAGTAGCGCCACCCCCGGGGGCTGCGGCGCACCCGCGGCCCCCGTTTTCCCCTCCTCGCCATGCGCACCATCGAAGGGATCGGCCTCGGTGTTCGCCGCCCGTTCCTGCAGGGCCTCCTCGCCACCTCGCGCCGCGTCGACTGGCTCGAGATCACCCCCGAGAACTGGATGTTCTACGGGGGCGCCGCCCGCCGGTCGATCGACGCGTGCGCCGAGCGCTGGCCGATCGTCCCGCACAGCGTGAGCCTGTCGATCGGCGGGCTCGATCCGCTCGACGAGACCTTCCTCGCCGCGCAGGCCGCGCTCGTCCGCCGGCTCGGCGCGCCGTTCTGGAGCGATCACCTCTGCTACTCCACCGTCGACGGCAAGCCGACCCACGATCTCCTGCCGCTCCCGTTCACCGAGGAGGCCGCCGAAAACGCCGCCGAGCGCGTCCGCGCCTGCGAGCGCCGCGTCGAGGCCCCGCTGCTCCTCGAGAACGCGACCTACTACGCCCACATGCCGGGCTGCACGATGGACGAGGCGGCGTTCCTCCGCGCGGTGCTCGAGCGCGCCGACTGCGGGATGCTGCTCGACGTGAACAACGTCTACGTCAACAGCCTGAACCACGGCTTCGACCCGCGCGCGTTCATCGATCGGTTGCCCATCGATCGCGTCCGCCAGATCCACGTCGCCGGCCACACCCGCGTCGGCGACACGGTGATCGACACCCACATCGGCCCGGTGATCGACGAGGTGTGGGCGCTCTACCGCCACACCCTCGCTCGGGCGGGCCACCTCATCCCGACGCTGATCGAGTGGGATGAGGACATCCCGCCGCTCGATGAGCTGCTCGACGAGTTGGACCGCGCGCGCGCGCACGCCGAGGCGGCGCTGAGCCTCCCAGGCCCGCCGCACGCGGATCCACAGCGTCCCCTGGGTCTTCCGGGACTGCGATGAGCCTGCGCCATTTCTTCGACCAGATCGCCCCGTTCCTCGACGGGCGGATCGATCACCCGGAGGCAGTCCGGGCGCTGTGGGGCGCAAACCCGCCGGCGCCGGATGGTGAGCGCCTCGCGATCTACGGCCGCTTCTGCCGCTCCCACCGCTTCCAGGCGGTCGACTTCGTGTTCGAGCACTCCCGCGCCGCCGTCGTGCGGCTGAGAGGGGAGGGCGCCTGGGAGCGCCTCGTCGAGGGCTATTTCCGCGCGCACCCGATGCACCACGTCGAGCTGAACGAGAACGGCCTCGCGCTGCCCGAATACCTCGCGAAGCAGGCGGATCTGCCTCCCTGGACCGCCGAACTGGCCGACCTGGATTGCTGGGACTGGCGGACGCGAATCGCGCCCGACGCGGCGGAGGACAGCGAGGGCGCGAGCGGTCCGCTGCGCCTCGCGTCGACGGTGGAGCTGCGACCCTATCGGCACGATCTGGTCGGCTGTATCGACGGGCCGGGCGGCGAAGATCCGCGGCCGAGCGCCACGCTGGTGCTGTTCTGGCGCGATCGCGATCTCGCCGCCCAGCGCGAGAACGCCGAGCCAATCGAGCTCGCGGTCTTGAAGATGGTCGCGGAGGGAATCGATCCCGAGGCGGTGGCCGCGGCCGTGGGAGTGCCGTCGACGCGCCTTGCAGCGACGATGGACGACCTCCACGCGGCCGGCATCCTCCTCGGGGCGCGCTCGGTGGACGCGCCGCGGCCGGCATGACACGCCCGTCTCTGAGCCTCATCGACCCGCCGCAGGCGGCACCAAAGCGTCCCCTGGGTCTTCGGGGACTTTTCCTGCTCGCGACCGCTCTCCTCCTCACGGCAACCGCCGCGGCCGCACCTCCGCTAGCTCCCGCACCGCGCTGGGAGATCGTCATCTCCCTCGATCTCGTCCGCGGCCTCGCCGACGTGGCGATGACTCTCGAGGGCTTCCCGGCGCCGCTCCTGCTGTGCGAGGGGATGGACGGCAGCGCGCGCACCCTCCGCGATCTCCGCCGCACCGACGGCGAAAAGGTCGCCCTGCTCCCCGACAAGGAGCGCGAGGAGTGCTTCCGTGTCGCGCCACCGACGCGCTCGGTGGCGCTGCGCTACACCCAGGATCTCGCCCGCCTGGCCGACGATCACGGCGACCCCGACTGGGCCTCCCGCTTCGGCGAGGACTGGATCTTCAACGATCAAGCGGTGCTCCTGGGCCCTGACCCGCTCCCGGCGGACACGTCGATCACCGTCGAGTTCCGCCTCCCCGGGAAGCCCGGGACGATCGACGTGGCCGTCCCCTGGACGCGCCTCCCGGGCCCAGGATACCGCTTTCGCCACGATCCGAGGCAGGTCGAGGCCGGCACCTACGTTGCGGTCGGGCACCTCGCGCTGTTGGGCGAGCTCCCGGTGCGCGGCGGCACGGTCAGCGTGATCACCCTCGGCGGTGCGCGCCGGGCGACGGCGATGCAGCTCAAGGACTGGGTCGCGCGCGCGATCGCCCCGGTGGCCGACTTCTACGGCACGTTGCCGGGCGGACGGGTCCAGGTGCTGCTGGCGCCGGTCGCCGGGAGCGCCGAACCGGGCGTCTTTGGCACGGTGCTCCGGCGCGCCACACCGTCGCTGGTGCTGTTCTTCGGCGCCGAGGCCGCGGCGTTCGACGACGACTGGATGGCGATCCACGAGATGTTCCACCTCGGCAACCCGCCGCTGGAGCACCGCCTGCCCTGGCTGGTCGAGGGCTTCGCCACCTACTACCAGGAGGTGCTGCGCGGCCGCGCCGGACGCCCCGCCGAGCGGGCGTGGGGCGACCTCGCCTACGGGTTCACCCGCTTCTGCAGTCCCGATCGCGGAGTCTCGCTGGGCGAGGAGAGCCGTCGCCTGCGCCAGACCCAGCACTACCAGCGGGTGTACTGGGGCGGAGCCTGCCTGGCCTTCCAGGCCGACGTCGCGATCCGCGAGCGCACCGCCAACCGCACCAGCCTCGACGACCTCCTGCGCGGCTTCCGGACCTCGCCGCGCGACCTGAACGAGGGCGAGATCGTCGCCGCGATCGACCGGGCCGTCGGACGCCCACTGGTCAAGCGCCACCTCGCCGCCGGGACCCCACCGGTCGACCTCGTCGCGCTCTACCGTCGCCTGGGTATCGAGCCGCAGAACCGGGACCTCGTGCGGCTCCGCGACGACGCCCCCCTCGCCGCCGTCCGCCGGGCGATCCTCGCTCGCTGACTCCGAGCAACGAAAACGGGAACGAAAACGAAAACGGGAACGAAAACGGGAACGAAAGCTACTACCCCGTGGGCGGAGCTCCCGTCTCGACCAGGACGAGGTCGCAGTTGCCCTCCGGGAGCCCCTCCTCCGCCACCGCTCCGCGCACATCGGTGAGGCCCATCTTCACCATGCCGTCCGGGAGCTGGAGGCGGAATGGCGCGCTCGCAACCGGCACGCCGTCGTAGTCGCGGACATGTGCGGCCACCCACCGGGTCCGTGCGGCGCCGACCGGCGGGCCCGTGCTATCGAGCGCCGCCGCGACCGCCCGCACCGACGGTGAGGGGTCGCGCTCCGCCGCCCGCGCTGCTGGCTCCCGCACCCCGGCACGCAGGAGGCCGCGCAGCGCAGCCACCCGAACCGCGGGGTTGCCGTCCGTCGCCGCGAGCTGCACCACCAGCGGACGCAGCTCCTCCCGTGCGGCGCTGGCGAGCGCGGCGTTGGCACGCACCGCCGGCTCGCGATCGCGCATCAGCGACGGCAGATCCGCCGCTACTGCGGCCGCTTGACCCGATCGCAGGAGCGCGCCGAGGGCGTTCGCCCGCACCGCCGGATCGCGCGAACGCACCGCCAGGGCGAGCGATCGCAAGGCGGCCGGGGAGGGCACCGCCTTGCCAAGGCCCCACGCCGCCTCGGAGCGTACCCATGCGTCGGGATCCGCCAGCGCCGCGAGCAGCGCGCCCTGCGCCGCCGCGCCTTCCGCGCCCGTTCCGGCGCCCGCCAGATCGCCGAGCGCGCTGGCAGCGTGGCGGCGGCGCTCCTTGGGACCGCTGGCGAGCAGCCGCTCCAGGCGCGGCGTCGCGGCGCGATCCCGCGAGGCAGCGATGGCTGCCAGCGCCGCCTGGGCGCGGTCGAGGTCGCCCCCCTCGGCGTCGCCCAGCAGGAGGTCGCGGGCCGCCGCGTCCGGCCCCCCCGCGCGGAGAAGCCCTCCCAGCGCCGCCACCGCGTCCCTTCGGGCGTCGCCGCGCGCTCCCTGCACCGCCGCGATCACCGACGGTACGACCGCGCTCCCCGGCAGCGCCGCGAGGGCATCCGCGGCCTCCCTCCGTACCCTCTGATCCAGCGCGCCGAGGGCCGCCACCAGCGCCGGCGCCGCCGCCGAATCACCAATTTCGCCGAGAGCGCGCGCGGCTTCGGCCCGCACCTCGGGATCGCCCTTCTCCAGCAGCGCAGCCACCCGTGGGACCGCCTTCCGCACCCGCAGCCGCCCGAGGCCGCGCACCGCGTGCCGGCGCACTTCGCGGTCCCCATCGCCCAGCGCGGTGAGCAGCGGCTCGATGCCGCGCCCGTCGAGCAGGCCATCGAGGGCTGCTGCCGCGTGGCGCCGCACCGCCACGTCCCCGTCGCCGAGCAGACCGATCAGCGCCGGCGCCGCCCGCCGATCGGCGATCGCCGCCAGGGCATCGATCACCCGCTCGCGCGCCACGCGGCCGCGGCCGAGCTCGTCGAGCAGCGCCGGCACCGCCCTCGGATCGGCCAGCTCGCGCAGCAGATCGATCACCGGACCGACTTCACCACCCTGCAGTCGCTCGCCGGCGCGCCCCTGCGCGAGGTCTCCCCGGTAGCCAAGACGCGCCAGGAGGGCGGGTACCGCCGCCCGGCCCACCCGCGCCAGCGCCTCACGCGAGGGCGCTCCGTCGCGGTCGAGCCCGCGCACCAGCGCCGCGACGGCAGCCTCGTCGCCGCGCGCCGCGATCCGGGCCAGCGCCCTGGCCGCCCGCGGCCGGAGGGACTCCGCGCCTCGCTCCAGCAGCTCCACCAGCGCCGGCGTCGCCGCCCGATCCCCCAGCCGCCCGAGCGCGATCACCGCCTGCGCCCGCACCTCGTCGGTGGGATCGCGAAGCAGGCGCAACATCGCCGGCGCGGCGCGCGGATCGCCCAGCTCGCCGAGCGCCTCCAGCGCCGCCGCCCGCACCTCGCGCGAGACATCGCCGAGCCGCCCCAGGAGCGGCACCACCGCCCGCGGGTCGCCCAGCTCCGCCAGCACCTCGATCGCCCCGCGACGCACCCCGGCATTGTCGTCGTCGAGTCGGCCGACCAGCGCGGTGACCGCATCGCGCGCCCCGAGCCGCCCCAGCGCCGCCACCGCCGCCTGCCTCACCTCGTGCTCGGGATCACCGAGCGCGCGCACCAGCGAGAGCCTCGCGCGCGAAGATCCGAGGGCACTGATCGCTTCCGCCGCCGCGGCCCGCACTCGCCCGTCCCCGTCGCTGATCCGCTCGATCAGGCGCCCCTCCGCCGCAGTGGTGCGGTGCCGACCCAGCACCCGCGCCGCCCGCGCCCGCACCTCCGGGTCCAGGTCGTCGAGAGCGCGCAGCAGGTGCGGCGCGGCCGCCTCGGGCTCGAACTCCTCGAGCCGCTCCACCGCCTCGCGCCGTCTCGCCCCCTCCGCGCCGCGCAGCTCCTCGGCGACGCTCTCGATGCGCCCGTAGAGATCATCCGCCGCCGCATGGCAGGGCGAGAGCGCTCCCCCGAGCAGCAACGCCCGCATCCAGCGCCTTCGTGTCCCCGGGGTCGGCGGCGGCATCAACAGGCTCCTCCTCGACGGCGGATCCTATCACTACGTGGGCGCGGGCGATCCCTGGTTGTCGAAGCGTCGCGAGGTGAGTAGAATCCGCCCCATGCGGACCGAGACGATCACGCGAATCCTCGACGGAGTGGCCGGCGTACGCCGGGATGGCGCAGCCTGGCTGATCCCCGAAGAGGTGGAGGTGTCGGTGTTCATCGCCCTCCCCGCGGAGGTGCTGAACGTCCCGCGGATCTCCCGCGTCGAGGCGGTGGGGGACCTGATCATCCTCGATACCTTCAAGGGCGAGCGCTTCCACTTCGCCGCCGAGAACCTCGCCGGCGTGAAGAGCGCGGCCTCCGAGAAGCGCACCGCCAACCGGGGCGCCGGCTTCCGCTAGCCCGGCCTGGCCAGGGGCTCTAACCCTGGCCCGCCCGGGAGTTGCGCGTGCCCTCCGCGGGAGTCGCCACCCGTCCCTCGCCAGCGGGCCTGGGCGCATCCGCGGAGTCGAGACGGGGCTCGATCAGGATCGTCTGCGACACGGTGACGGCAGGGGGCACCGCTGCGATCTGGACCGCCCCCTCGCGCCGCTCCTCGCGCTGCCAGGGGTACTCGATCCGGACATGGAACGAGCTCTTCAGGGTGTCGATCAAGGAGTTCGAGAGACACTTCAGATCTGTCGAGCTAAGTCCTGATTCGTCCAGCTGTCCCAGCCGCAGCTTTCCGAATACGATCCGCTGCACCAGGTTGGTGATCGAGCGCTCGTCCGGCTCGCGCAGGGTTCGCGAGGCGGCCTCCACCGCGTCGCAGATCGCCAGGATCGCGGTCTCGCGCGTCTGCGGCGGGATGCCCTTGTAGCGAAAGTCCTGCTCGGTCAGCTTCTTCGGATTCCCGAGCTCCTGGCACTTGTGCCAGAAGTACTCCAGCAGCCCGTTGCCGTGGTGCATGTGCATGAAGTCGAGGATCGGCTCCGGCACCCCCTCCTTGCGCCCGAGCTTCACCCCCTCGGTGCAGTGGGCAAAGATCGCATCCGCCGAGATCTCGGGGTCAAGCCCCTCGTGCGGCGAGCGTTCCCCGGGTCGCAGGTTCTCGATGTAGTACTCCGGCTGCACCGACTTTCCGAGGTCGTGGTAGTAGGCGCCGATCCGCGTCAGCAGCGCGTTCGCCCCGATCGCCGTCGCTGCCACCTCCGCCATGTTGGCCATCGCGAGGCTGTGGGCCCAGGTGCCGGGCGCCTTGTCGGCGATCTGGCGCAGCAGCGGGCGGTTCAGGTCGCCCAGCTCGATCAGTCGGCCCTTGTGCAGCTGGCCGAGGGCCCGCTCGAGCAGCGGCGCGACCACTGTCGCCAGGAGCCCCGCGGCCAGCCCGCCGCCCAGCGCGGCCAGGAGCCCCGACTCGCCGGGAGTCGTCAGGTCGTCGCTCGAGAGGCGCCCCTGGATCAGGAAATAGATCGCCACGTAGGCCAGCGCCGCCACCACCCCGGCGCCCAGTCCCGCCACCAGCGACGCGCGCAGGCGGAGCGACTGGCGCATCGCCAGCACCGCCCCGAAGCCCTGCATCAGCAGGACGAGCGACACCACGAGATCGAAGGGCACCAGCGAGCCGATCACCAGCGCGGCAACCACCGTGGTGCTGAAGGCGATCTGTCGATCGTGGTGCGTCGCAACGGCCAGCGATAGCGCGCCGAGCGGGATCAGGAACGCCGGCAGCGGCGTGAACATCAGGAACGCTTTCCCGACCACCGCGGACGCTACCACCGCCACCAGGAGCGCCACCTGGGTCCTCAGTAGCTTCCCCTGGTGCCCGAAGTTGCGGAGGTAGGTCGTGAACAGCAGCCCCACCAGGAAGTAGCTGATCGCCAGCCCCAGCAGCAATCCAATTGCGGGTGGACGGCGACCGGCGTCGAAGGCCTCGATCAGGGGACGGTCGCGGCGGTCGATCGCGCTGCCCGCCGCCAGGACGATGCGACGATGCTCGATCGTCGGTGGGCTGACCAGGTCGCGGTAGACGCCCATCTCGGGAAGTCGCAGAGAGAAGCGCCCGACCCGACCCTCGGGCCCCACGGCGGGCCCGCCCCACAGGTCACAGGTCGACAGCGGCACCATCACCGCGGCGAACAGCACGCTCAGGGTCAGTCCAGCCCAGGCGCCCGCCGTCGGACGGCGTCGGATTGGCATGGGCGCGATGGTAGCCGAGTCGGGCCCGGGAGGCTAACTTCCTTATCCCGCGTCAGCCGAGTTGTCTCGGCGGGAGCCGAGGCTACTTCAGGGCGAGGGAGAAGGAGGCGTGGGTCTGGGAGCCGTTGAACTTGGGGAAGTTGACCGACTGCATCTTGGCGTACATGCACGACGAGAACGGGGTCTTCGTCTCCCCGTTGACCTTGACCGCCGAGACCAGGCCGCTGCCCTTGATGATGAAGTCCATCTCGACGTTGCGCATGCCGGGATTGCGCCGCTTCTCCTCGAGGACGCAGCCCTTCAGCACGCCAAAGTTCGACGACATGACCTTCTGCACCACGTCGCCGCCGAGCGTCTCGTCGCCCCCCTCCTCGTTGACATCGCCGAGGTTGGTCACGTCGGTGAACTGGCCGTTGGCGTTCTTCTGTCCCGGCGTGCGGTGCTTCTTCACATTCAGGACCGGCGGAACGACCTTCATGGTGAGCACGAA
>SHYY01000126.1 GCA_009692555.1 Myxococcales bacterium
GAATCGTTCCCGGGCCCACCGCCTGTCCTTACAACCGGGGAACCGCGACCTGAGACCTCGACTTCGTAGACTTCCGGTTCGGTGTGAAGTATAGAGTGCGCGTAACGCGTTTCGCAGGGAGATCATGATCACGCTCATCACCATCATCCACGTCATCGCCTGCTTCTTCCTCATGCTCGTCGTGCTCCTGCAAGCCGGGAAGGGCGGCGGGATGGGCATCGCGTTCGGCGGCGGCGGCGGGGGGCAGCAGGTGTTCGGTGGCCGCGGCGCAGGCGGGTTCCTCGAGAAGGTCACCGCCGGCACCGCGATCGTATTCATGCTCACCTCCTCGTCGCTGGCCTACTTCGCCAGCCAGACCGAGTCGTCGCGCCTCCAGGAGCGCTCGGAGAAGCTGAAGAAGGAGAAGGACGAGAAGAAGAAGCGCGAGGACGAGGAGAACAAGAAAAACGCCGAAGCCGCCCAAAAGGCCGAAGACGACAAGGCGAAGAAGGCGGTCGACGACAAGGCGAAGGGGGAGACGCCCCCGCCGGGGGTGCCCGCCGCGAACGCTCCCGCCGTCCCGCCCGCAGGCGCTCCGGCCGCCCCGCCGGCCGCCGTCCCCGTCCCCGCGCCCATCCCCGCGCCCGTCCCCGCCCCCGCGAAGTAGCCCGGCGTTTCTCTCGCCCGTTCCCGTTCCCGTTCCCGTTCCCGTTCCCGTTCCCGTTCCCGTTCCCGTTCCCGTTCCCGTTCCCGTTCCCGTTCCCGTTTTCGTTTTCGTTTTCGTTTTCGTTCGCTGTCCATGCAGCTGCCTCCTCTCGCCGACCTCCACCGCCACCTCGACGGGTCGCTCCGGCCGGCGACGATCGCCGAGCTGGCGGCGGCGATTTCGCAGGAGGTGCCGGCCGATCTCGCCTTTCACCCCGGGATGGGCCTCGCTGCCGCGCTCTCGCGTTTCCGCTTCACGCTCTCGCTGCTGCAGGAGCCGGCGGCGGTGCGGCGGGTGGCCGCGGAGATGTGCGAGGACGCGGCCTTCGAGGGCGTCACCACCCTCGAGATCCGCTTCGCGCCGCAGCTCCACCTGGGCGCGCCGATCGAGGCGATGATCGAGGCAGCGATCGAGGGCGCGGACGGCCGCGCGGGGGTGATCCTGTGCGGGCTCTACGGGGAGCCACTGACGGTGCTGGCGGCGCTGGTGGAGGCGGCGAGGGCGCGTCCGGGCGTGGTGGGGATCGATCTCGCGGGCGGCCCGGCAGAAGGCCACGCGCATCGGCTCGGGGACTACGCTCCCGCCTACCGCCGCGCCGGGGAGCTCGGCCTCGGCCGCACCGTCCACGCCGGCGAGGGGCGCCCGCCCGAGGAGATCCGCGTCGCCATCGTGCAGCTCGGCGCGCAGCGGATCGGCCACGCCACCACGCTGCTCGACGACCCGCGGGTGCTCGATCTGGTGATCGAGCGCGCGGTCACCGTGGAGGCTTGTCCGACGAGCAACCTGCACACCGGCGCGATCCGGTCGCCAGCCGAGCATCCGCTGCCGCGCTGGCTGCGCGCGGGGGTCCGTGCCTGCGTGTGCACCGACAACACCCTGCTCTCGCAGGTGGACGCGCCCGAGGAGCACCGCCGCGCCGCGGCGATCCCGGGGATGGATGATGCGCTCCTCGCCCGCGCGATCGCCTGCGGTCATGCGGCGGCGTTTCGTCGGTAGCCTAGTACTACTCGCTCACGTCGGAGCCCGTCTCCGGCACCCGCGGGCCGGTCACGGCGTGCTCCCGTCGGAAGCGCGGGGCGGTCGGCCGGCGCGCGGGGGCGGTTGGAGCCCGTACGGGCCGTCCTCCGGCCCCGGACGCCGTCGGTGAGCAAAGATCTGATCGAGTAGTACTAGAGCACCGAACGGTTTGAAAGTCGAAGCAAGGCGCAGACATGCGGAGCAGATCGTGGCGCACCCCCGGAGACGCGACCGAGGCGTACTCTCTGTACGGGGAGGGAAGCGGCGAGGAGGTACGCCGCGAGATGCCCGCAGGGCTGCGCCGCAGCCGGGTTTCAAACCGTTCGGTGCTCCAGGCCAGGAACGAGCGGGCGGCACCGAACGCCGGGAGCGGAAAGGCGCGACGCGCGAAGGCTTGATACTCTCGGCGCGATGAAGATCGGCGTCTTCGGCGCTGGATCGATCGGCTGCTACCTGGGCGGGCGCCTGATCGCCGCCGGCCATGACGTGGTGCTGGTGGGGCGGCTCGGGGCGGAGGTCGCGGCGCACGGGATCACGCTGACCGACCACGGGGGCGCCCGGACCGTGTTACCGCCGGAGCGGGTGCGCTACCACGCGGAGCCGGCCGCGCTCGCCGATCGCGAGGCGGTGCTGGTGACGGTGAAGTCGATGGCCACCGACGAGGCCGGGGCCACGCTTGCCAGGGTGCTGGGGGCCAAGGGGGTGGTGGCGAGCTTCCAGAACGGGGTGGGCAACCGGGAGCGGCTCCGCGCGGCGCTCCCCGGCCACGCGGTGCTCGGCGGGATGGTCCCGTTCAACGTGGTCCGACAGGACGGGGGGCGCTTCCACAACGGTACCAGCGGTCCGCTCGAGCTCGAACGGGCGGGCGGTGCGGAGGCGCCGCTCGCCGGGGCGCTCGCGGGCGCCGGCTTCCATCTCGTCCTCCACGACGATCTGCGCGCGGTGCAGTGGAGCAAGCTGTGCGTCAATGTGAACAACGCGGTGAATGCGCTCGCGGGGATCCCGCTGCGCGCGCAGATCTCCGATCGCGGCTACCGGCTGGTGATGGCGCGCCTGGTGCGCGAGGCGCTGGCTTGCCTTTCGGCGGCGGGGATCAAGCCGGTGCGGATCGGACGGCTCGTGCCGTCGCTGGCGCCGGCGGTTCTGACGCTGCCGGATTGGGTCTTCTTGCGCGTCGCCGCGGCGATGGTGAAGGTCGATCCGACTGCGCGTTCGAGCATGTGGGAGGATCTCGATCGCCGCCGCCCGACCGAGGTGGAGTACCTGAACGGCGAGATCATCCGGCTCGGCGAGGAGCACGGGGTGCCGACGCCGGCGAACCGTGCGATCCGCGCGCTGGTGCATGCGGCGGTGGCGGCCGGGCGGGGTTCGCCGGGGATGAGCGCCGCCGCGCTGGCGGAGGCGATCGGCCCGTGAGATAAGGCACGGACGGAATGGAAGCGAACCGCCGACGGATGATCCGCCTGATCGTTCTCGCCACCGTCGTGATCGCGCTAATCACTTTCGGCTTCGCCTCGGGCGTGCGCGAGCGCCTGACCATCGACAGCCTGCGCGCGATGACCACCTCGGCCGGCTCCCTCGGGGCGCTCCTCTTCATCGCCGCCTTCTGCCTCGGGCAGCTGCTCTACCTGCCGGGGATGGTGTTCGTGGTGGCGGGCGTGCTCGCCTACGGGCGGGTGTGGGGCGGCGCTCTCTCGTTCACCGGCGCGCTGATCTCGATCTCGTTCACCTTCGTGCTGGTCCGCGGCGCTGGTGGCAGCCCGCTGGCGGGCCTGAAACGCCCGTTTCTGCGGCGCGCGCTGGCGCGGCTCGATACCCACCCGGTGAGCACCGTCGCGCTCCTGCGGTTGGTGTTCCTCACCTCGCCGCTCCTGAACTACCTGCTCGCGCTCTCGCCGCTGCGCTTCCGCCACCACCTGGCGGGCTCGGCGCTCGGGATCGCGCTCCCGACGCTGGCGGTGGCGCTGTTCACGGAAGAGGTGGTGCGCTACTTGACCGCGAAATAGACCGGGTCTAGTCGGCCTTCGCCGCGGGGGCTGCCGTCGGTGCGGCCGCGGCCGCGGGGCTCGCTTTCGCCACCACCGACTGGTACTCGGGGGTCTTCGTCACCCACTGCTCGAATTCGGGGTAGCGCCGCCGCTTCACCTGCGCCCGCAGGTTGGCGACGGTGTGGAAGGGGATCTGCTTCGAGACCAGGTTGGTCACCCAGTTCGGGAGGCTGCCGCCGGGGTCGGCGTGCACCTGGTACTCGACGCGCGTCCACTGACCGTCGTGCTCGGGGATCAGGATCCAGTGGCCCTTCAGGTAGGGCATCCGCACCACGCCCGACTTCGCCGGCTCCTTGGCGTACTCGATGGCGTGGAAGTCGAGGCGCACCCGCTTCTCGCGCCCGTCGAAGGTGGTCTGGCCGAGCAGCACCGCGTCGCGGTCCGAGACCGGCCACGGCGCCTCGGTGCGGTTGTAGGCGATCTGCGAGGTCCTGGAGGTCTGCTCGACCAGCCGCGCCTCGCGGCACTTGTGCATCCACTCGGTGCGGTGATCGGCGTCGGCGATCACGGCGAGGATGCTGGCGATCGACGCCTCGACCACGCCGCGCCCCTGGAACTCGTGCAGGCTCGACCCCTCGATCTTGCGGCGCTGCACGTAGATGCCGTCCTCCTCGCGCACGAACTCCCAGGGCCCCGCGCCGGCCCGCGCCGCCCCGGTCGCACCGACGAGGATCAGACCACCGAGCAGGGCCGCCAGCACGGTCCGTTTCGCCTCACGCGCTCCCCGAATTCGCTGCATGTGTTTGCGCTCCGTCAAGTGGGCGAATATAGCAGAACGCGCCCGGGTCAGCCCCCGCACTCTCAGAATGCGACGGCGAGGTTGAGGCGGTAGTCGCCCGGGGCGACCGATGGAAAAAGTGCGATGGGCGGGGCGGTCTTCGGCGGGGGCGAGGCGAGGTCGCCCGAGCGATAGCGGCGCAGCGAATCGACCGCGTCCTGGGGCTTGGTGGCGAAGAGGGCCTGTCCGACGGCGACGCCGGTGAAGAGGCCGACCGCGGCGGTGGTCCAGCGATCGAACACCAGGCCGTGAATGATCTCGACGCCGATGTTGAACAGCAGCGCGCTGACGATCAGGAGCGGGCTCTTGCCCCGGACCTGGTTTTGCGCGTCGCGTTCGAGCAGGCGCTCGGCGTCGGCGAGCTGTGCGCACACGTCGGTGCCCGGCGGGGCGGCCTGCAAGCGCTGCTCGAGCCAGCGCTGATCGCCGATCACCCGGAGTGGCAGGACGACGAGCGATGCCAGGCCGACGAAGGACTTGCCGGCGGTGAGGTAGAGATCGATCCGCGACTCGGCCGGGAAGAACGGGCTGACCACCAGCTGACCGACGGTGGCGGCGGCGAGGAAGCCGCTCCATGCGTAGGTCCAGATTCGTGCCCGCAGGGCGGCGTGCTTCATCCGGGCACGCACGAAGTCGAGCCGCTCGCGGGCATCGATCCGGGCCAGCGCGGGCTCGCCCCACGAGGGTACGGCGCACTCGACGGCGCTCGCAGGCGCGGAGAGAAGGAGAATGGCGAGGGGGACGGGGAGGAGTCGAAGCATGGTGGCCGACACTACCACCGACGGTGCGCTGCCGTTGCCGTTGCGATCAGCCGCCCTGGCCGCACACGCCCTGCACCCCGGGACTGCCCTTGCCGCACTCCTTCACCCCGGGGCACTTGGTGCACATGCCCGGCATGTTGTTGCAGCACAGCATGGTGCCGCAGCCGTCGGGCCAGGAGTCGCAGTCCTTGCCCAGGTCGGCGCAGGTCTTGGGCACGCAGACACAGACGTTGTTGATGCAGGAGTTCTGCGCCGGGCAGGCGCCGCCGCAGTTCAGCATGTTGCCGCAGCCGTCGGCGATCATACCGCAGTTCTTGCCCATCTTGGCGCAGGTGGTGGGCGTGCAGCAGGTGCCGTCGCCCTTGCAGATGGCGGGGAGGACGCAGGAGCCACAGTTGAGGTTGGTGCCGCAGCCGTTGGCGAGCGCGCCGCACACCCGGGGCGGGTTCTGCGCCGCGCAGGCCGTCGGGGTGCAGCAGGTCTGCGTGGGCAAGCACACCTGGCCCATCGCGCACATCCCGCAGGAGATGGTCTGCGCGCAGTTGTTGACGACGTTGTTGCAGGTCTTGTTGAGGCAGGCCTTGGCGTTGTCGGGCGTGCAGCAGGTCTGGTTGGCGAGGCACACCTGGCCCATCGGGCACAGGCCGGCGTTCATGCCGCACTGGACCACCTGGTTGCAGTTGTTGGTGGCGGTGCCGCACATCTTGGCGCCGCACGCGAGCTTGTTGTCGGTGCAGCCGCACAGGTTCGGGTCGCCGCCGCCGCCGCAGGTCTGGAACGCGCCGCAGGTGCCGCAGCTGACCGTCTGGCCGCAGTTGTTGACCACGTTGCCGCACTTCTTCAGGCCGCACGCGGCGACGTTGTTCGGGGTGCAGCAGGTCTGGTTCGGCATGCACACCTGGGGGTTGGGGCACGTGCCGCAGGCGATCTGGACATTGCAGTTGTTGGTCGAGGTGCCGCACATCTTGCCGTTGCAGGCCATCTTGTTGTCGGTGCAGCCGCACACGCCCGGGGTGCCGCCCCCGCCACAGGTGTTGACGCCCGCGCAGACGCCGCAGTTCAGCATCACGCCGCACTGGTTCGACTGCATTCCGCAGTTGCGGCCCAGCTGAAGGCAGGTCTTCGGCGTGCATCCGCACACGTTCGCGCCGCCGTTGCCCCCGCCGCAGGTCTCGAACGGCACGTTGCACATGCCGCAGTCGAGGTTCTTCACGAAGCAGAGGTCGGTGATGATCCCGCAGTTCTTGCCCTGCGCCTGGCAGCCCTTCGGGGTGCAGCCGCAGACGTTCGGAGTGACCGCGCCGCCGCAGGTGTTGGGGGCGGAGCAGGTGCCGCAGGAGACGGTCTGATTGCAGTTGTTGACCACGTTGTTGCAGTTCTTGCCGAAGCAGGCGCTGACGTTGTCGGCGGTGCAGCCGCAGACGCCCGGGGTGCCGCCGCCGCCGCAGGTGTTCGGCGCGATGCAGCTCTTGCAGTCGATCATGTTGCCGCAGGTGTCGGACTGCATGCCGCAGTTCTTGCCGAGCTGGACGCACGACTTGGGCGTGCAGCCGCACACGTTGGGCGCGCCGCCGCCGCCGCAGGTCTTGGGGGCGAAGCAGGCTCCGCAGTTGAAGACGCCGCCGCAGCCGTCGGGGATGTCGCCGCAGTCCTTCGCCTGATCGGCGCACTTCACCGGGTTGCAGCCGCCGCACACGTTGGGGTTGCCGCCGCCGCCGCAGATCTTGCCGTTAAGGCAAGGGCCGCAGTCCGCGAAGCCGCCGCACTCGTCGGGCACCATGCCGCAGTTCTTGCCGAGGGCGCCGCAGGTCTTGGGGGTGCAGCCGCACACGTTGGGCAGGCCGCCGCCGCCGCAGACGTCTTTCGGGTTGACGCAGATGCCGCAGTTGAGTGTGGCGAAGCAGCCGTCAGAGACCATCCCGCAGTTCAGGCCGCTGCCCTTGCACGAGATCGGGCTGCAGGTGCACTTGCCGCCGTTGCACATCTTGGGGCCGGCGCAGCCGCCGCAGCCGATCACGTCGCCGCAGTTGTTGGTCACCGAGCCGCACTCGACGTTGCCGCACGAGACCATCATGTTGTCGGGGGTGCAGCCGCACACGCCGGGGGTGCCCCCGCCGCCGCAGGTCTGCGGCTTCAGGCAGGTGCCGCACTCGAACTCCTCGCCGCAATTGTTCTTGTCCATCCCGCAGTTGAGGCCTTTGCAGACGTTCACGTTGTCGGGGGTGCAGCCGCACTCGTCGGGCTTGAGGCCGCCGCCGCAGGTCTGCGGCATGGTGCAGTCGGCGTCGCCGCAGCACTTGTCGGCGGGGAGGCAGACGCCGAGCTTGGCGCAGAAGTGGGCCCCCAGGTCCCCTTCGCAGATGCCGAAGAGATCGCTCGACAGGCGATCGGGCAGCTCGAGGTCCGGTGGCTCCGCCAGATCGACGTCGGCTCTGTCGATCGCTGCGTCTACCGCGCCGTCCGGCTTGATGTCCTCGTCGCAGCCGGCGGCGAAGAGGAGGAGGGTGGAGAGCGTCGCGATCGCGGTCAGTGCCCGCCTAGGTGTCATGTGGTGCTCCTCTTAGGTGTCCTGCGGTAGCCCGGCTCAGCCCGCGGGACGCACCATCCTAGCACGGCTTGGTTTGCTTTTGGTGTACACGCCCCCACGATTTTTCCGCTGCCACTTGACCTTGACCGGCCCGGGGAGGCTATGCATCCTCCCGTTCGTGAGCGAGCCTGCGGAACCGGTGGTGTCGCTGGCCGGCATCGAGAAGGAGTACGGCGGGGAGAAGGTGCTGCGCGGCGTGTCGCTCGAGCTGGCGGCCGGCGAGCTGACGGCGCTGGTGGGGCGGTCGGGGTCGGGCAAATCGACGCTCCTGCACGTCATCGGCGGGCTGGACCAGGGCTATCGCGGCCGCGCGCGTGTGCTCGGGGTGGACCTCGCCAGCCTCGACGACCGGGGTCGGGCGCGCTTCCGCAACGCCCAGGTGGGGTTCGTCTTCCAGGCGTTCCACCTCCTCGAGCATCTCTCGTGCGCCGAGAACGTGGCGCTGCCGTCGTACTTCGAGGGCTCCACGGCAACGGGGGATGGAGCCCCGCGTGATCCGCTGGTGCGTGCCGCGGAGGCGCTCGATCGGGTCGGGATCGCCGATCACGCCCGTCGGCTGCCCGGGCAGCTCTCGGGTGGGCAGAAGCAGCGCGTGGCGATCGCGCGGGCGCTGTTTCATCGGCCGCCGCTGCTCCTGGCCGACGAGCCGACCGGCAACCTCGATTCGGAGACCGGGCAGAAGATCATCGCGCTGTTCCAGGCGCTCAACGGCGATGGCCTGACGCTGCTGATCGTCACCCACGAGGAGCGGGTGTCGCAGGCGACGCGGCGGGTGATCCGGCTGGACGATGGGCGGATCGTGGCCGAGGCGGGGGCGAGCGCGTGAGGAGCGGACGCCTTTTGGGCCTGGTCGCACAGAACCTCCGTCGCTCGCGCCGCGAGTTCGTGCTGTCGTCGTTCGGGATCGCGATGGGGATCGCCTCGCTCGGCTTCTTCACCGCGCTGGCCCTCGGGGTGCGCTCCCTGGTGCTCGACCGGGTGTTCCACATCGACCGGATCGAGGTCGAGCCGGCGCGGTCGGACCTGGAGATCCCGCTGCTCGGCGGGCTCGGGGGATCGCGGCCGATCACCGACGAGACGGTGGCGAAGTTGCGCGCGCTCCCGGGGGTGCGGGCTGCGGCGCCGAGGATGCGCCTTGCGTTCCCGGCCAAGGCGTGGGGCGGGGTGGAGCTGCTCGGGCAGAATCGCTACGCGGAGATCATCGGCGACGGCGTGGATCCGGCGGCGGTGGCGGGGGAGAGCTTCAGCCCGCAGCCGTTCGCGGACCTCTCCCCCCCCGCCGGCGCCCCCGGCGACGCCTGCAACAGCGACGGGGATTGCAAGAAGCCGGGTGAGTACTGCGCGTGGGACGTGCACGAGTGCCAGCGGCCGGTGCCGATGATCATCTCGAAGGTGCTGCTGGAGCTCTACAACAGCGGTTTCGCGCGCTCGCACAACCTGCCGCGGGTGTCGAGCTTCCTCGCCTCGCGCTTCCGCGGGTTCACGATCACGATCGAGCTCGGGCAGTCGTTCATGGGGGCGCGGGCGGCGCGCGGGGTGCCGCGCCAGAGGCGGGCGATGCTGGTGGGGGTGAGCGACCGCGCGATCCCGATCGGGGTCTCGTTCCCGCTGGCCTACGTCCGTCGCTGGAACGCCGAGTACGCCGGGGAGGCGGCGGCCCGCGGCTACTCCTCGGTGGTGGTGGAGGTGAAGGACCAGCGCGCGGTCACGGAGGTGGCGGCGGCGGCGCGTGGCCTCGGGCTCTCGGTGATCGACTCGGGCGCCGAGCAGGCGGGCCTGGCGATCACCCTGATCGGCCTCCTGTTCGTGATCGTGTCACTGGCGATCCTGGCGGTTGCGACGATCAACATCGCGCACACCTTCTTTCGCGCGGTCGCCGAGCGGCGGAGGGAGATCGGCGTGCTGCGCGCCGTCGGTGCCAGCGGGAGCGATATCCGGCAGATCCTGCTCGGGGAGGCGGCCGCGATCGGCCTGTGCGGTGGCGGGGTCGGCCTCGCGGCGGCGCGGGTGGCCGCGCTGCTCTGCGATCTCGCGGCGCGGAGCCATGTCCCCGAGCTGTTCCGGCCGGAGAGCTTCTTCCGGTTCCCGCCGCTGCTGGTCGCTGGCGTGCTCGCCTTCGCCCTCCTGACCTGCCTCGCCGGCGCGCTCCTTCCGGCGCTCGCCGCGGCCCGCATGGAGCCCGCCGAGGCGCTCGCTGCGCGTTAGGGCCTTTCTGGCGCGGGCGGATCTGGTATACAGGCGGCCTTTGGTTGACAGAGCGTTGACAGATCCAAGATGAACCGGCCGGCCAGCGTCCAAGGCAGACGCGGCGCTGACGGCGCGTAACCAGCGACAGGGGTTGAGCCAGCGGGTCCGTCCTGCTATCTTTCCCCCGCAACTCGGGTGGTCCTTGAAGAAGCCAATCCAGTTCGGAAAGTACTTCCTCCTCGATCGAATCAACGTCGGTGGCATGGCCGAGGTGTTTCGCGCCAAGGCCTACGGCGTGGAGGGCTTCGAGCGGCTGCTGGCGGTCAAGCGGATCCTCCCGAACATCGCCGAGGACAAAGAGTTCATCGAGATGTTCATCGACGAGGCCAAGCTGGCGGTCCAGCTCAGCCACGCCAACATCTGCCAGATCTTCGACCTCGGCAAGGTCGAGAACTTCCACTTCATCGCGCTCGAGTACGTCCATGGCAAGGACCTGCGCGCCCTGTTCGACCGCTGCAAGCAGCGCCCCGAGGGTGGCGCGGTGACGATGCCGCTCGCGCAGGCGTGCTTCGTTGTGATGAAGGTGTGCGAGGGGCTCGACTACGCCCACAACAAGAAGGACCCGCAGGGGCGGGAGCTGCACCTCGTCCATCGCGACGTGTCGCCGCAGAACGTGATCATCTCGTACGACGGCGAGGTGAAGCTGATCGACTTCGGGATCGCCAAGTCGGTGGGCAAGGCGTCGAAGACCCAGGCCGGGATCCTGAAGGGCAAGTTCGGGTACATGTCGCCGGAGCAGGTGCGCGGGCTGCCGCTCGACCGGCGGAGCGACGTGTTCTCCCTCGGCATCCTGATCTACGAACTGCTCACCGGTGAGCGGCTGTTCACCGGGGAGACCGACTTCTCGACGCTGGAGAAGGTCCGCAACGTCGAGATCCTCCCGCCGTCGACCTACAACCGGCGGATCGCCGACGAGCTCGAGCGGATCGTCATGAAGACGCTCTCGAAGGACGTCGAGGATCGCTACCAGAACGCGATCGATCTGCACGACGACCTGCAGGCCTTCATGTACACCGCCGGGGAATTCTACTCGCGCAAGGATCTGGCGGCGTGGATGAAGCGGGCCTGGAGCAAGGAGATCGCCGAGGAGAGCACGCGCCTCGAGGCCTACCGGGCGATGCCCGCGCCCGCGTCGGTGCTGACGCCCGCGCCGGTCTCCTCGGGACGCTCCCTGCCGACGCGGCCCGCGCAGCCGCCTCCGCCGCCCGGTCTCGAGGTCTCGGGCGCGAGGCCGGCGCCGTCGGGGAGGGCGGCCAGCCTGTTCAAGCCCGGCGGGGCGAGAAAGGGCAGCGGGGACCCGGATCTCGAGTGGGACGACGAGGAGCTCGAGACCCACGTCTACGAGAACGCCAAGGATGCCTCGGACGCGGTGGTCGACGAGACGGAGGCGTTCGACGACCTGATCGAGGAGGGCTCGAACGGCCGCGCCGCGGCGCCCTCGGCCCCATCGGTAGACGATTTCGATCTTTCTCCCGATGGTGCGCCGGTGCTGGCGAAGTCGCAGCCGGGCGCGTCCGAGCCCTCGCTGCCGCCTTTTTCGTCGGGGCCGAGGAACGGCGCCGCGAAGCCGCGTGACTTTGCGCTGCCGGCGCCGACCCGCCCTTCGTTCGACCGGCCGGGCGCGCTGGACATTCCACAGATGGGCACGGCGATCGCGCGCCCCGCGCAGCCGAAGCGCCCGACCTGGCCACTCTACGCGGGAATCGGCGGCACGGTGGCGGTGGTGGGTGTGGCGGCGATGCTGCTCCTGCTGATGAGCCGCCCAGGCGAACTCCAGATCACCACCGACCCGGCGACGGGCGTACGGGTGCTGCTCGACAACAAGCCGGTCCACCTGGACGAGGCGGGCCGCCTGAAGATCGATCCCGGAGTCTACTCGGTGGCCGTCGAGGGCGAGGGCTTCGTGCAGTGGCGGGACAAGGTGGAGGTCAAGTCGGGCGAGGTGGTCAAGCGGCGCGTGGAGCTCGAGCCGCTGGCGCGCGCCGGGATGCTGCTCTACTCCGATCCACCGGGCGCGCTGGCGTTCCTGGACGGCAAGGACCTCGGCGGCAAGACGCCGTTCAAGGTCGAGGGCCTGACGCCCGGGAAGCACGTCCTCGAGGTGCAGGTGGCGGGGCGGACCTGGTCGGAGCCGGTAGTGCTCGAGCCCGGGAAGATGATCGATGTGCACGCCAACCTGGGGCCGCCCGCGGTGACGCCCCAGGCGCTGCCGCCACCGGTGCTGGTAGCCGAGAACACGCGCCCGGCATTGATCGACCCGCTTCCACCGCCGGTCCTGCCGCCTCCGGTGCGCCAGCGGCGCGAGCGGCCGGTGGAGGTCGCGGCGCGTCCGGTGCGCCCGGCCAGGCCGGATCCCGAGGACGAGCCGGCCCGTCCGCCGCGCGCCCGCCCGGTGATCGCCGAGGAGGCGCCGCGGCCCAAGAGGCTGCCGTCCCTCCCGGCCGAGGGCGACACGCCAGTGAAGGCCAGCGGCGGCGGCGAGGGCTTCCTGCGCCTAGGCTCCCGGCCCAACACGAACATCATCATCGATGGCAAGGACACCGGGAAGTGGACGCCGCAGACCCAGCTTCGCCTCGCCGCGGGCTCGCACAAGGTGACGCTCACCAACCCGCAGTTCGGGATCAAGGAGAGCTTCACCGTCGATATCAAGTCGGGGGAGAGCGAGACGGTGATCAAGGACCTGCGCTCGCAAGGCGGAGCCACCAGCTCGGAGGACTAGCGCGCGGCGCGGTCGCGATCTTCCTGATCGCGCGCCTCGCGCTCCTGGGCCTCGATGACCTCGTTGGCGGTGAGATGGGCGGCGTCGAGCCTGGGCGATTGCGGATCGCCCAGCAGCACGTAGAAGTCGCTGGGCGCGTAGGGGGCAGCGGCCTGCCAGCCGGAGTTGAAGGCCTCTTGCGCGGCGATCAGGCGGCCCAGGTTGCCCTTGTGCTTGGCCACCAGCAGCCTCCGAACGTGCTCGCGGGTCGGCTCGTCGCGCGCGGTGAGGTAGGTCTCCTCGAGGTAGCGGATCGCCGCGTCGGTCTCGCCGTCCTGGGTCATGATCCGCGAGGCCACGCCGGAGAGCCAGGCCGGGCCGCCGTGGAGAGCCGCGCGGCGCACGTAGCCGACGCCGATGCGCCGCCATTTTTCCTTCTGCTTCGGGTCATTGGTGTCGAGCTCGAAGATGTAGTTGCAGCCGACGGCGAAGGCGAGCTCCCAGTCGCGCGGGAAGCGCAGGAGACCGGCCTCGCCGAAGTGGGTCGAGGCGAACACCATCTGGTTCGTGATCGTGTTGCCGTTGTACATCGTGGCGCGGATACCGAAGACGTAGGGGGCACGGAAGTCGGGATCGAGCTCGTTGACCGCGTCGAGGTGCCGCTCGAGCCAGTCGTAGTTCTTGGCCTTCGCCAACTGGGTCGAGAAGTAGAGGAGGGTGCGCAGAAAGATCAGGTCGGCGGCGAGCTGCCGGTGGCCCAGCGACGAGGCACCGATCACCCGGGTGCGCGGAAGAAAGACCAGGTCCTGGTCGGCGGGAAACGTCCCCCGAAGGCCGGCGGTCCAGTGGTGGAACCCGCCCGTAGACGCGATCAGCAGCGGCGCGAAGAGGAGGGCCAGGGCGCGCGCGCGCATCAGTTCTGCGGGTGATCGTCGCGGATGTTGGAGTTGTCGGAGCTGGTGGTGAAGTTGGAGTTGTAGGGCACGGTGGTCGACGGGTCGAAGCCGTTGCCAACCGGGCTCATGTCGTTGTCGCAGGAGCCGGTGGCGACCCACCAGGGCGCGGTCGGCAGGACGTTGTTCATGAAATTCTTGGCACGGGTTCCGGCGGCGCCCCAGTTGCCGGCAGGCCCCGCGACGATGCTGTAGCCGCAGTAGACCTGGTTCTTGCCGGGCTTGATGGCGAGCTGGGTCCAGGCACCGACCGCCGGAGCCCATGTCTGGGGTGTACCGTTCGGGACGGGGTAGAAGGTGTTCTCGTTGACGTCGGTGACGTAGCGAGAGAACTCGGTGCGGTAGGCCTCCTGCTTGACGCGGATCTCGCCCAGCATCGCCACGACTTCGCTCTTCTTGGCGCTGTTCATGTATTTCCCGTAGGCGGCGTTGGCCACCACCGCGAGAATGCCGACGATCGCCACCACGATCATCAACTCGACGAGAGTGAACCCAGGCTGGCGGCGCCGCTGGAGGTTGCCCATTGCCACCATTCTCCCCCGACAAGCGAGGCTGTCAACTCCCGTCACGGTCCGCCCTCCTCGTCGTCGCCCAGGTCGACGCCGAGCTTGGCCAGCCGGTAGCGCAGCGAGCGGAAGGTGATCTTGAGGAGCTTCGCCGCCTTCTTGCGCACGCCGCCCGATCGGTCGAGGGCTTTTTGCAGGAGGTCGCGCTCGATCTCGCCGATCACCGCGTCGAGGTCGATCCCCTCGTCGGGAAAGGTCACCGCCGAGACCCCCGGGGCGGCGCGGCGGCGCGGCGCGAGGTCGGGGAGCGAGGCGCGGGTGATCACCGCCCCCGACTCGAGCGTCACCGCGCGCTCGATGATGTTCTCGAGCTCGCGGACGTTGCCGGGGTAGTCGTAGTCGCACAGGACGCGCAGGGCGGCCGGCTCGATGCCGTCGACGGGGTGGCCGAGGGCGGCGGCGTGCTTGCGCAGGAAGTGATCGACCAGGAGTGGGATGTCCTCGCGGCGCGCGTGGAGCGGCGGGAGGTGGATCTGCACCACGTTCAGGCGGTAGAACAGGTCGCGCCGGAAGCCGCCGCGCTCCACCTCGGCCTCGAGATCGCGATGCGTCGCGGCGACCATCCGGACGTCGACCTCGCGCTCGATGTTGGCGCCGACCGGCTTGACCTTGCGCTCCTGCAGCGCGCGCAGCAGCTTGACCTGCATCGCGCCCGAGAGCTCGCCGATCTCGTCGAGCAGCAGCGTGCCCCCGGAGGCCTCCTCGAACAGCCCCCGCTTCTCGCTCGCCGCGCCGGTGAAGGCGCCCTTGACGTGGCCGAACAGCTCCGACTCGAGGAGCGCGTCGGGGATCGCTCCGCAGTTGACCGCGATGAACGGCCCCGACGAGCGCGGCTCGGAGGCGAGGTGGTGCAGCGCGCGGGCGACGATCTCCTTGCCGGTGCCCGATTCGCCGGTGAGGAGGATCGTGGTGCGGGCCGGGGCGACCTTGCGCAGGAGGTCGAACACGCGCTGCATCGGCTCCGACTTGCCGACCATGCGGTCGAGGCGGAAGCGCTGCGAGAGGGTCTCGCGCAGCTCGACGTTCTGGCGGAGCAGCTGTCGCTTCTCGAGGGCGCGGTCGACGACCACGCCGATCTCGTCGATCTTGAAGGGCTTGGTGAGGTAGTCGTAGGCGCCCTGCTTGAGCGCCGCGATCGCGGTCTCGTGGGTGGCGAAGGCGGTCACCACGATCACCTGCGTCCAGGCGGCGCGGCCGCGGGCGGTGGCGAGCACCTCGAGGCCGCTGCCGTCGGGCATCTGGAGGTCGGTGATCACCAGGTCGAACTCGCGCCCGGCGATCGCGGCCCGGGCGGCGGTGACGTCGGCGGCCGTCGTCACGTCGTAGCCGGAGCGGGTGAGGTAGATGCGCAGGAAGTCGCGCATCGAGCGCTCGTCGTCGACCACCAGCACGGAGCCGCGGGAGCCGGAGGGCGCGGCCGGGCCGGTCATGATCGTCGGCGCGCTCATCGGGGCTTCTCCGCGACGACGATCAGGAAGCCGCCGAGGCGGCGGAGGACGGGCGCGTCGCACGCCTTCCATTCCAGGTAGCGGAAGAGGCGCCCCACCGTCGCCACCTTGAACACCGTCGAGACCGGGGTCACCACCCGCACGCCGCGGAGGTCGACCACCCGGTGGGCGGGCGGCAGCGCGCGGCGCACGGCGTCGAGCGTGTCGTAGCGGGTGAACACCGCCTCGTCGGTGGTGCCTTCGGAGATCGCGGTCGGGCGCTTCAGGCGCTTGACCAGGTAGCGGAGCGAGAGCGGGTTGTAGAACTCGAGGATCAGGTGACCGCCCGGGCGCGTGACGCGCGACAGCTCGCGCAGCGCCTGCTCGATGCGGGTGACGTGGGCGAGCACCTTGAACGAGCACACCACGTCGAAGCTCTCGTCGGGGAACGGCAGATCGGTGACCGATCCCTGCACCACCGTGAGGCCGCGGCGCGCGGCGTGGCGGAGCATTCCCGACGAGAGGTCGAGCCCGACCAGACTCCCGGCGTGGGGCGCGAGGCGCTCGGAGATCAGGCCGGTGCCGCAGCCCGCCTCGAGGACCCGTGCGCCGCGCACGTAGCGCAGCGCGAGGTCGACCTCCAGGTCGTCGATCAGCGCGTGGTAGCCGTGCCCGCGCTCGGCCTCGTAGCGGTGCGAGAACTCGTCGTAGTAGGCGCGATTTGCGAGGCGCGTCGTGCCGTCGGCTGCGGTCGGTCGGCTCATCGGCGGCTCATCGGCGGTTCAGCGGCTTCGCGATCATCAGGACCGTCGGTGCGCGAGGCACGATGTAGCGGTAGCAGAAAGGCAGGAAGGGATCAATTCCGGGGCTCTTTCTTCGCCAGATGGTACACCTCGTGGATCGCGTCGGAGAGGATGATCCGGCCATCGGCGGCGCCGATCAGGCGGCGCGTTCCGCGGAAGGTGAGGGCCCCGTTCTCGATGGTGAGGGCGCCCATCCGCTGGATCGACGGCGGGCTGCGGCCGTCCACGTCCTCGACGTGGATGCAGAGAGCGCGCTCGAGGCTGTCGCCGACCCGCAGCACCACCTTGTCGGCGCCGGTCCAGAGCGGGTGGCGCACCCATCGGGAGGTCGCCACCAGCACCTGCTGTCCCTCGATCACCTCGGGGTGGAGATCGGTCAGGCCGTCGATGGCGAGGGCGGCGACGCGACGGTCGCGGATCACCGCCACCTGGCACGATCCCCGGCTGCACGGATCGTAGGCGACCAGGCGATCGCCGAGGAGGATCCGGTGCAGCCGCCCCTCGCACTCGGTGGGCGCGCCCATCTGCCGGCACAGCCACGCGGCGGCGGGCACCTTCACCGGCTCGCCGAGATCGCTCGCGAAGACCAGGCCGGCGGTCTCCGCGGGAGCGCGCCGCACCTCGAGGAGCTCGCCGCTGCGCGTGGCGTCCTGCCCGTCGAGGGAGCCCTTCCAGTCGAGCGGCTGCAGCGAGCGGACCCGGGCGACCAGATCGCCGCGCCGCAGGACCGCCAGCGGGTGCTCGTCGGATTCGGCCTCGGGGAGGATCGGGGCGCGCTCGGCGGCGATCGGATGCAGCGTCTCCTCCTTGGGGCCGCAGCCGGAGGCCCCGAGGAGGGCGGCGGCGAGGGAGGAGGCGAGGGGGAGCGGCAGGCGCATGAACCCAGTGTAACAGCGACGGAGCGGGACGCCGGCCCTCTCACACCCGGCGGAGGGTGACGCTTCCGAGCCTTCCCGGGGGATCGTGAATCGCGACCACGTTCCACACCGTGCCCGAGGCGCGGATCGTCGCCCCGGCGCGCACGCGGATCGTGGTCTCCTCCGTCTCGTCTCCCCAGGTCGTCAGGTCCGCCGCTCCATCCATCACATTGCCGACGCCGCACGAGATCCCCGCGAGATCGCCCACCGTGGTCTCGACGATCGTCAGCTCCACGAGAGGTCGCCGGTGTCGCAGTC
>SHYY01000127.1 GCA_009692555.1 Myxococcales bacterium
TCTTGTTGCAGTCGTCGAACGGCTTGGTGCACACGCCGATGCCGCACTTGGCCGCGCTGCAGCCGGGGGTGCCATTGTTCACCGCCGGGCAGGGTTTGCCACAGCCGGCGCAGTTCTTCGCATCGCTGTTGCCGTCGCTCTCGCAGCCGTTGGCCGCGTTCTTGTCGCAGTCGCTGAAGAGCATCGTGCACGAGCCGACGCCGCACACGCCACTGCCGCAGCCGGGGGCGCCATTCATCACCGCGCCGCAGATCGTGCCGCAATCGCCGCAATTCTTGAGATCGGTGCCGAGGTTGATCTCGCAGCCGTCGCCGACCATGTTGTTGCAGTCCTTGAAGCCGCCGTTGCAGGACCCGATGGCGCAGGTCCCGTTGGTGCACGCCGGCATCCCGTTGCTCACCGCGCCGCACGCATTGCCGCAATCGCCGCAGTTCTTGAGCTCATTGGAGGCGTTGGTCTCGCAGCCATTGGCGCCCTTCTGGTCACAATCCTTGAAGGGCGGGTTGCACACGCCGACGCCGCACATTCCCATCGCGCAGCCGGACGCGGCGTTGTCGACCTGCGGGCAGACGTTGTCGCACATCCCGCAGTTCTTCGCGTCGCCGGAGCCATCGAGTTCGCAGCCGTCGGCGGGATCCTTGTTGCAGTCGAAGAAGGGATCGGTGCAGTTCGCGATCGCGCACTTGCCCATCGCGCAGGCGGGGCCGCCGTTCGCCACCTTGCAGGCCATCCCGCAGGCGCCGCAGTCGGTGAGCGATGCGTTCAGGTCAGTCTCGCACCCGTTGTCAGGTATCTTGTCGCAGTCGTCGAAGCCCGGATCGCACATCCCGACCGTGCAGCCCCCCTTGCACGCCGGCGTGCCATGATCGACATTGCAGGCCATCCCGCAGGCGGTGCAGTGCTTCGGATCGGCGCTGGTGTCGACCTCGCAGCCATTCGAGTGGTCCATGTCGCAATCGGCGAATCCGTCATTGCACTTGTCGAGGGTGCACTTGCCCACGATGCACGATCCCGCGCCATTGGCCAGGTTGCACACCGAGCCGCAGCCGCCGCAATTCTTGAGATTCGTGGCGGTGTTGACGCACCCGGCGCCGCAGCAGGCGAGGCCGAATCCGCAGGCCATCCCGCAGGCCGCGCAGTTGGCCTTGTCGCTGTTGGTGTCGACGCAGACGTGGTTGCAGCAGGCGTTGGTGTTGCCGCCGCCATCGCTGTTCTTGCACTCGTCGTCGATGTTGCAGCCCATCAGGCACTGGTAGGCGTCGTTCACCTTCGTGCAGAAGGTGCCCTTCACGCAGTTGTCGTTGGCAGGGAGGCAGGGCACGCACTTGTTGATCGCCACGTCGCAGCGCGGATTGCCCGGATCCTGGCAGTCGGCGTCGGCCATGCAGCTGCGACAGATGCCCGCGTCCTGATCGCAGGTGCCCGCGTCGCCGCAGCTCTTGCCCGAGCCACACCCCGGCGCGCACTGACCGCCCTTGCAGACCTGCGCCTCGGGGCAGTGGGCGTCGCTCATGCAGGCGGCGCACTGCCCGGCCTTGAGATCGCAGAACGGGTTGGGCGCCGCGCAGTCCTTGTCCTCCTTGCACGGACCGGCGGCGAGGTCACCGCCTGCGCTCAGGTCCTGGAGCGAACCGTCCCCGGCAGCGGAGAGATCCCCGGTGTCGGCGTCGGCGTTCACGAGCGCCGGCGGGCTGCCGCCACAGCCGGCGACGATCAACGGAAACGCGAGGGAGGCAATAGCACGTAGGCGCATGAGGACCTCTTAGGGGATGTAGTTCAGGTGGCAGCCCCGGCAGCGTACGCCTCTACTGTCGGTATGGTCAAACGGTGGAAGGCGAGCGGAGGCGAGCGGTAGGCGAGCGGGTGCTTCACAGCGGAGGGGGCCCTCTTGCTGGCTCTTGCTCGTCACGTAGTCGTACGTCGTAGTCGTAGTCGTAGTCGTCCCGTCCGCAGCGACGGCAATCGAACTTCCTCCCGCAACAAATTCCTCCTGCCAACCGACCCCCCTGGCCCCACAGGAGGATGCCCCTGCTGGCCTGCCAGAAGCTCGACGTCTATCGCCGCGCCATCGAGTTCCTCGCCCTTGCGTCGCAGATCGCGACGAGCGCCCCCAGGGGGAACTCGTTTCTCACCGAAGAGCTCAACCCTGCGGCGCTCTCCATCCCCTGGAACATCGCCGAGGGAGCGGGTCGCTTCGGAGCGCCGGATGGCGCCCGCTTCTACAGCATCGCCCGGGGCTCCGCGATGGAGTGCAAGGCGATCGTGGATGCCTTTGCGGTCCTGCAACTCGCCTTGGAAGACACTCGGCGATAGGCCATGGAGTTGCTGACCCGCATCCTGGAGATGCTCACGCGCAGGTGCCGGAGAGGTGATCCCCCGCGCGAGAGTGCCCCTGAATCGACTACGACTACGACTACGACTACGTGAGCGGAGGGACCCCCTTCTCGGTTAAGCACCCAAGGCGAGCGCCTGGAGTTCGAGCACCCGCCCCGAGCACCCGCCCCGTTGCCGTCAGACGGCGTTTCGGCTACCTTCCCGCCGTCGCGCGGCGTCTGGCGACGAGGTGGTCATGCGGTTCCCAAAACTCCTCCGTCTCTCGAGTCTCTGGCTCTCTCTCGTCGCCTTGGGCGCGTGTGCCAAGGTCGACAGCTCCTCGATGTGCTCGCTCACGGCCGCCCCCTGCCAGGCCGCTGCCGACTGCTGCAAGGGCCTCGCGTGCAAGGGCGGAACGTGCCAGGACGGCCCCGCGATGTGCGGCGACAAGATCTGCGCCGGAAGCGAGACCTGCGACGGCTGCCCCGGCGACTGCCCGTGCGCTCAGGGGTTCGCGTGCAAGGCCGGGATGTGCGCTCCGGGCGGCTCCAAGTGCGGCAACATGGCGTGCGATCCCGGCGAGACCTCGGCCACCTGCTGCGTCGACTGCCCCTGCCCGATGGGTCAGGCCTGCAAGGGCGCGAGCTGCGCGAAGGAGGAGCCGAAGTGCGGCGACGGGAAGTGCGAAGGCAACGAGACCGCGATGAGCTGCTGCGGAGACTGCGCGTGCGAGAAGGGCTTCACCTGCCAGAACGGCGCATGCGAGACCTTCTGTGGCGACAAGGAATGCGCCGGCACCGAGGACCAGGCGAGCTGCTGCAAGGACTGCGGCTGCGCGATGGGGCTGAGCTGCCAGATGGACACCTGCACCGCCAGCTGCGGCGACGGCGTCTGCGCGGGCGGCGAGACGATGGCAGGCTGCTGCCTGGACTGCGGCTGCCCGAACGGCCAGGCCTGCAAGAACGGGATGTGCGCCGGCACCTGCGGTGACGGGGTGTGCGGCATGGGCGAGACGATGGGCAACTGCTGCAAGGACTGCGGCTGCATGAACGGCTACTCGTGCCAGAACGGCGCCTGCGCGACGATGTGCGGCGACAAGATCTGCGCGGGCGCGGAGACGATGGGCAACTGCTGCGGCGACTGCGGCTGCGCGATGGGCCAGACCTGCACCAACAACGTCTGCGGGGGCGGCGGCGCGATGTCGGTGCTGACCTGGAAGGTGGTCAACCAGTGCCTGAACGGCGAGGACATCCGCCTGAAGTTCTGGGACAAGACGGCCAACCTGGTCTGGCCGGGCGCGAACACCCACTACGTCCTCATGCCGGGCGCCACCGCCACGTACAAGTTGCAATGCAAGACCAATGACCTCGTCTGCCTCGGCGGCCGTCAGACGGTCCATCAGCTCTTCTGGGGCGTCGACTGGGACGGCACCCAGTTCTGCCAGTCCTGCTGCTTCAAGTGCGCCACCGCCGACGTCTCGATCGGCCCGCTGACCTGCAAGTAGTTTCTCGCACGAGCGCTCTCCTCACGGAGCCGGAGTGGCGCCCTGGAGCCGGCGCCGGTTGCCGAGAAGCTCGGCATCGCCCGGCCGGATCCGCAGCGCCAGATCGAGCAGCGCCTCGGCTCGTCGCGTGTCGCCCCGCAGCGACGCCAGCCAGGCCGCCGTGTTGAGGGCGTCGACGTCCTCCGGCCGCTCCTCGAGAAAGCGGCGGTAGGTGCCCTCCGCGTCGCCGTTCCGCCCCAGCGTCACCTGAAGCCTTCCGAGGCGCTTCAGGTGGATCGGCCGGAACCACTCGAAGCGGGTCGCGCGCTCCAGGTTCTCGATCCGCGACACCACCGCGCCGGTCAGGCTGAAGAAGACCTCCAGCCGGATGCAGTCGTCGACGCGGTCCGACATCGGGAAGGCGAGCGGCGCCTCCAGGTCGAGCGGCGGCGGCGCCTTCGGGTGCGCGGCTGCGATCCAGAAGGAGGCCGCCTGATCGTAGTAGACCAGCCGCCATGCCGGATCGCGGGCGATCACCGGCAGCAGGCTCTGCGCCTCGTCGGTGCCGTGGCCGAGGACCAACCCCTCGATCCGGTAGGCGTCGACGGCCCAGCGAAAATCCACCGCGCCAAACGGCGCAGCGAGGAGGCGCGCAACCACCTGGTCGTCGTAGGCGGTCCAGCGACCCTCGGTGAGCGGCCGGCGGCGCGGGTAGTTGTGGAACATGTAAAAGCCGCCGAGGGCGTTGGAGTTGAGGACGTTGCCGCGGAAGTCGATCCGGTCGAGGAACGGCGCGAGCCCGTGCGGGTAGTAGGACGGCGTGAAGCCCAGCCCGGAGCGGGCGGGGATGCCCATCGTGAGGTAGTAGCGGCCCGTGAGCGCGTGGGCGGCGGTGGCCACCATCCCGACCACGCCGACGGCGGCGAACGCGAAGCGTCCCGGCCTGCTCCAGGTGGGCCACGGAAAGAGCCGCGCTCCCATCGGGATCGCCACCAGCGCGAACAGCACCATGTTGCGCCGCCCGGTCAGGGACGCCGCCAGCAACCCGAGGAGCGCCAGCAGCCCGGCGACATCGGCGCGACCGAGGCGCCGTCGCGCAATGGCGTGGATTGATCCGATGGCCACCACCACAAGGAGGGACGCGAAGAAGGGGAACGCCAGGCCGCCGCGCGAGGCCGCACCGAAGGTGGGGCTGAGCTCGCCCAGCGCCTTCAAGACCGACGGCGCCTTGGGACCCACCTGGGTCAGGAGCAGCCACGCGTAGGACCAGCTCCCCACATGGCGAGGATTGACCAGGGTCGCCGCCAGGAGCGCACCCAGGAGCCCGAGCAGCCTCACGAACTGCCCCGGCTCCTCGCGCCGCCGCAGCAGCGCCTGGATCGCCACACAGCCGACCAGGAACGGGCCGAGGACGAACAGACCGTGGGCGTTGGTCCACACCACCTGGAGCCCGATCAGGATCGCGCAGGCAAGCGGCCGCCGATACCCCCCCTCCAGCAGGATGAGCAGGAACCCGGCGAGGCACAGGAAGGTCACCATCTCGGGGCGCGGGACGAAGCGCTCGATGCACGCCATTCCCCCGGCGAAGAGCAGCGCGGCACAGGCGAGCGGCGAGGCGCGGCTGCGAGCGGCGCGGTAGCAGAGCGTCAGCGTGGCCGTCCACATCGCGATGGTGAGCAGGCTCACCCCGACAAAGCCTCCCGCGGCGTAGGCAAGTGCGAGGAGCACCTGAAACAGCCAGTGGATGTCGTGGTAGGGGTGCCCGTCGCCCGCGACCGTGTAGCGATCGATCGTCGGCACCGAGCCCGTCCTCACGATGTCCTGCCCGATGGTCAGGTTCCAGCCGACATCGAACTCGTCGATCTCCCGGAAGAGGTAGGCCGCGAGGCAGCCCACCGCGCAGGCGAGCAGCAGCCACGGCGGGATCCGATCGACCCACCCGCGCCCCGCAGGATGCTCCGCAGCCGCCACTACATCACCGACGGCGTGAGCACGGCGAACCCATCGAGTGCGTGCAGGGTAGCACGGTCCAATGCGGAGCGGAGGCCCCGGGTTTGCGATTGCCGGCGACGCCCAGAAGCCCGCGGGGTACTGTTCCGCTCGCCCTCGTGAACACCATCCGCATCGTCCGGCCGGAGATCCTTGCGCGCATCCCGCGCGGGCGGCACGCGGTGATCGAGGCCTCCGCCGGCACCGGCAAGACCTGGACGCTCGAGCACCTGATCCTCGATCTCCTGCTCGCCGATGCCACCGTCACGATCGAGCAGATCCTGGTCGTCACCTTCACCGAGAAGGCCACCTCCGAGCTGCGGATGCGGGTCCGCAAGAAGCTCGAGGAGCTCCTCGCCGCCGGGCCCGATCCCGTCGCTGACGCGCTCCCCGACGCGCGCTGCTGGGTGATCGATCCGCCCGCGCGCGCCCGCCTCACCCGCGCCCTCCACTCCTTCGACTCGGCCCCCATCTCCACCATCCACGCCTTCTGCCAGCGCGTCCTCACCGAGCACGCCTTCGCCGGTGGCCGCCTCTTCGAGCAGACCCAGGTCGACGGTCACGACGCCTTCGGGCGCGCCTTCCGCCAGGTCCTGCGCGAGCGCTTCGCCGCCGACCACGAATACCGACCCTGGCTCCGCGCCGCGCTCGATTCCCGGCTCTCCGTCGAGGAGCTCGAGCTGCAGCTCTTCAAGATCAGCGAGAAGCGCGTCGCCGAGCTGCGCCCCCGCTTCGATCCCGACGCCCTGCGCGCCGCAGCCTCCGCCTTCCCGATCGCCTCGCTCGACGACCCGGCCACGGCGCTCGAGCTGCCGTGGGCCACCTCCCTCGCCGGGGCACTGCACCGGTTCCTCGAAGGCGGCCACCCCGCCGCGCTCGTCGGCGCGCTCACGGCGATCGCCGCGCTGTCCACGAAGAAGTCCGTCTCGCCCGCCGCAAGGCGCCTCCAGACCGCCGCCGCGACCCTCGCCTCGGCGACGGTGGAGCTGCGCGCAGCGATCGCCCAGATCTTCCTCCCGCCGGTGCAAGAGCTGCTCCGCCGCCACAAGCGCGAGGCCGGCCAGTTCGACTTCGACGACATGCTCACCCTGGTCCGCGACAACCTCGTGGGCGACGGCGGCGGCGCCCTCGCGGCGATCCTCCGCGAGCGCTACCGCTACGCGCTGATCGACGAGTTCCAGGACACCGACGAGGTCCAGTGGGCGATCTTCCGCAAGCTCTTCTTTGAGCCCGGAGGCGCGAGCGGCGGGAAGAACCTGATGGTCCTGATCGGCGATCCCAAGCAGGCGATCTACGCCTTCCGCGGCGCCGACGTGCAGACCTACCTCGCCGCGCGCAGCGAGGTCGTCGAGGCGCCCGATCAGCTCCTCCACCTCGCCACCAACTACCGCTCCACCGGGGCGATGATCGAGGCCTACAACGCGATCTTCGCGGGGCCCTTCTTCACCGGCGCGATCGATTACCGCCATCCCGTCGCCTGTGGCGATCCCGACCTCGCCGCCGTCGACCGGGACGGCCGACCGATCGCGCCGATCCAGCTCCTCCAGTGCGTCGGCGACCCCCTCCGCTCCGAGATCATCTGGGACGGCCTGGCCGCCGCGATCGCCCGCGAGATCGGCGACCTCCTCGGCCCGCGCCCGATCACCCTGCGCCAGAAGGGCCGCGACCTCCCGGTGCGCGAGGGCGACATCTACGTGCTCACCCGCACCGACCGCGAGGGCCGCACCGTCGGTGACGCTCTCCGCGAAGCCGGGATCCCGCACTCCTACTACAAGCAGGAGGGGCTGTGGAAGCGCGAGGAGGCCGAGCACGTCCTCGATCTCCTCGCCGCGATCGACGATCCCCACCTGCCGTCTCTGCGCTTCCGCGCCTGGCTCACGCCGTTCTTCGGCCTCTCCCTCGCCGATCTCCGCGCCTGCAAGGAGGTCCCCGAGGGCCACCCGCTGGTGCGCCGCCTGCTCGACTGGCACACCCTCGCCGAGCGCAAGTCCTACGACCAGCTCTTCGCCCGCATCGTCGAGGAGAGCGGCCTGGTGCGGCGCGAGGTGTTCCAGAAAGAGAGCGAGCGCGAGCTCACCAACTACCTCCACCTCTTCGAGATCCTGCTGGAGGAGGTCGGCCGCACCCGCTGCACCCTGCGCGAGCTGTGCTTCACACTGCGCGGCTACATCGAGGGTCGCAAGCAACCGCCCGGCGAGAACGGCGGCGTCCAGCGCCTCGAGACCGAGCGCGACGCGGTGCAGATCATGACCATCCACAAGGCCAAGGGCCTCGAGGCCAAGGTGGTCTTCCTCGCCGGCGGCTTCTTCCGCGGTCACGGCCGCGGCGACGGGCTGCGCGTCTATCACCTCGGAGGGCACCTCCCAGGGAACGACGGCGGCCCCGACAGCGCCGGGCGCCGGGTGGCGTGGATCGGCCACCCGCCCGACGACGTCAAGCGCGTCGCCGACAGCGAGGACGACGAGGAGGAGCAGCGCGTTCTCTACGTCGCCCTCACCCGCGCCCAGGCCCGCCTCTACCTCCCCTACTTCGCGCCCGGCGTGAAGCGGGTCCCGGAGCGGCCCTACAAGGTGGTCAACGACCGGCTGCGCGCGCTCGCCCCCGGGTTCGCCGCCGTCCCGCATCTGTTCGGCGTGACCGTCGTCCCCTGCCCCGCACCGCCCGCTGCCGCTCGCCCCGGCCTCGCGGGCAGGTCCCTCCGCCTCTGGAAGCCGCCCACGAAGCTCCTCGCCAGCGATGAGCCGAAGGAGGACTTTGCTGCAATGCGGGAGCGCCACCGCGGCTTCACCGTCACCTCGTACACGCGGATGCGCGGGGCGCACGCCGGCTGGCAGGCACCGCGCGAGGAGGAGGCGGAGGACTTCAAGGCCGACGCGGAGGCGCCCGAGGAGGCGGGGCGCGACGACGAGCTGCCGGGCGGGCGCGCCGTCGGCGTGTTCCTCCACGCGCTGATCGAGGCGGTCGATCTCGCGGCCCTGCGCGCGGCCGGATCGCTCGAGGTGTGGCGCGCGCTGCCGTCGGTGGGCGACCTCCTGCGAACGGAGGCGCGGCGGCACGGAATCGATGAGCGCCACCTGCCGCGGGCGGCCGAGCTGGTGCACACCACCCTCACCGTGCCGGTGCGCCTGGGAGCGCATGCGATCGACGGCCTCGGGAGCGCGGCGCGCAGCTTGCGCGAGGTGGAGTTCCTCTATCCGATCCCCGAGGCAGGCGCGCGTGCGATCGCTTCGCTCGCAGAGCTGCGCGTCGAGAAGGGGTTCGTGAAGGGCTTCGTCGACTACGTCTTCGAGCACGAGGGGCTGCTCTACTTCGCTGACTGGAAGAGCGACCTCCTGCCGCGCGCGGGGGCGGCGCGGATCCGCGCGCACGTCGAGCGGAACTACCTCCTCCAGGCGCAGCTCTACTCGCTGGCGCTGGTGAAAATGCTCGGCGTCACCGACGAGGCCGACTACGAGGCGCGCTTCGGCGGCCTCCTCTACTGCTTCCTCCGCGCGATGCGCAGCGGCCCCGGCGGCGACGGCAGCGACGGGGTCTACTTCGATCGCCCGACGTGGGCGACGCTCCGCGCGTGGGAGCAGGAGCTGGCGGCGCGACCGCTCGGCGGGGCCCGGGAATGACCCCCGGAGCCCGTGGAATGGCCGCCGGCCGGCCGATCGATCCGCTCGGCACCGCGCGGGTGAGCCTCTCGCGGCTTCAGGGCGAGGCAACGGCGGGGGACGAATCCCCCTTCCCGGACGATCTCCTCGCGCCACTCGGCGAGTACGACCTCGGCCCCGAGGCGCTGTGGGTCGCGTGGGAGCTGGCGCGCTGGCCGGAAGGCCTCTCCACCGACGATCGGCGGGCGCTCTGCCTGCTCGCGCTGGCCTCGCTGATCGCGCGCAACGAGGGCTCCACGCGGCTGCCGGTCGCCGGGCCGGGTCGCCCGTTCCTCGACGGTGTGCTGGCGTGTCTCGGTGCCACCTCCGCGGCCCCCGCGATCGCGCGCCTGCTCGCTTCGGCGCGCTCGGGAAAAGGGCCCGCAGCGACGGTGGCCACCGTGATCGGGCGCCCGGGCGACTTCAAGCCGCTGCTGCTCGACGGCGATCACCTCTACCACCAGCGGATGCGCCACTTCGAGGACCGGCTGGTAGCCGCCCTTGGCGCCCGCCTGGCGATGGCCCCCTTCGCGCTCCCGGCGGCCGACGTGCAGCGCGCCCTCGAAGGAGTGCTCGCCGATCCCGCCCTCCAGGGCGGGCGACCGATCGCGCTCTCGGCCGAGCAGCAGTACGCCGCGCTCTCGGCGCTGCACGCGCCCCTGACGGTGATCACCGGCGGCCCCGGCACCGGGAAGACCTCGATCGTGGTCACCATCCTGCGCCTCCTGGCGCGCTTCCCCGACCTCCCGCCCGCGTCGGTAGCGATCGCCGCACCGACGGGAAAAGCCGCCAACCGGATGCGCGAGGCGATCACCGCCTTCCTCGCCGGCGCGACCTCCGAAGCGGACCTTCGCCTCGCCGAGGTCCCCGCCCCGCGCACCCTCCACCGCCTGCTCGGCTACTCCCCGCACGGCGATCGCTTCCGCCACCACGAGAAGAACCGGCTCTCCGAGCGCGTGGTGATCGTCGACGAGTGCTCGATGATCGATCTCTTCCTGATGGATCGCCTGGTGCGGTCGGTGCGCGACGACGCGCGCCTGGTGCTGCTCGGCGACGCGGAGCAGCTCCCGTCCGTGGAGGCGGGCGCGGTGTTCCGCGATCTCTGCCCGCCGGGCGCCGCCGCGGGCTTCATGCCGTGGCGCATTCACGTCCTGCAGACGGTGGTGGGCGCGCTCACCGCGCCCGAGGCCGCGCCCGACGGCACGCCCGGAGACGCGCGCCGCCGCGCCGTGGTGCGCCTCTCCCACAGCTACCGGATGGATCCGCGAAAGCCCGCCGGTCGCAACATCTACGGCGTCGCGCTCCTGGTCAACGATGGGCGCGCCAAAGACCTCTTCCCGTCACGCCAGCTCGAGATGGGCCGCGAGTTCATCACCGAGCGCGGCGAAGCGAAGGCGATCGCCTGGCAGCGCGTCGAGCTGCTCAGCGACGAGAAGGGCAAGGGCGAGGAGCGCGAGCCGTTCCTCGACCGCTGGTTCGAGGAGCGCGTGCGGAGCCTCGCCGGCTTCGACGATCTCATCGCCCGCGACTACGTCCGCGGCGACGCCGGCTTCGCTCCCGACGACGAGGCGCGCCTCCGCCGACTGCTCGCCCACTTCGAGAGCTTCCGGCTCCTCTGCATCACCCGCTCCGCCTCCCGCGACACCGGCGCCGCCGCCGTCAACGCGACCCTCCACGCCCGCCTGCGCGGCGACCGGCCGGGCGCCGATTTTCTCCCCGGCGAGCCGGTCATGATGCAGCAGAACGACTACGAGCGCGGCCTCTTCAACGGTGACCAGGGCCTCGTCCTCCGGATCGCCGAGGGCGCCGGGGGCGGCGGACCGACCCGTGAGGCCCGTCTGTGCGCGCTCTTCCCGTCGGGCAGCGGCCTCGCCACCTTCCCCCTCGAGTCGCTGCGCGGCCGGATCGAGCGCTCCTATGCGATCACCGTCCACAAGGCCCAGGGCTCGGAGTTCGAGCACGTCGGCCTGCTCCTCCCCGACGAGGATCTGCCCCTCCTCACCCGCGAGATCCTCTACACCGCGATCACCCGCAGCCGCACCTCGGTGGTGATCGTCGGCAAGCGCGACCTCCTCCTCCGCGCCGCCTCGCGCCGGATCGACCGCTTCTCGGGAATCGCCGAAAAGCTCGCGCAGGGGTAGCTGCGATCACCACAGCCGCACTGGCCGGGGGAGCTGCCCAGGGCTGAACAATACAAAAATGCCACACCGTGGCGTTCCTGCGCGCATGCTTGGGCCAACCGGGCCGGAACCAACCCTGTCCATCGTTGGCCGAACTCGTGCAGCCAGCCCCCCGGCATGCGCTCGTGCGCCCGCTTGCCGATCACACCGTGCGCACTCCGCGAGTCATCGAGGATGAGAAGTACCGCTTGATCGTACGGGAAAAGGACGGCGTGCTTCTGTACCTGCTCGTCGCGGCGCTCAGCGGTGGGGTCTTGGTCGCCGACCTCGTGACGCCCCTCGGAGTCCCGCTCTTTATCCTCTACCTCGCGCCGCTGATGCTCTCCATGTACACGTTGCGGTCGCTGGCACCGATCGTCCTGGCGACCGTCGCAAGCCTCCTCACCATCGCCGGCTGCTTCCTGTCAACGGCACCGCCGACCCCCAATCTCTATTTCATCGCCGCTCTCGGCCGCGGCTTCGGCGTCCTGGGCCTCCTTGGGGTGGCGCTCGTGGGCCGGCAGTTCATGGCCGCGAAGGTCGTCGCCACCCGTCTGGATTGGCTGAGATCGGGCCAGAACGGGCTCGCTGCGAGGTTGCAGGGCGAGCAGACCGTCGCGGGGCTCGGCCGCAAGGTGATTGCGTTTCTGGCGGAGTATCTCGACGCGCAGGTGGGAGCAGTCTACGATACCGTCACCGGGTTATGGCGAGAGGCGGTTTCGCCGTGATCGACGGCGATTCCCCGTCACGTCCAAGGGAGGACCCGCCATGAAGCTCCTCGGTGTGCCCCTGCTCGCGCTCTTGTCCTGGCCCGCCACCGCGCTCTCCGACGGCAAACGCCCGCCGCTCGCGGACGCCGACTTCGTGGAGAGCGAGCACAACCGCGATCCATTTCGCCCGTTTCTCACCGTACCGGTCGATCCGCCGCCGGCGAGCGATGGCAAGGTGGCGCTGCGAGCGATCTCGATGGAGGAGCTGCGTCTGGTGGCGATCGTTGCGCCGTCTCCCGGGGCCGAGGGGCGCACGCGAGCGATGTTCGTGGGCATCACCGGCGTCGGGCGAGCGGTCGAACGGGGCGATCGCCTCTCGCGCAGCGCGGCGCGCGTGGCCCGCATCGACGCGGTGGCCGGAAAGGTCTACCTGATCATCGATCGCGCAGGTGCGCGCGGCACGCCCACCGCCGAGCGGGTGTTCGAGCTCCACAGCCAGGCCGCGGCGGCGCGCGACGAGTAGCTGATCGCTCCCCGTCCGATGGGGTAGAGTGCTCGCATGAGCACGCTTCGCCTTGTCTCGCTGATCCCCTCCACCCTCCTGATGATGACCCTGGCCGGCTGCGGAGGAAACAGCCCCGCGGGCACAGGCAGCGACGGGAGCGGCAACCCGATCGAGGACGCAGGCGGCGCCACGGCCGACGGCGGCGCCGTGCTGCCCGATCTCACCATGCCGCCGCAGACTTGTGGAAACGGCAAGAAGGACGGCGACGAGAGCGATCTCGACTGCGGCGGCTCCTGCCTGCCGTGCGCGAACGGCAAAGGCTGCGGCAAGCCGGGCGACTGCGTGAGCGCGGTCTGCACCGCCGGGGCCTGCGCCGCGCCGACCTGCAGCGACGGCGCGAAGAACGGCGACGAGACCGACGTCGACTGCGGCGGCCCCTGCCCGAAGTGCAAGGGCGGCAAGGGCTGCAAGGTCGCCACCGACTGCGCGACGAACGTGTGCAACGGAGGTCTGTGCGCCGCCGGCCCGCTGATGTTCGCCAAGGGGGTCGACCACCCGGCCGGGAAGTACCCGTGGGGCATCGTCGCCGTCGACGTGAACGAGGACAAGAAGCTCGACCTCGCGATCAGCTCGGGCGATGGCCTGCGGATCTTCCTCGGCAAGGGCGACGGCACCTTCGATGCGTTCGCCACCTTCGGCAGCCCGAGCGCGAACTCCATCCCCGGCGAGATCTCCACCGCCGACTTCAACAAGGACGGCCACGCCGACCTGGTGTGGCCCGACTTCAACAACGACCTCGCCTACATCGCGATCGGCAAAGGCGACGGCACGTTCCCGGCAGCCAAGCAGATCAAGGTGAAGGGCGGCCCGCAGACGGCGGTCACCGGCGACTTCGACGGCGACGGGCGCGCCGATGTGGCGATGGGGCTGGCGGTGGGCAATGGCGTGGCGGTGATGACCGGCAACGGCGACGGCACCTTCGGCGCTCCGGCGACCTACCCGTCGGGCGGCACCAACGCCAACTGTGTCGGCGCGATCGATCTCGACGGCGACGGCAAGCAGGACATCGTCGTCGGCAACACCGGCACCAACTGGATGAACGGCATGGTGCTGATGAAGGGCAGCGTGTTCTCGCTCATCAACATGGGCGCCGGCACGTTCAAGCCGGCGGTCAAGCTGTTCGACGCCGGGCAGCCGACCACGCTGGTGGTGCGCGACTTCGACGGCGACGGGAGATCGGACTTCGCCTTCACGGATTTCGGCGCCAAGCAGACGCTGGTGTCGCTCAAGGGCGCGGCGCCCGCGGCCTATGGCGCCGGCGCGACCCCCCTCGGCATCGCCTCCGCCGACCTCAGCCTCGACGGGAAGCTCGACCTGGTGGTGTCCTCCTACCAGCTCCAGCAGATCACCATCTTCCCCGGCATGGGCGGCGGCGCGTTCGGCACCGGCGTCCCGGTCCAGGTGAACTATCCCAACCCCGGGCGCGTCACCACCGGCGACTTCAACAGCGACGGCAAGCCCGACATCGTGCTGATCAACTTCAACGCCAACATGATGCCGGTGCAGCCGGTGCTGGTGGTCGTGCTGAACACGACGACCTAGTTTCCCGGCAGCTCGGAGCGCGCAATGGGCCGGCAACCGGGGGTGGAGCGGGAGGACCTACGTCGCCTCCTGACCTGCGCGTCGGTGATGGCGGGCGGCTGGCTGCTCCTCGGGTGGCTGCCCTCCCGGCTCGTCAGTGGCAGCGACGTGGTCAAGCTGCTGTGGCCGGCCTATCAGCGCCTCCTCGACGCAGGCGGCGACTGGACCCGCACCGCTACGATCCGCACTGGATCGGCGGCAGCCTCCTCCACGACCAGATCGGCGCCCTCCCGATCGAGATTCTCCTCGCCCGCCTCGGCGTCGGCCCGCTCCATGCGCTCAACGCCGCCACCTTTCTCCTCCAGCTCGCCTACGGCTTCCTCGCCCTTCGCATCGCCGGAGACTTCGCCGCCCTCGTACGCAGCGACGGCGACCACGACGACGCCCCGTGGTCGACGGCGGAGCGGATCGGAGCGGCCGGCGTCTTCTGCTTCCTGCCGGTCCTCGCCTGGCGCCTCACCTTCGGGCACCTGCTCCTCGGCTTCGGCGCGCTCGCCCTGCCGCTTCTCGTCGCGCTGCTGCTCGCCGCATTTCGCGGGCGCCAGAGCCTCACCCTCCTTGCCGTCGCGCTCGTCACCCTCCTCCACATCTTCCCGCACCCGGGCCAGCAGACCACCCTCTACGGACTCCTCTTCGGCGCGCCGCTCGTCCTCGGGCTGTTCGCGTCGCTCGTGCCCGGGCGCACCGCCAGGGTCCTCCTGCGGCTCTCGCCCGCGGTGCTCCTCCTGGTCGCCGCCGCGCTCCTTTTTTCCCTGCCCCAGCTCGCCGCGCTTCTGCACCACTTCACCAGCGAGGACTCGGCGCGTGACCTCGGAACCCCCGACATCGTCTACTCGTTCACCGTCGGGCACCTCCATGACTGGATCGGCTCCATCCCCTGGAGCTTCCGCCTGCCACCGCTCCGGCCGGCGCCCTATTTTCACGAGGTCAACTACCCGGTCGGGCCTCTCGTCCTGGCGCTGTTCCTCCTGCCGCGCTCCCGATTCCGCCCGCTGCTCATCGGTGGCGCCCTCTCGTTCGCGCTGGCGATCGCCTTCAGCTCGCAGGTGCCGCTGGTGTCCACGGCGCTGCTGGCCGCGCTGCCGCCCCTGCGCGCCTTCCGCGTCCCGGCGAGAAGTCTCCTGCCGCTGCTCCTCTTGGCGACTCCGCTGGCGATCGCCCTCTTGCGCGCGCGCTGGCCCGGGCCACCGACGCGCCGCGAAATCGCCCTCGCCGCCGCGACCGCGGGACTGCTCCTCTGCTCCGGCCTCGAGCGCGAAGCCGCGATCTGGCTCTTCACCGCCGCGGCGGTCGTCCGCGTCAACCCCCTGCGAGCGCGGCTCCATCCCGCGATCGTCTATTGCGCGCTCGGGTTTGCCGCCATCGCCGCCTCGGGCGAGCGCCTCGTTCCCTTTCTCGACGGAGAGGTGCTCGCGCGCGCCGGCGGCCTGCAGCGGATCGTCGCCACATCGGGGCCGCGGGCCATCGCACCGCTCGAGCGCGTGGCGATCGGCGCTCCGCAACTGGACGGTTTTGCCGAAAACACCGCGTGGGCGGCGCGCCTCGCCGCGCTGCAGGGCTACGGCCTCCCCGGGCCCCGCCTGCTGCGGCTCCATGCCGCCGTCCGCGGCGCACCCTACGACCCCGGCCGCACCGTCCTCGAAATCACCAGTGATGACGCTGACTTCCCCCTGTGGAGCCGCCTCTACGCGATCGGCACGCGCGTGGACGCCGGACCCGCGCCGCGCGCTGAGCCGATTGCCGGCGCCGGACCACCCGCAAGGTTTGTCCGCCGCTTCGTCACGGTGCCGTCCTTCGCCCGGCTCGCCGACGCCCTGCGCGCCGATCACGACGGCTCCCTCGGCCACCTGATGGAGGGCGATCCCCAGCCGCCCGCATCTTCTTCCGTCGCCAGCGACGCGCCGGCCTGCCTCGGGGCGCGGGCCGAGATCACCACGTTCGGGACGGGGCCGATCATCCTTCAGGGGCGCACTCGCAGCCCGGCGCGCTGCGCCCTGGTGCTCGCCCTCCACTACGTCCACGACATGCGCATCGACGGGTTCGCCGCCGACGGCTCGCGCCGCGCCCTGCCCATTTTCCCCGTCGAGGGCGCGCTCACCGGCACGCTCGTCCCGCCAGAGGTGACCGCCATCGAGCTACGCCTCGAGCCGTCTGCGCCCCCCTGGACCCACGCGCTCGCCTGGGCGGGATGGCTCCTGGTGGCGCTCGCGGCCGTGCGCGTGCTGCGAGGATAGGACGAGCAACCGGCCGTTCTCGGGTGCTTAACAGCGGAGGGGGCCCTCTTGCTGGCTCTTGCTCGTCACGTAGTCGTAGTCGTAGTCGTAGTGGTCCCGTCCGCAGCGACGGCAATCGAACTTCCTCCCGCAATAAATTCCTCCTGCCAACCGACCACCCTGGCCACAAAGGAGGATGCCCATGCTGGCCTACCAGAAGCTCGACGTCACAGGCCATGGAGTTGCTGACCTGCATCGTGGAGATGCTCACGCGCATGTGCCGGAGAGGTGATCCCCCGCGCGCGAGTGCCCCTGAATCGACTACGACTACGACTACGACTACGACTACGACTACGTGAGCGGAGGGACCCCCTTCTCCGTTAAGCACCCGCCGTTCTCCAGTGGATGGCTGAGTAGAGTAGAGTGGAGCAGCCACCCCATGCTGCACGGCCGCGACCTGTCCGATAGTGTCCCGTCATGTCGAATTCGGCTGGCGTGAATCCACGTCCACGTTCCGGGAGGTGTGCGCGGCGCCGGGCGGACCGACTTGATCGCGGGGCTCTCCGCGTTTTCGCAGAAACTATGGCTTTTGTATTTTTCCCGAAACTTGCGGCCAGCTTCTGCCGATAATCTCGGTCGAGCATCCCCCCTCAAGGCCGACTCGGTGACAAGTCCAACGTTCCGGCCGATGCCCACGGCTGTCCAGGGTGCCCGCACCCGGGGGTCGGCCCGGCGATCTGCGGCTCCCCGAACGTCCTGGTCAACAAGCGCCCGGCGCTGCGTGTCGGCGATATCGGGATCCATGCCGCCTGCTGCGGTCCCAACCTGTGGACCGCCAAGGACGGAAGCCCGAACGTCTTCATCAATGGCAAGGCGTCCCACCGACTCGGCGACGCCGATACCCACTGCGGAGGCAATGGCCAGCTAATCGAGGGTTCGCCGAACGTCATCATCAATGTTGGCGCTGGTGGAGGAGGTGGAGGTGGTGGTGGTGGCGGAGGCGGAGGAGGCGGAGGAGGTGGAGGTGGGGGCGGAGGTGGAGGTGGGGCGCGGTGATCTCCAACCTCC
>SHYY01000010.1 GCA_009692555.1 Myxococcales bacterium
CGGTTCAGCACCGATCGCCCGCGGAATCTAACACAACTGGTGGTTCGATTACTCTTCGCCGCCGCCCGCTGCCTTGAGCACGAACGGGTAGGACACGATGACGATGCCGCCGCCCTGGGGCTTCGGGAACTCCCAGCGACGGAGGGCGCCGGCGATGCACTGCTCGACCGCGGGATTGTTCATCGTCGACTGCTGGATCACCGACGCGACCACCTGGCCCGAGCCGGCGATGGTGAACTGCACGATGATGCGGCCGTAGAGGTCGGGCTTCTTGGCCAGCTCCTTCTCGTAGCAGAACTTCACCTCGTTGATGTGACGCCGGATGATGCGGCGGATGATCTCCTTGTCGAGGGAGCCGCGCACCGAGGCGGTGCCGGGTACCACATCCGGCGCGTGGGCGCGACGACCGCCGAGACCACCCGCGCCGCGGCCGTAGCCGGAGCCGGAGCCGCCGCCGCCGCCCTTGCCGATCGTGCCGAGATTGCCGAGGCCGATGGTGCCTTCACCGGTGCCGCCGCCGCCGCGCCCGGTACCCACCAGCCCGAGGCCGCCGACGCCGTAGGCTTCGCCGATCTGCGTGCCGACGAGTCCACCGAGGATGTTCTCTGCGTCGTTACCCAGCGCCGAGTCGCGCCCGAAGATCGAGGCGAGGTGCGAGCCCTCTTCGCGCTTCAGGATGCCGAGCACGCCGGCGTTCTTCGCCTGCTCCTCGGCCAGCATCTTCGCCATGTGCGGATCGGCGTTGTCCTTCGGACCCTTCAGGGCGTAGAGACCCGTCTTGTTCTTCGACGTCTTCTTGCCCATCTTGCCCTCTTCACCCTTGTGGCGCTTGCCCTTGCCACCGGCCTCGTCGGGGCCCTTCTTCTTCAGCCACTCCGGGATCTGCTCCTCCTTCTCCTCGGGCGGCTTGATCAGGAACTTGGCGAAGCGCTGGTCGTTCATGAAGGCGTCGAGCGAGAGCGACTTCGGGTCGGGTGGGATCGAGAAGATCAGCGCCAGGAACATGCTGCACACCAGGAAGGAACCCCCGGTGTACATGTGCGCGCCCCAGTCGATGTTGAGGGGCACCGGGTAGACGCGCGGCGGCGGCACCGAGCTCACCAGGAAGGTGGAGTCGCCGATATCGATCTTGGCGCGCGCGCCGTCGGGGATCACGAAGGCGTGCGCTCCACCGACGGTGTTCGAGGCGTGGGCGCGACCGCGGGCGACCAGTTCGGTGAGCGGGATCTGCTGCCCCTCCATGGTCACGTCGCCCTTCATGGCCGAGGTGAAGAGGAGCTCGTAGGAGGTGCCGGTCGAGTGGACCAGCGGGAAGGACGGCGCCGGCACCTGCTCGCCCGGGACGTTGAAGAGCGCCTCCGGATCGGGACCGATCGTGAAGTGGCGCGGCTTGTTCTCGTTGACCAGACGCACGAGGCCCAGGATCAGCAACGCGAAGCCGGCCATCAGCAGGAGCACGACCAGGATGTCCATCAGCGGCGAGTCGTGGGGGACGGGGAATTCGCTGATCGCCTTGCCGGGGTTGGCGAGCTCCCACGCTTCGCGCGCGTGCTTGAAGGCGTCGATCTGGAACCAGGCAACGACGAACAGCACGAACGCCGCGAACAGCGACACCGAGCCGCCGGCGATCATTCCCTTGGTGCCGCCGGTGATCTCCCCCGAGGCGGGGTTGGTGAAGTGGCGGGTGTCGACGATCGCGTCCTCGAACATCGCGACCACTTCGATCGCCTTGCTGCCGTCGTGGACCTCGACCGCCTCGGCGAGCCCGGGAGGCAGGCGGGCCGGCGCAAAGGTCTGGGCGGGTGCTTGCTGGGCGGGCGCGCGGGGAGCCGGGCCGGCCGTCGGATGCGGCACGGCGCCGGTCGGAGGGGGGACGTGGGCGCTGGCGATCGCGCCGCCGGGACCCGGGGCGGGGATCGTCTTCATCCCCATCACCGTCGAGCGTAGTCCTCCGCCCGACTGGGCCGGGGCTGCCGGCTTCTCGCTGGCCGCGACCGCGTCTCCGACGGTCACCACCATCCGGGTGTCGCCGAGGACGATCTCGTCGCCCGACTGGATCCGGCACTTGTTGACCTTCTGCCCGTTGACGACGGTGCCCTTGGTCGAGCCGAGGTCGATGATGTAGATCTCGGTGGGGCCCGCGATCTCGATCACCGCGTGCATGCGCGAGACGCTCTCGTCGTCGATCCGCAGGTGGGAGGAGGAGAGCTTGCCGACCTTGATGATGTCCTGGGTCAGCGTCTCGGTTCGGACGAGCTGGCCCCCTTTGAAGATCTCGAACGTGAGGGGCACACTTACTCCGGTGGGCATTTCGGCTCCTTCAGCAGAACGAGCGTTCTAGATGTCTTCGGCCGACTTCAGCATCTCGGGGATGAAGTCGGGGCGGATCTTGATCAGCGACGAGTGCTTGGCCGCCTTCCGGCTGTCGACGAACTCGCCGTCCGGGCGCACCAGATCGCCCTCGACCACGTCGTCGTCGAAGTCGTAGACGGTCTTCGATTTGTACTGGACGCTGTCGCCCCCGGGGGCGGCGCCCTTGTCCTGGGCTCCCGCAGGGGCGGCAAAGGACACGAGCGAGAGGGCGGCGAGGGTGGCGAGCAGTGTGCGTTTCATGTTCAGCTCCTCCGTGTTGCGAACGGTTGGGCCGCTGGTTCCGACAACCCTCAGCCGGCTCGGTTCCCGAGATTCTACTTTTTTTTCACGAGCGCAATCGCCGGGCTACTTTCCCTTTGCTGGCGCTGGCTTACCTTCCGTCGGCTTGGCGTCGCCCGACTTGGCATCGGCGGGCTTGGCTTCGGCTGGCTTGGCGGCTCCGCCGGGGGCGGGAGCAGGAGGCGCGGCGCCCTGCTGGAGTAGCTGCTGCTTCTCCATCTCCTTTTGCTGCAGCTCCATCTCCTTCTGCATCTGCTTCATCTCCTCCTCGGCCTTCTTCGCTTCGATGATGGCCTTGAAGGTGTCCTCGATGTCCTTGATCCGGCGGACCGAGTCCTTCAGCCGGTCGGCGAGGACCTTGTCGTCGGGCTTCGCGCCTGCGCAGGTGTTGAACTCGAGGAACAGCTTCTTCGCGACGTTCAACGCCGGCTCGTCGCCCGCCCGATAGTCCTGGGCGAGCACGCCCTGGTTGTAGGCGACCGCGCAGTTCTTCGGATCGAGCTCCTTGGCCTTCACGTACCACTTCTCCGCCTCGTCGACCCGGCGCTGCCCGCGCAGCGCCACGCCCATCCCCATCGTGGCGTCGAATTTGTGCTCCGGCTTGGCCGGCTTGGCGTCGAGCGCGGCCTTGAAGGCGGTCTCGGCGTTCTTGTAGTCGCGCGCGGAGAGGGTGATCGCGCCGATGTTGAGCTGCGCTTCGACGTACTTCGGATCGAGCTCGGCGGCCTTGCGGAACTCGCCGAGGGCGCCGGTGACGTTCTTCTTCTTCAGCTTGATGAGGCCAAGGGTGTTGTAGATCTGCGGGAACTCGGCGTTGACCTCCTTGGCCTGCTTGCACACCAGCTCGGCGAGGTCGAGCTTGGAGCGGTCCGACTCCGCGGTGGTGAAGTAGACCATCGCCAGGAGCGAGTAGGCGGCGATCGAGTCGGAGTTGACGGCGAGCGCGCGGCGGAGCTTGCCGATCGCCTCCTTCATCGTCGCCGGATCGTTGCCGTTCTGCTTCGCCTTCTCGAACAGTACCAGCGCCGAGTCGTTGTAGGCCTGCACGTTCTTCGGGTCGGCCTTGTTGGCGCGCTCGAACTGCGTCGTGGCCTCGGCGACCTTGCCCTGCTTGTAGAACAGCTCGCCCAGGTTGACCATCGCGGGGGCGAAGTTGCCGTTGAGATCGAGGGCGTTCTTGTACGCGTCCTCGGCCTCGGAGGTGTTGCACTGCTCGTAGAGGACGCCGGCGTTGAACCAGCCCTCGGCGACCTTCCGGTCCTTCGAGAAGCCGATGAAGTCCTTCGCGAAGCTCGCGCAGTCCTTGTCGGAGAGGCGGCCGGCGCTCGCCTTGCGGGAGGCTTCGACCTTGCCCGCCAGCTTCTTGAAGTCCTCCTGCATCTCCGCCTTTTCCTTGGCGGGATCCTTCTTGGCGAACGCGGTCAGCGACGGGGCGACCAGTATCGCGGCGATCAGAAAATGAGGGCGCATCTCTACTTGAGCTCCGTGAGCAGGGGGGCGGCGTCGACCCGCTTGTCGGAGTAACCGGGCACGGCGCGGATCTCCGCGGCGAGGGGGTACTCGGCGGGCTTGATCTGGTTCAGCTCGGCCTCGCAGAGCGCCGACCACTCGTTGAACCAGGAGAGGTCGGTCGACTTGTCGAGGCAGGTCTTGAGGCCCTCGACCGCCTTGGTCTCGAGCGGCTCGGCGGTGTCGGTCATCTGGTCGCAGTAGGAGTCGTGGAAGAGCTGCTCGAAATCGTCCTGGGTCATGCCCTCGGGCGACTTGCCTGCCTTGGGAACGGGAGCGGTGTAGAGCTGGCCCGAGAAGTCCTGGAACACCTGGCCGATGCGCGCCGCGGCGGCGATCGCCCAGTGAGCCTGCTTGTAGAGAATGACCTGCTGGTAGGCCTTCTGCGCGGTGTCGACTGCCTTGATCTTGCCCTCGTACCAGCCCTTGAACTTCTTGGTGTTGTCCTCGAGGCGCTTCTTGTCCTTGGCGATCTTGCCCTTCGAGGCGGTCAGGTCGGCCGGGGTGAAGTCGAGCTTGTCCGGGATCTTCATCGCGATCAGCCGCTCGTAGTCCTGATCGCCTTCCATCATCTTGGCCTGGGCGACGGCGTACATCATCGACTCGGCGCGCGCGTTGCGCTCGCCCTCGTCCTTGCCGGGGATCTTCTTCACCGCCGCGCCGCCCGCGTAGAGCTTGAGCGCGCTCTGGAAGAGAGCCTGCGCCTCCTTGGCGTACGCCGGCTTGCGCTCGTAGAGGACGATCTTCGACTTCGTCTCCGGGCCGCACTGCGCAGGGAGGACGACGCCCTTTTTCTTTTTGCCCTTCTGGCTCTTGCGCGACTTTTCGGCCACGCGCGTCGCCGACGAGGCGCGGACGCGCTTGATCTCGAGGCACGCCCCGTTGACGCCACCGTCGGGGGCGGTGCACGAGTCGGCCCACTTCATCTCGGCCAGCTTCACGGTGGCGATGATCTCGCGGTCGATGCCGCCCTTCTCGCGCCAGGTCTTGATGTAGTCCTTGAGGTGCTTCTCGAGCTTCTCGCGGTTCTTCTGGGCCTCGTAGATCTGGCCGAGGCCGAAGTAGACGCCCGCCGACTTGTCCTCGTACTCCTTGCGGCCGGAGTAGAGGCGGATGAAGGTGTTGGTGTCCTCGATCGACTTGTCGATCTCGCCGAGGCCGCGGCGGAAGAAGGAGGCGGTGAAGAGGGCGGTGGCGGCGTCGTAGGGCTCCTTCTCACCGGGGTACTTGATGGCGTACTTCTCGTAATGATCGGCGGCGGCGCCGTACGCGGCGATCGACTGGAACGCCTTGCCGAGCATGAAGACGGCCTTCTTCGCGAGCGGATCGTCGGGCTTCTTCTCGATCAGGTCCTGGCGCGCCTTGATCGCGCGGCCGTAGGCCTTGGCGCGGTCGTAGTTGATCGCCGCGTTGAAGAGCACCTCGGCGATCTTCGGGTCATCCGGGTGATCGTTGGCGAGCTTGATGTAGAGCTCGGCGGCCTTCAGGTGATCGCCGCTGCGCTCGGCAGACTCGATGTACATACGGCCGATGTTGGCCTGGATGGTCTCGCACTGCTTGTGGAAGTCGGCGTCCTGGGCCAGCTTCGGCGCCGGGCAGAGGAGCTTGGTGTCCGCCTCGAGCGAGGCGATGTCCTTCAAGACGTTGTCGCAGTCGAAGCGCAGGTTGGCCGAGTAGACCGCGAGGTCGGAGTCCTGGTGGTTCTGCGCGATGTCCTTGAAGAGCGGCGAGGCCTCCTTGAAGTGGTTGTACTCGTAGAGGGTGCGCGCCTTGCGGTACTTGATCGTCACCAGCTCGGGCGAGTTCGGGACGTACTTGATGTAGGTCTCGAAGGCGTCGAGCATCTTCTGGTTCTTCTCGGGGATCGGCTTCTCGGCGTAGTCGACCTCCTTCTCCTTCTCCTTCTCCTTGCCCTTGCCGCTCTTGTCCTTGCCGACGTCGCCCTTGCGGATCTTGGCCGTCTCCTCTTTCTGGACGGTGCCCGAGTCGTCGACGCCGAGGCAGTTCTTCCAGGAGATGACCGCCGCGTAGGCCGCTTCGTTGCGGTACTTGGCCTTGTCGGTGGTGTCGAGCTTGACCACGCTGGTGTAGACCGGCGCCGACTCGCAGAAGCGCTCGAGCTTGAACAGGAGCTCGCCGTAGTAGAAGGTCATCGGGTAGACGTCCTTCTCCTTCGGGAACTTTTCGATGTACTCGCGGTAGAGCGACTGGGCGAGGGCGTAGGTCTCCTTGACGTTGGTCTTCTGTGCCTCCTTGTGCCAGGTGGTGGCGAGCTCACGCAGCGAGCCGGCGGTGTTGTCGCGGCACTCTTCGAGCGCCTCCTTCTTCACGCCGTCCATGCCCTTGTACTTGTCGTAGACGGCGGCGAGGCGCTCGAGCTCCTGGACGGATTCCCCCGTCGCCCGCGAGCCGGTCTTCGAGAGCGTGTTCTTCAGGATCTCCTGCTGCCAGTTGCACAGCTTGAGCGACCCCGGCGTGTTCTTCATCAGCTGGCGGTAGACCTTGATGCTGTTGTCGAACTTGCCCTGCGCGTTGTACATCTCGCCGAGCATCTCGAGCATGACGGGGGCGTACTCCTGCTGGATGTTCCCGTACTTCTGGAAGAAGGGCCACGCCTTGTCCACCGACGCGGCGTCGATCTGCGAGTAGGCGCGAACGATGTCTTTCTTCGCCTCCTTGATGAGGGCGATCTTGTTGGCGTCCTTCTTCTCGATCTTGGTCTCGCTGACGACCTTCACGAAGATTTCGAGCGCCTTCTTGTAGTCCTGGAGGTTGAAGTAGCACCAGCCCTCCTTGTATTGCGCATAGCCGAACACGCGCGACTGGGGGAACTGGAGCACCTTGTCGTAGAACTTGAGGGCGTTCTCGATGTCCTTCTGCTCGAAGTAGTATTCGCCGAAGGAGAGGTAGGCGTCGGCGATGAACTGCGAGTTCGGGTAGTCCTTGATCAGGCGCTTGAAGAAGGGGCGGGCGAGGTCCTCGCGCTTTTGCTGGGTGAGGAAGAACGCGAGGTAGAAGAGCACCTGGTCCATGCGCTTGTAGCCGTTGAACTTCGCGTTGTTGGTGACGAGCAGGTACTCCTTCACCGCCGCGTTGCGCCAGGTGACCTCGCGCTTCTCGAAGTCGACCTGCTGCGCCTTGTACTGGGTGACCAGGTTCTGCTTGTTGGCCTGCGCCGCGTCGAAGATCTTTTGATCGAGCTCGCGCGCGCGGAAGTTGTAGTAGTGCTCCTGCTCGGCGAACAGCTCGGCCATGCGGAACAGGTAGTCGGGCTTCTCGGGGTTGCCCTTCTCGTCGACCGCGTCGTCGCTGGTGTTGTCGATCAGCTTCTGCAGCACCTTGATCTGGCTATCGGTGACCGCCTTCAGCTTCTCGCCGATCCCGCCGAAGACGTCCTGCGCTTGCAGCGTCGGCCGCGACTTCTCCTCCTTGCGCTGCGACGGCTTGGTGAGCTCGCTCTGCTTCGCCTCGACGGTGGATTCCTGCTTGGTGTGCTTGGGAACCGCCTGGGCCGCTGTCGAGAAGACGAGCGCGGCGGTGGCGCCGATACCGACGAACCTGCTGCGAGTCATTGGGCTCCTGTCCCCTTTGTCCTGGTTCCTGAGCTTGCCGATGGAAGGAAGGGTTACTTCGCGCGTCACTTCGCGCAACGGTCGATGACGCGGAAGCGGTAGTAACCGAGCTCGTCCTGCCAGTACTCGCCGTCGAAGGGCCACCTCTCGTGCTCGTCGTCGACGGTGACCTCGCCGCCCTTCTTGGCGCCGGAGCCCTGCTGCTTCTGCTCCTCTTTGAGGCGCGCCTGGATCTGGCCCTTCTGCGCGTTCAGGGTCTCGTACTCGATCTTGATCGCCTGCTTGACCAGCTCCTGGATCTCGTGGGAGAGGCGCTTCAAGCGCTCGCGGGCGAGGTTGCCGGTCTCGTTGGCGGCGAGGGACTTCTGGAGCGTCAGGTCCTGGAGGATGTTGCCGGCGATGGCGGTCGACTTCCAGTCGGGGGCCGACTTGTCGACCGAGCGCAGCTCGCGATCGAGCTCGGCGACGTAATCAAGGTTCTTGGCGAGCGTCTTGTCGGAGAGCGCACCGTCGGCGGCCCGCTGCACGCGCTCGGGGAGGCCGGCCTCGCCGTTGCGGATCTTGACGACGTATGAATAGAACTCGGCGTTGTCCGGGAACTTCTGGATCACCCCGTCGATGTCCTTCTTGAGAGCGGGGTAGGACTCGTTGAACTCCGCCACCGCCGCCATCGCCTTGTCGTAGTTGCAGCGCTGGAAGTAGATCACGGCCTTCAGGATCAGCGACTCGGGGTAGAACTCGTTCTCGAAGAACGGCGCGTTCAGAGTGTGGATGTTGCCGAGCGCCTTGGAGTCGCCGTCCATCTGGAACTGCGCCCAGCTTGACTCGAACAGCGACGCCAGCCAGTCGGGGGAGGTCTGGGGCACCTTGTCGAAGTACTTCACGGCCTGCGGGAACTGGTGCAGCGAATAGAAGGTGCGGGCGAGGGAGATGTTGGCCAACTCCTCGAACTCGCGCGTCTTCTTGTCCGGGTGCTCGGCGGCCTTGCGGAGGATCGCCTTGAAGGCGTCGGCGGCCGGCTTGGCCTGGTACTGGCGGACGTAGGTGATGCCCTCGAAGAACTTCGACTGGGCGTAGTACTCGCTGTCCTCGGGGATGGCGCCGAAGAGGTCGAGCGCCTCCTTGAAGTTGCCCTTGGTGTAGTGGAAGCGGCCGAGGAGGTAGAAGAGCTGGTTCTTGACCGGCTCGAGGGCAGGCTGCTCGAGGTCGGCGCGCTGGTACTTGCCGATCTTGTCGAGCACGCCGGCGGAGTCGGGGAGGTACTGCGAGAGCGATGCGAGCCACTGCAGGGTCTTGCTGTAGTAGCGGTGCGCGACGCCCTTCTGAACGATGCGGTCGAAGTAGGAGAGCGACGCCGAGTAGAACTTCATCTGGAAGAGCGCCTTGCCCATGAAGAATTCGGCGCGCTGGCGGTTCGCGTCGTCGTCGCCCGACTGGCCTTCGACGACCTTGTTGAGCTCGATGGTGGCCGAGAAGTAGTCCTCGCCCTCGTAGAGCTTGAGCGCGCGCTCGAGCGTCTTCGAAGCCGGGCCCGCGGCCGCCTTGTCGTCGGTGGCCTGCTGGACCGCGGGTCCCTGCGGCGCGGCGACGGGCTCGGCCCTCTTCTTCTTTTTCTTTGCCTCGGGGGCGGGGTCGTCAGCGGCCGGCGGGGGCGGCGCGACGGGCTGGCCGGTGTCCTCGGGGCTGAAGGTCATCGTGTCGCCGCCGCTGTCCTTCTTCGGTTTCGGCTTGGCGTCACCGAAGGCAGGCGTGAGCGCGATCACACCGGCGGTTGCGAGGGCAAGTGCGTGGCGGAGGGCGTTGCGATCCATGGGTACCCTTTCGACCTCGTGGCTAAGAGCCTGGTTCCCGAGCAGCCGCTCGTCGGTGGACGGGCGGGGGAGTGCCAAAGCTGCGAGAGCATATGAACGCTGCGGAAAGAATTCAAGGAAAAAGCCGCCCTTCGGCGGGCTAAGGCCAGGCCCGGCGCCTGCTCACGCCGCCGACCGGTCTCCGTCGTGGTGCGCTCCGGGGCCGGTTTCGGCTCACGGTCATGCGTTCCTTTCGGAGTGCTTGACTTGGCTTTCGCCCCGTGTACGATGGGCGGGCTTTTTCCCGGCCCACTAGACCCCTGAGTGATTCCAAGGAGCTGATTCGATGAGAGCCTTTCTGCCTGCGCTCCTGGCGGCCGCCCTTGCCGCGGTCGGCTGCACCGACAACGGCGTCGGGCGCAAGTGCATCAATCCGTCGGACGCGGGGATCCAGGGCACGGCCGTCGCGTCGCCCGCCCTCGAGTGCCCGACCCGCCTGTGCCTGCTCCAGGGCGAGATCGGCGGCGCGATCACGCGCTCCACATGCACCGCGGAGTGCCAGACCGACGAGGACTGCCAGAACGCGGTCAGCGGCAGCGCGAAGGAGCAGCTGTGCAACGGCGGCTTCGTGTGCGCCGTGTCGGCGGTGGCGGGGTCCTTCAAGTGCAAGAAGTTTTGCGTGTGCAAGGAAGACCTGAGGTGCGGCTTCAACTCGGATCTCGACGGGGGAGTGATCACGCCCTCGTCCTGTCCGAATCCGAGCCCGACGCCCAGCTGCCAGTAGGGGCCTCCCACCCTCACCCCGGCCCTCTCCCGCTGGCGGGAGAGGGAGCAGCCTTCTCAATCCTCCATTCCGAAGGCGTCCCGGATCAGCACTGGCGCGCCCTCGCCGTCGATGGTGACCACGTCGAAGCGGCAGGCGCGTTCGGCGGCGCCTCGGCTCATGAGGTAGTGCTCGGCGGCGCGGGTGATGTGGCGGCGCTTGGCGGGGGAGATCGTCTCGACGGCGGCGCCGTGGCGGTCGCCGGTGCGCATCCGCACCTCGACGAAGCACAGCACCGCGCCCTCTTCGACGACGAGATCGATCTCGCCGAGGCGGCAGGTGTAGTTGCGCTCGAGGATGCGGTAGCCGAGTCGTTCGAGGTGCTGCGCGGCCCGTCGCTCCGCCTCGTTTCCGAGGGCGCGACGGTTCACAAGAGCTAGTCCTGCTCGCGGATGCGGGCGGCCTTGCCGGCGCGGCCGCGGAGGTAGTTCAGGTTCGCGCGTCGCACGCGGCCGCGCGAGACGACCTCGACCTTCTCGATCCGCGGGGTGTGCATCGGGAAGATGCGCTCCACGCCCACCCCGTAGGAGACCTTGCGCACGGTGAACGTGGCGCGCGAGACTGCGTGGTGTTTCTTGATGCACACGCCCTCGAACACCTGGGTGCGCTCCTTCTCGCCTTCCTTGATCAGCACGTGCACCTTGACGGTGTCACCGACGCGGAAGGGGGGGAAAGGCACCTTGCGGAGCTGCTTGGCTTCAATCGCGGAAATCGTGGGGCAGGCGTCGCTCATCGTGGTCATGGTTCCGTGCTCCTTCACTCGCGGTCGCCGAACAGCCGGTCCAGCAGGATCGCGGCGGCCGATCGGACAGAAAGGTGGTTGTAATCGGCCGCTCCCTGGATCGGGGCGAGGACACGATCTACTCGATCTACCACCTCGTCCGCAAGCCCCCATCCGGTACCGAGGAGGATCAGGAGCGGACGGGGCGATGCGGCGGCTTCCGCCACCAGGGCTTGGCAGCCGACCTGATCGGGGCGCCTCCGGGCGGTCGTGGCGACGGTGAACGGCTCGCTTCCGGAGGCGGTGGCGACCGCGGCGCGGGAGGCGGCGACCGACTCGTGCACCTCGACCGGGTCGAGCGCCTGGCGGCGAAAATCGTTCATCGCCGCGCCCTCTCCGGAGCGCCAGTGGCCGATGATCCTGGAGGCGAGATCGCGCTGCGCCAGCACCGGGGTCACGAGGTGGTAGCCGGCCAGCCCGTAGGTGCGGCTCGATCGGGCGATGTCATGGATGTCGAGGTTGGTGATCGCGGTGGTGATGATCCGGCGATCGCGGTCGTGGACCGGGTGATGGACCAGCGCCACCCAGGTCCTGGCGGGGAGGGTGTTCAAGGCTCCTTCCCGTCGAGGAGCGCGCGATCCTTGTCGCTGAGTGGGAGGCGCGAGAAGAGATCGGGGCGGCGCTCGCGGGTGCGGCGGAGCGCCTCGCGGCGGCGCCAGAGGCGGACCCGCGCATGGTCGCCCGAGAGCAGCGCCTCGGGGACGGGGAGGCCGCGGAAATCGGGGGGGCGTGTGTAGTGCGGATACTCGAGGAGCCCGTGCTCGAACGACTCGTCGAACGGCGATTCCGCGTTGCCGAGGACGCCGGGGATCCGGCGGGCGATGGCGTCGATTAGCACCAGCGCGCCGAGCTCGCCGCCCGAGAGGACGTAGTCGCCGAGGGAGATCTCCTCGTCGACCAGCGATCGAATCCGCTCGTCAAAGCCCTCGTAGCGCCCGCAGACGAACAGCAGCCGCTGCTCGCGGGCGAGGCGCACCACCTCGGGCTGCGCGAGCGGCCTCCCCGACGGACAGAGCAGCACCTTCCGCGCTGGCCCGCGCGCGCCCTCGACCGCCGCGATCGCCTGCGCGATCGGCTCGGGGCGCATCACCATCCCGCCGCCGCCGCCGTAGGGTGCGTCGTCGACCGAGCGGTGCTTGCCGACCGAGAAGTCGCGGGGGTCGGTGAGGTGCACCGCGAGCAGGCCTTTCTCGATCGCCTTGCCGAGCAGCGACGCGCCGAGCACCGACGGAAAGATCTCGGGGAAGAGGGTGAGGACCTCGAAGGTGATCATGGGTCCAGCAGCCCCTCGGGCGGGTCACAGACGATCACCCGCGCGGCGATGTCGACCGAGAGGACGATCGGCTCGATGAACGGCACGAGGCCCTCCCGTCCGTCGGGGCGCTCGATCACCAGCAGCTCGTGGGCGCCCGACGGGTAGACCTGCTTGACCGTTCCCAGGGGGGCTCCTGCGCCGTCGACCACCGCGCAGCCGACCAGATCGGCGACGTAGACCTCGTCGTCCGGGGGCGCCGGAAGCTGGTCGCGGGGTGCCCGCAGCGATTTTCCGCGGAGCGCGTCGGCGGCGTCACGATCGTCGACGCCCCGCAGCTTGACCAGCCACCCACCATCGGTGCGCGCGGCCGACTCGATCGCCACCTCCACACCTGTTGCGCCGTCGCGCTCGCCGAGGAACACGCGGGAGAGCTGACCCAGAGAGTCCGAGCTGCCCTCGACCCGCACCTGCCCCCGCACGCCGTGCGCGCGAGCGACGTACCCGACACCGATCAGGGGGGACTGCGAAGACAACCCGACGACTACTCGAGGATCTCGAGCACCGCGCGCTTGCGGCTCTTGGTCGTCGCTGCGGAGAGGACGGTGCGGAGGGCCCGCGCGGTGCGTCCCTGCTTGCCGATCACCTTGCCGAGATCTTCCTTGGCGACGATCAGCTCGTAGACCGTGGTGTCCCCCTCATCGACCTCATCCACCTCCACCGCGTCGGGCTGGTCGACGAGTGTCCGGGCGAGAAACTGGATCAGGTCCTTGATGGAGGCCGTGCTGTCGCTGCCGCCGCTCATGATGGATCCGATCAGGGCTGCGCTGCAGCCGCCTTGCGGGAAACCTTGATCAGCTCGCCGACCGTCGCCGAGGGCTGCGCGCCGACCGACAGCCAGTGCTGGAGGCGCGGCTCGTCGAAGCGGATCTGGGCGGGCTCGGCGAGCGGATCGTAGATCCCGATGTGCTCGATGAAGCGCCCGTCGCGCGGCGAGCGGGAGTCGGTCGCCACGACGCGATAGAAGGGGGTCTTCTTGCCGCCCATGCGAGAGAGTCGGATATGAACTGCCATCGGTCCTCGGTGCCTCCAGTTGTGCTGGGAGGCGGGAATTTACTGGTGGAGGCAGGGGGTGTCAAGGACGATCGGGTTTGGACTGGGTTTGGACCGGCCGCCGCGGTGCCTTCGACGGTGTCGCTACCGATTGCGTTCGTGGAGCAGGCGGAGGCCGGTCAACGTGAGCAGCTCGTCCGACTCCTCGATCGTCCGTGACTCCCGGGCGATCAGCGGGGCCAGCCCGCCCGTCGCCAGCACCTTCACCGGGAAGTCGACCTCGCGGCGCATGCGCTCGACGATCTCGTCGACCAGCCCGACATAGCCGAACACCAGTCCGGCTTGCATGCTGGCGACGGTGTTCTTGCCGATCACGGTGCGCGGCCGGACGATCTCCACCCGGGGCAGCTTGGCGGCGTGCTCGTAGAGCGCATCGGCCGAGATGATCAACCCGGGGGCGATCGCGCCGCCGAGGTACTCGCCGCGTGGGGTGACCACGTCGAAGGTGGTCGCGGTGCCGAAGTCGACCACGATGCAGCCCTGCTTCCAGCGCTCGTAGGCCGCCACCGCGTTCACGATCCGATCGGCGCCCACCTCGCGCGGGTTGTCATAGAGGATCGGCATCCCGCTCTTGATCCCCGGCCCCACGATCAGCGGCACGAGGCCGAGGTGTTGCTGGCACATCCCCTCGATCGAGAAGCGCACCGCCGGCACCACCGTCGCCAGGATCGCCGCGGTGACCGATCGCCAGGGCAGCTCGGAAAGCGCGAAGAAGCCGTGCAGGAGCGCCGCGTACTCGTCGGCAGTGCGCCCTTCGCGGGTCTCGAGTCGCCAGTGCGCCCCGAGAGTCGTTCCGGTGAACACGCCGATCACTGTGTTGGTGTTGCCGACGTCGATCGCAAGCAGCATGTGCGTCGCCGAGCTTAGGGAGGGCCCCCGGGACTGTCAACGTCAGGCGCGTTGGCACGTCAGGCGCCGTTGACTTGCCGCCCGTCGCGCGGCTAGCCTCGTCCCGGCATGGCCGCCGCGACCACGGAGAAGCGCAGACAGATCTGGATCTACCCGATCGCACTGCTCGGCGCGTCGGCGGCGATTATTTTTGTCTCCTTCTACCTGATCGACTGGTGGCGCTGGGCGCCGGCCTTCGCCAAGCCCTCCGCGTTCAGCCTCCTGTTCACCTACGAGGCCGGGACGGCGCAGAACGCCCTCGGCAACCTGGCGCAGGTCGTCACCGCGGTGCTCGGCATCGTCATCACCGTTGTCAGCATCGTGGTCCAGCTCGCCGCCACCCGTTACACGCCGCGCGTGGCGGAGATGTTCTTCCGCGACCGCACCAACCTCGCCGTCCTCGGCTTCTTCGTCGTCGCCGGGATCGATGCGGTGTGGGTGAGCCTCTCGGTGAGCGACCACTTCGTCCCGGAGATCTCGATCGCCGCCACGCTCATCCTGGTGACGCTGAGCGTGCTCCTGATGGTCCCCTACTTCGCCTACGTGTTCGCCTTCCTCGACCCGGAGAGGGTGGTCTCGCGGATCCAGGAGCAGGCGCTCGCCTCGGCGCTCTCGGTGGCTGGGGAGGTGCCGCACCGGCAGCTCCGCGTGCTCCAGTCGATCGAGCAGCTCACCGACGTGGCGATGAACGCGATCACCCAGAAGGACAAGCTGATCGCCCAGGGCGCGGTCGATGCGCTGAAGGAGCTGGCGGCGAGCTACCTGCCGCGCAAGCTGGGCGCCGAGACCGGCTGGTTCGAGATCGGTCCGAAGCTGCGCCAGAACCCCGACTTCGTCTCGATGTCCGGCGAGTCGGTCGACGATCTCGCGCAGCGCAAGGTATGGCTGGAGTGGAAGGTGCTCCGGCAATACCAGACCATCTACAACGAGTCGCTCGGCGTGATGCAGGACATGAATCATCTCGTCGCGATCGACACGCGCTACATCGGCGAGGCGGCGCTCGCCGTCGGTGACCGGCAGGCGCTCGGGCTGGTGGTGAAGTTCTTCAACACGTACCTGCGCGCGACGCTGAACGAGAAGCAGGTGCGGGTCGCCTACAACGTGCTGAACCAGTACCGGCAGCTGTGCGAGCGGATGATCGAGGCCGGGCTCGACGACACGGCGGTCGAGGTGGCGGGCCACCTGCGCTACTACGGGCAGCTCGCGCACTCGTTCAAGCTGCGCTTCGTCACCGAGACGGTGGGCTACGACATCGCGACGCTGTGCGAGGTGGCCTTCGCACGCAAGGCACCCTGCCACGACCGCGTCCTGCGGGTGCTCCTCGAGCTCGATCACAAGGCCGAGACCGAGGAGCAGGAGCAGATGCTGCGTGGCGTGCGCAAGGCGCAGGCGAAGCTGGCCACCTTCTATCTGGTCGCCGGGGAGGAGCGGCCCGCGCGGTCGATCGCCGACGACATGCAGGAGGAGCTGCCGGCGCGCCTGCGCTCGATCCGCGACGAACTGCTCGGGATCACCAGCAAGGACTTCTGGGAGGTGATCGACCGCGGCACCAACTTCGACTACCTGGACGCGCCTCGCAAGGAGAAGCTGCGCGAGTTCTTCGGCTGGTTCCCGTCGCTCCGCCCGCAGACGCCGCCGGTCGGCTCGGCGATCGGCTGAAGTTCGTCAACCACCCGTTTTCCAAAGAGGATTCGCCATGCGCTCACTGCAACTCCCGATCGTGATCCTGCTCGCCGTCGGCTGCGGCTCCGGCCCGAAGTACAAGGTCGACGACGTCTCCCTCGCGCCGATTCCGATCGCCGAAAAGCAGGCGATCTTCGCCGCGCAGAACGAGATCTCCGTCGCGCGGAGCGAGAGGCAGAAGGCGGATGCGGACGTCGCGGCGACGGAGAAGGAGATCATCAGCGCCGAGAGCGAGCACGAGCAGGCCAAGCTCGAGACGAAGAAGGCGCAGCTCGGCGCCGACGAGCAAAAGAAGCTGGGCGATGCGACCAAGCTCACACAGGCGGCGCGCGAGCTGGAGGTCGCCGAGGCCGGCCAGCACGCCGCGTCGGTGAAGATCGACTGGCTCTCGAAGCGCAAGAAGTGGCAAAGGGAGCAGGGCGAGGCGGCGGACGCGCACGCCACCCTCGCCGAATCGAAGGTGGAGCTGGAGAAGGCGCGGCTGGCCTCGTCCAAGGGGATCAAGCCGAATCCCGACTTCAAGCTCGAGAACTTCGCCGACGACTTCGCGAGTAAGGCGAAGGCGTGGAGCGCGGCGAAGCGGCAGGTGGAGGACCGCCAGACCGAGGTCGACCGCCTCGGCGACTCCTGGCGCCAGCTCGTCGCCCAGCATACCCAGATGCGCGCGCCCGCTCCCGCCGCGACCCCCGCAGCGACGAAGTAGCCTCTCGTCTGCGACGAGTTTCCGACGAAGTTTCCGACGGGGGTGCTTAACAGCGGAGGGGGCCCTCTTGCTGGCTCTTGCTCGTCACGTAGTCGTAGTCGTAGTCGTAGTCGTCCCGTCCGCAGCGACGGCAATCGAACTTCCTCCCGCAACAAATTCCTCCTGCCAACCGACCACCCTGACCACAAACGAGGATGCCCATTCTGGCCTACCAGAAGCTCGACGTCACAGGCCATGGAGTTGCTGACCCGCATCGTGGAGATGCTCACGCGCATGTGCCGGAGAGGTGATCCCCCGCGCGAGAGTGCCCCTGAATCGACTACGACTACGACTACGACTACGTGAGCGGAAGGACCCCCTTCTCCGTTAAGCACCCTTCCGACCTTCCGACGGCCGCCGGTTGACCCGTCGTCGCCCCTTCGCTACTCTCGCACCAGGCAGCCGCAGGCCCTGCCACCGAGGAGCGATGGAGGCCCAGGTCCAGGACGATTCGCCGCGAATACTCGTCGTTGACGACGAGAAGGTCATCCGCGAGGTCCTCTCGGACTTCCTGACGATGGAGGGCTATGTGGTGCGCACCGTCGAGGACGGCGAGAGCGCCTTCCGCGAGCTGCAGCGCCGCAGCTACAACCTCGTCATCTCGGACATGAAGATGCCCAACATGGGCGGGCTCGAGCTGCTCGAGAAGATCGCCGAGGCGAAGATCAACGTCCTGGTGGTGATCATGACCGGCTTCGGCACGGTCGAGACGGCGATCGAGGCGATGAAGAAGGGCGCCTGCGACTACCTCCTCAAGCCGTTCAAGATCGAGGAGGTGGTGCGGGTGGTCCAGCGCGGCCTCGACCGCCAGCGCCTTCAGGAGGAGAACATCCGCCTCAAGGAGGCGGTCAGCATCTACAAGATCTCCGAGGCGATCGCCACCTCGCTCCAGATCGACCAGATTCTCGACGTGATCCTCGAGGCGACGGTGCAGGAGGTGGCGGCGGATCTCGTGACGCTGATCATGCGCGACCCGGTCACCGGGCAGTACGTAGAGCGCTCGCGCAAGTACGGAGCGAACTCCGCGGGCGACGATCGCTCGGTCGGGCGCGTCGACACCGCCGAGGTCTTACGCCATTTCAAGAGCGACCTCCCGCTGCTGGCGCACGGGCTCCAGGCGATGCGCTTCTTCTCCGAGGCGCCCGAGGACAAGCGCCTGGTCTCGTTCTGCTCGATCCCGCTCAAGGTGCAGGACCGCGTGATCGGGATGCTCAACGCCTACTCGTACACGCGCGGGCAGCGCTTCTCGGAGGGGCAGCGCAAGCTCCTCTCGGTGCTCGCCTCGCGCGCCGCCGTGTCGATCGAGAACGCGCGCCTCTACCAGGACCTCGTCGGGCGCAACCGCGATCTCGCCAAGATCAACCTCTCGCTCGAGGAGAACTTCAAGGCCACCATCATCGGATTCGCCCACGCCCTCGAGGAGTCCGACCGCTACACGCGCGGGCACTCCGAGCGGGTGAGCTTCTACTCCAGCCTGGTCGCCGAGGGGCTCGGGATGAGCCCGGCCGAGATCCAGACGGTGGTGCAGGCCGGGCTGATGCACGACATCGGCAAGATCGGCATCCGCTACGAGAAGCTGAACAAGCCCGGCAAGCTCACCCCCGAGGAGATGGCGATGTTCCGCACCCACCCCGCGAAGGGAAAGCGGATCCTCGAACCGATCCCGTTCATGCTCGAGATCATCCCCGGCGCGTGGTGCCACCACGAGAACTGGGACGGCTCCGGCTATCCGCGCGGGCTGATGGGGGATAACATCCCGATTCTCGGGCGGATTGTGGCGGTCGCCGACGCCTACGACGCGATGACCTCGGATCGTTCCTACCGCAAGGCGCTGCCGCACGAGGTGGCCGTGGGTGAGGTCGAGCGCTGCGCGGGGGCGCAGTTCGACGACCGGCTGGTCGGCGTGTTCACCCGGAAGCTCGAAGAGCATCGTAGAGCGGAGCAGTCAGCCGGGCACGATGTGCTGCGGTGACGCGACCCGGCTTGAATCGAAGCGCCCCGGAGGCGCGAAGTTGACGTAAGGAGGTACCTGTCGTGCGACTCGTTGGATTGGCACTGCTCTCTGCGTGGCTGGTTGCGTGGGCGGTCTCGCCGCACGGGGAGGTCAAGCGGCAGACCTCGATCGTGGGTGGGGTGGCGGTGGCAGGCGGCGACCTTGCTGCGGCGGCCTGGCTGGAGCTGCGGCACGGCGCGGTCGACGGGATCCTGCACGTGGTGACCGTCGACGAGAACGGGCGGGTGACCGAGCAGCTCAGGCTGCCCGCCAGCGCGGACACGGCCTCCTTCCGCCTCGCCGACGCGGGTGCGGGCGCCTTCGTGCTGGCGACCGACCGGCGCTCCGCGAGCGGCAGCGTGCTCGAGTTCCACCGCTTCGGCGCGGCGGACGCAGCACAGCCCCCCGATCTCGAGCTGGAGGCGCCCGATCTCGACCCGGAGGCACAGGCCACGCACGCGGCGCAGTGGCAGATCGCCGCAGCGGGGGACCAGCTGGTCGTCCTCCAGACGATCTCCGGTGCCACCAACAACCTGCTCTGGACGCTCGACGGCAACGGGCGATGGGCGGGCGCGACTGCGGGCGGGCGGAAGCTGATCGGCGCCGGTGGCGGCCACACGGTGGTGTACTCGGACGGATGGCGCGGAGAGGGCGGTATGAGCGTCGCCCCGGGTCGCGCGGAGGGGTGGGTCGCGGAGGTGTCGCGGCCGGTCTGCTTCGCCGATGGGGGGCCGGCGCCGACGGTGACCTCCGTGGTCGGGCTGCGCGGAGGCTACGCGCGCCTGTCGCGGCGCGGATGGGCGGGTTGCGTCGACGGGATCCGGGACGGGAAGCCGTTCGCCTATCGCAACGTGCCGCTCGCCGGGATCGCCGCGGCGCGGCTCCTGTGCGACGACGCGGGGCGCCTCGTGGTGCACGAGGATCAGGACGCGGCCCAGGTGACCCAGCGGCGGATCATCCTGCCCGAAAAGCCCGGCGCCTCGTTCGGGATCGATGCCCGCACGGTCAACCCCGCCTTCGCCACCGAGGGCGTGCGCTACCGGCTGTTCGGCGGCGGCGGCCACGCCGGCGTCACCACCCTCGCCACCCAGGTCGCCGACCACCAGACCCAGGTCGTGCTCGAACGGAATGGCGTCGGGCAGGCCAGCGTCCTCGCGCCGGTCCGGCGCTATCAGCCGGATCACCGGCCCGCGCTCCGGGCGCTCGCCCTCGGGCCACTCCTGGTGCTGCTCGCTGGCGCGCTCCAGGCGTGGCGCCGGATGGCCCGGCTGCGCCGCGTAACTCCCGTCGCTGCGGGTGTGCCGCTCGCCGCGGGTCCGATCGCGATCGAGGGCGAGCTGGCGGTGGATGCCGAGGCGCCCGCCGGAGGCCTCCGGATGCGCCTGGGCAGCACGCTTGTGACCCTGTTCATCGAGGGAGCCGCCGTCCTCCGCGCCTCGGATGTCCGTCCGCGCAACCAGCCCCGCGGCGACGCGGTCGATGTGGCCTCCGGCGCGAGCGTGGTCGCCACCGGCACGCTCGATCCCGGCGCGCTCTACCGCGGCGAGGCGACGCTGCGCGCACGCGCCGGCGATCTGGTCCTGGTCGGCTGCACGCTCGCCGAGGCCCGCGCCCGCCTCGCGGCCCGCCTGTTCAGCGCGCTCGCCCTGCTCGCCACCGCCGGCGCAATCGTCCTCTCCCTCGCCCTCCGTCGCTGATCCCCGCGTGCCACCGCGGGCCCGTCCATTGACATGTGGATCACATGCAACTAGCGTGATTGCATGGCCAAGATGATCCAGATCCGGCACGTGCCGGACGAGCTGCACCGCAAGCTCAAGGTCCGCGCAGCCGCGGCGGGGATCTCGCTCTCGGACTACCTCCTCGGGGAGGCCCGCCGCAGCGTCGAGGTTCCGACCCGCGAGGAGATCCTCGATCGGCTCGCGCGTCTGCCTCCGGTGCGGGTGAGCGACCGGCCGGCCGCGATCCTGCGTGCCGAGCGCGACCGGCGGTGATCGTCCTCGATGCCTCCGTGGTGATCGAGCTGCTCCTCGGGCTGCCCGCCGCGGCCGCGATCGGGCGGCGCCTCGCAGGCGGCCCATCGCTCCACGCCCCGCACCTGCTGGACATCGAAGTCGCCCACGTTCTCCGTCGCTACCACGCCGTGGGCGAGCTGGGCTCGGCGCGAGCCGCGGCCGCCTTCGACTCCCTGGCCGCGCTGGGCATTGTTCGCCATTCGCATCAGCTTCTCCTCCCGCGGATCTGGCAGCTCCGGCACAACCTCACCGCCTACGACGCCGCCTACCTGGCGCTCGCCGAGGTGCTCGCTGCCCCGCTGCTCACCCTCGATGCAGGCCTCGCAGCGGCGCCGGGTCATCGGGCCCGGATCGAGCTCATCGAGGGCTGAGGCAGGCGGGGACAATCGAGTCCCCAGGTGGACGTTCCCGTTCCCGTTCCCGTTCCCGTTGCCGTTGTCGTTCCCGTTCCCGGGCACGCCACCGCAGCAGCGGTGAAGACCTCGATTGCCCGTGGAGGCAGCGACCGGGGGTGTGATCCAGAGTGATCGGGGGCCGTTCTTCGAGCAGGGGAAACGAGCAACGTGCACGCCGGAACAGCCACCCCAGGGAGGCTCCTACCGAGGGCCGGCGATCACACCCGCGACCGAGGGGTGTGATCCAAAGTGCTCGGTGGGCGCGCTGCCGCGCCACCTCTGGATCTTCGGTTGCTCCCGCTCTGCCGTTGCCGTTGCCGTCGCTGTCGCCGTCGCCGAGGGGGCGGGCGGCCGGTCTCGGCGGATACCTCTACCGAGGCTCCGCGATCACACCCGCGACTGAGTCGCTCCTTGACATGCAGATGGAGGCCATCCATCGTATGCATCGGGAGGCCGATCCACATGCGCACGACGCTGAACATCGACGATCGGGCGCTCGCGGAGGCCATGGCCTGCGCGCCTGGGCGGACCAAGACCGACGTGATCAACGAGGCGCTGCGGGAGTTCGCGCGGAAGCAGCGTCGCAAGGGACTGCTCGCGCTCCGCGGCAAGGTCGCCTGGGCGGGCGATCTGGATCGCCTCCGCAAGCGAGCGTGAGGATCCTGCCGTGAGGATCCTGGTCGACACGTCGGTGTGGGTCGACTTCTTCAACGGCCATCGCTCGCGCGAGGCAGACACGCTCGCTCGCTGCATCGAGGAGCGCGAGGACATTGCCACCTGCGGCGTCATCCTCGCCGAATTTTTCCAGGGAATCCGGCGTCGCGAGGACCTGCGGGCGCTGGAGGCCTACTTCCGCGAGATGCCCTCCCTCGCGCCCCGCGATCCCGACACCTACCTCGCCGCCGCGGCGCTCTTCCGCAACCTCCGCGCGAAGGGCGTGACCGTCCGCTCGACGATCGACTGCCTGATCGCCCGCCTCGCCGAGGAGCACGACACGCTGATCCTGGCGCGGGACCGCGATCTGGCGGCGATCCTCGGCTCCGGCCTCTGCAGGGCGCGCCCGGCGCACGTCCTCTGATTTTGACGTCGGGGGCCCCGTGCCAGGACATGGGTAACAGATCTCCGCCACGGGTGCTTGACGGAGAAGGGGGTCCCTCCGCTCACGTAGTCGTAGTCGTAGTCGTAGTCGATTCAGGGGCACTCGCGCGCGGGGGATGACCTCTCCGGCACAAGCGCGTGAGCATCTCCACGATGCGGGTCAGCAACTCCATGGCCTGTCGCCGAGTGTCTTCCAAGGCGAGTTGCAGGACCGCAAAGGCATCCACGATCGCCTTGCACTCCATCGGGAGCCCCGGGCGATGCTGTAGAAGCGGGCGCCATCCGGCGCTCCGAACCGGCCCGCTCCCTCGGCGATGTTCCAGGGGATGGAGAGAGAGCGCCGCACGTTTGAGCTCTTCGGTGAGAAACGAGTTCCCCCTGGGGGCGCTCGTCGCGATCTGCGACGCAAGGGCGAGGAACTCGATGGCGCGGCGATAGACGTCGAGCTTCTGGTCGGCCAGCAGGGGCATCCTCACTTTGAGGCCAGGGGGGTCGGTTGGCAGGAGGAATTTGTTGCGGGAGGAAGTTCGATTGCCGTCGCTGCGGACGGGACGACTACGACTACGACTACGACTACGACCACGTGACGAGCAAGAGCCAGCAAGAGGGCCCCCTCCGCTGTTAAGCACCCCTCCGCCACGACATCGGTGACGCCTCTATAGCTGAGCGTGGTAGGAAGCGGGGCGGTTGATTCGGCCCCCGTTCCGGGGTATACCGGCGCCTCCCCAGGTGGCCCCGTCAGCGACGGGAAAGGCGATCCCACTCGATGAGCACTCTGGAAGGCATCCGAACCCCGGTCGCGATCGAGGAGGAGATGAAGTCGTCGTTCATGGATTACGCCATGAGCGTCATCATCTCCCGCGCGCTCCCCGACGTCCGCGACGGCTTGAAGCCGGTCCATCGCCGGATCCTCTACGCGCAGCAGCAGCTCTCGAACTTCTGGAACCGCCCCTACATCAAGGCCGCGCGCGTGGTCGGCGAGTGCATGGCCAAGTACCACCCGCACGGCGACGCGTCGATCTACGACGCCCTGGTGCGCATGGCGCAGGACTTCTCGCTGCGCTACCCGCTCGCCGACGGGCAGGGCAACTGGGGCTCGGTCGACGGCGATACCGCGGCGGCGATGCGCTACACCGAGGTGCGGCAGGCGCGGATCACCTCCGAGTTGATGCAGGACATCGACAAGGAGACCGTCGACTGGACCCCGAACTACGACGAGAAGGAGCTCGAGCCGCGGGTCCTCCCGGCGCGCGTCCCGAACCTGCTGGTCAACGGCTCGACCGGGATCGCGGTCGGCATGGCGACCAACATTCCGCCGCACAACCTGACCGAGGTGATCGACGGCTGCATCGCCCTCGCCCGCGACCCGAGCTTGACCACCCGTGACCTCTGCAAGATCGTCACGGGCCCCGATTTCCCGACGGCGGGCTTCATCTACGGCCGCGCCGGGATCCGCCAGGCCTACGAGACCGGCCGCGGATCGATCGTCATGCGCGGGCGGGCGACGATCGAGGAGAACGCCAAGGGGCGCTCGGCGATCATCGTCACCGAGATCCCCTACATGGTGGTCAAGTCGCGCTGGTTGAAGGCGGTCGCCGATCTGGTGAAGGAGAAGGCGCTCGAGGGGCTCTCCGATATCCGCGACGAGTCCGACCGCCAGGGAATGCGTGTGGTGTTCGAGCTGAAACGCGACGCCGTCCCCGAGGTGGTGCTGAACAACCTCTACAAGCAGAGCGCGCTGCAGCAGTCGTTCGGCGTGATCATGCTGGCGATCGTCGACGGGCGGCCGAAGGTGCTGACCCTCCGCGACGCGCTCCACCACTTCATCGAGCACCGCCGCGAGGTGGTGACGCGGCGCTCGGTGTACGAGCTCCGCGAGGCGAAGGCGCGCCAGGAGATCGTCGAGGGGCTGGCGGTCGCCGTCGACAACATCGATCGGGTGATCCAGATCATCCGCTCCTCGGCCGATCCGGAGATCGCCCGGGACTCGCTGTGCGCCGAGCCGCTGGTCGGCCTGACCGAGTTCCTGCGCCGCGCCGGGCGCCCCGAGACGGAGATCGCCCTGCGCGCGGAGAAGGGCGACTACTTCCTCTCCGAGAGGCAGGCGCAGGCGATCCTCGAGATGCGCCTCGCGCGCCTCACCGGCCTCGAGCGCGACAAGCTCGCCTCCGAGTTCCGCGAGCTGGGCGTGACCATCGATGGCCTGGAGGGCATCCTCGGCGACGAGGCGAGGCTGATGCAGGTGGTGATCGATGAGCTGACCGCGCTGCGCGATCAGTACGGCGACGCGCGGCGCACCGAGATCGTCGACGACGAGGGCGAGATCTCGATCGAGGACATGATCGCCGATGAGGACAACGTCGTCACCGTGTCGCACGCCGGGTACGTCAAGCGCAACCCGATCTCCGACTACCGCGCACAGAAGCGCGGCGGGCGCGGCGTGACCGGAGCGGCGCCCCGCGAGGAGGACTTCGTGGCGTCGCTGTTCGTGGCGTCGACGCACGATCACCTGCTCCTCTTCACGTCCAAGGGGCGGGCCTACTCGAAGCGCGTCTACGAGTTGCCCGAGGGATCGCGCGCCGCGCGGGGCCGGGCCCTGGTCAACCTGCTCAACCTCCAGGAGGGCGAGCGCGTCGTCGAGATGCTGGCGCTGAAGGAGTTCCCGGCGGAGGTGGAGGTCGGCCCGGAGGCAACCGGCGAGGAGGCGCCCGAGGTGGGCCCCTGCGTCTTCTTCGCGACCAAGAAGGGGGTGGTGAAGAAGACCCCGCTCTCGGCCTTCGCCACTATCCGGGTGACCGGGATCATCGCCCTCACCATCGACGACGGCGACGACCTGATCGAGGCGCGCATCACCGACGGGAAACAGCACATCCTGCTCGCCTCGCGCGGCGGCAACGCGATCCGCTTCCCCGAGGAGAAGGTGCGCCCCATGGGCCGGAACGCGCGCGGAGTCCGGGGCATCGGCCTCCGCCCGCGCGATGAGCTGGTCGGGATGGCAGTGATCGCCGCCGAGTCGAACGAGACGCTGCTCACCGTGTGCGAGCGCGGCTACGGCAAGCGCACACCGACGGGGGACTACCCCACCAAGAACCGCGGCGGCCTGGGCGTGATCACCATCAAGACCACCGAGCGCAACGGCAAGGTGGTCGGGGTGCGCATCGTCACCGACGAGGACGACCTGATGATCATCACCAGCGGCGGCAAGGTGATCCGCATGCCGGTCGACGGGATCCCGACGCTGGGGCGCAACACGAAGGGGGTGCGGCTGGTGCGGCTCGAGGCGGGCGAGGGCGTGGTGGCGGTCGATCGGCTGGCCGAGCGCGACGAGGACGAGGCGCGCGGAAAAGCCGAGGTGGAGGTGGTGCCGGGGCTGGAGGATCTGGGCGACGAGTCGACCGACGCTGTGGTGGACGGGGAGATCGACGACGGGCCGACGATGAAGGTCCCCGACGACGGCGAGGACGAGTAGCGATGGGCAAGCGATCGGCGGAGCTGTTCGAGCGCGCGCGGCGGGTGATCCCGGGCGGGGTCAACTCGCCGGTGCGGGCCTTCAAGTCGGTGGGCGGCGAGCCGCTGTTCATCGCCCGCGGAAGCGGCGCCTCGCTGTGGGACGTCGACGGGAAGGAGTACGTCGATTACGTCGGATCGTGGGGGCCGCTCATCCTCGGGCACGGCCACCCCGAGGTGCTGGAGGCGATCCTGCGCGCCGCGGCCGACGGGACCAGCTTCGGCGCCCCGACCGAGCGCGAGGTGGTGTTCGCGGAGCTGCTCTGTCGCGGGGTACCGTCGATGGCCAAGGTGCGCCTCGTCTCCAGCGGCACCGAGGCGACCATGTCGGCGCTACGGGCGGCGCGCGGGTTCACCGGGCGCGACAAGGTCGTGAAGATCGACGGCGGCTATCACGGTCACGCCGACTGCCTGCTGGTCGACGCCGGATCGGGCGTCGCCACCCTCGGAATTCCCGGCTCGGCGGGGGTGACCGAGGGCACCGCGAAAGACACCCTGGTCGTGGCATGGAACGATCTTGCTGCAATGCAGCAGGTGGTCGAGCGGGGCAATGTGGCGGCGGTGATCGTCGAGCCGGTGTGCGGGAACATGGGCTGCGTGCCGCCGCGGCCGGGCTACCTGGAGGGGCTGCGCGAAGTGACCGCCCGGCACGGCACGGTGCTGATCTTCGATGAGGTGATGACCGGCTTTCGCGTCGCGTGGGGCGGGGCGCAGGCGCGCTACGGGATCGTCCCCGACATGACCTGCCTCGGCAAGATCGTCGGCGGCGGGCTCCCGGCGGCGGCCTACGGCGGGCGCGCCGAGATCATGGCCTGCATCGCCCCCGACGGGCCGGTCTACCAGGCGGGCACCCTCTCGGGCAACCCGCTCGCCGTAGCCGCGGGGCAAAAGACGCTCGAGATCCTCCAGCGCCCGGGCACCTACGAGCAGCTCGAAGCGACCGGCGCGCGGCTCGGCGAGGGGCTCCGCGAGGTCGCCCGTTTCTACGGTGTGCCGTTCTTCGGGACCCGCGTCGGCGCGATGTTCACCGGCTTCTTCACCGACGGGGAGGTGTGGGACTACGCGGGCGCGAAGCGGTCCGACACGAGGCGCTTCGCGGCCTGGTTCGCCGGCATGCTCGAGCGCGGGATCTACCTCGCGCCGTCGCAGTTCGAGGCCGGCTTCGTCTCGCTGGCGCACGGCGACCGCGCGATCGATCGCACCCTCGACGCCGCGCGCGCCGTGATGAAGACGCTGTGACCCACCGTTGCTGGTGGCTGGCGCCGATCGTCCTCGCCCCGCTGGCGAGCTGCTTCGGGATGTGCGGCCCGATGAACAACAACGGCCCACCCGATCCCGACTCGTGCGCCGCGCCGTCGACGAGCGGGATCGACGCGGTGGAGATCGGGCTCGGCAACCCCCTCGATGACCCGGTGTTCCGGGTCGCGCACGATGGCGATGTGCTGGCCCGGACGTTCGGAGGACAGGGCACCGAGATGGGCGTACTCCGGCTGCGCGTCCGCGGGCCCGATCCGCCCGCGTGCATCGACCAATCGATCGAGATCAGCGACGGAGAGGGCAGGCGGATCGGCCGCAACGCCGGGCCGCTGAAGACCTACCTCGACGCGGGCGGCGGGCGCTCGACGAAGCCCATCTACGTGGTGTTCGAGGGCTAGTCCGTGAAGCCGCCACTCCTCTGCACCGCGATCATTGGAACCGTCCGCACGGCCGTCTACCACGACAGCCGCCCGCCCGACCTCGCCGCATCCCCCGCCGACGCCACCTGCCCGGTCGATCTGGCATCTGACCCGAGGGTGACGGACTGAGGTTAATCGTTGACTGCGGATCATCGCCGTGTTAATTCGCTCGCCGCTGCAAGGAGAGTAATCACACGGATCCCGACGGAAAGAAGATGTGGCTGCAGGCGACGAAGTTCAGCTACCTCGGTCTGTTCTTCGGCGTGGCGATCGTCATCGGCTATTTCATCGGACACTGGCTGGATCGCCGGTTCCACACCGACCCCTGGATCGGGATGGTCGGACTGCTGGTCGGCGTGGCAGCGGGGTTCCGGGAGCTTTACAGGGTGGCACGGCAGTACCAACGGGAGCAGGAGCGCGACGAGAAGTGAACCTCGAAGGGACCTATCGCAAGCCACCCCGTCCGTCGGCGGGGGTTCATCTGAACGCCGTCGAGCGCTGGACGATGATCCTCGCCGCGCTGGCGATCGCCGCCGCCGCGGCCGCCACATCGAGGTCGACCGCGTTCGGCGTCACCGTCGGTGCGGGGCTGATGGTGGCCAACGCGATGGTGCTGCGGCGGGTCGGCCAGCGGGTGCTCCGCAGCTTGAAGCGCCCGGGGATCGCGGTGCTGCTCCTCAACCTCAAGATGGCGGTGCTGATCGGGCTGGTGCTGCTGATCATCAAGTACCTGCACGTCGATACGCTCGGCTTCCTGATCGGCGTCTCGGTGTTCCCGCTGGCGGTGCTGGTGGCCGCGATCCAGACCGGGCTCGCCGAGTCCGACGCGGATCCGACCCCTTTGGAGACGGTGGACTAGATGGGTGAGGAAACCACCTGGTTCGACTTCCTGCCGGGAGTCGCCAACCTCCACAAGTTCGCCTCGGGCGCCCTCGGGCGCGAAGAGGGCCAGGGGATGTTCTTCCGCTGGCAGATGTTCGGCGACTCGTACTTCACGCTGGCCCATGTCTTCGGCGCGCTCCTGGTGCTGGCCTTCGCCATCGTCGCCGGGATGGCCTATCGCAACGCGGTCGCGGGCGGCGGCGAGGCGGCGATCGTGCCACCGGCGCGCTTCGGCCTGCGCAACCTGATGGAGATGTTCACCGACGCGGTGTTCTCGACGGCGGAGGGGGTGATGGGCGAGCACAACGCCCGGCGCTTCCTGCCCTTCATCGGCGCGCTGGCGGTGTTCATCTTCTTCTCCAACACGCTCGCGCTGATCCCGGGCTTCATCCCGCCGACGTCGACGATGAAGACCAACATCGCGCTGGCGATCTCGGTCTTCCTGATCACGCACATCATGGGCGTGCGGGAGCACGGGGTGAAGTACTTCAAGCACTTCCTCGGGCCGATCCTGGTGCTGGCACCGCTGATGCTGCCGATCGAGCTGGTCAGCCACATGGCGCGGCCGGTGTCACTGACGCTGCGCTTGATGGGCAACATCGCCGCCGACCACAAGGTCGTCTCGGCGTTCTTTCTCGCGGTGCCGCTGCTCGTTCCGGTGCCGTTCCTGATCCTTGGCGTGCTGGTGGCCATCGTCCAGACGCTCGTTTTCTGCCTCTTGACGATGGTCTACATCCAGGGCGCTGTCGCCCACGAAGAGCACTAGGAGGAATGGACATGAACGCTCGCATCTCGAAGACTCTCGCTGGTCTGTCCGCAGGCGTTGGCACCATGCTGGTCGCCGGCACGGCCTTCGCCGACGAAGTGGTCACCGCTCACGCCGAGCAGAACAAGTGGATCGCCATCTCCGCCGGCATGGGGATCGCGATCGCGGCCTTCGGCGGCGCGCTCGGGCAGGGACGCACCGCGGCCACCGCGCTCGATGGCATCGCGCGCAACCCGGGCGCCGCCGGCAAGCTGTTCACCCCGATGATCCTCGGCCTGGCGTTGATCGAGTCGCTGGTGATCTACTCGCTGATCATCTCGTTCGCGCTCCTCGGCAAGATCCAGTAGCGCCGGGCCGCCCGCCGCGAACGGGGGCTAGAACTTCGACGTCACCGAGAGGAACGTCATCTTGTCGTTGCTCTCGCGAAGGCGCGCCGAGAGCGTGCGGACGAAGTTCCAGAGCAGCTCGTAGGCGAGGTCGCGGTCGACGAAGAGCAGGTCCTCGAGGTCTTCCTTCCGGAGCACGTACAGGCGGCATTTCTCGTGCACCAGCGCGTGCGCCGAGCGCGGCACCTCGTCGATCAGCGACATCTCCCCGAAGTAGGCGCCCGAGCGCAGGACCGCCAGCGCCTCCTCGCCCATCCCCGGCACCAGCTTCGAGATCCGCACCGCCCCGTCGGCGATCATGTAGAACTTGTCGCCCTTGTCCCCCTCGGCGAAGATCGTCGTCCCGCCGATGTGCTGCTCGTCCTGCACCAGATCGGCGATGCGCCGCAGGTAGGCCGGCGAGAGCCCCTCGAAGAACTTGATCTTGCCGAGCATGTCGACGGCGGACGAAGTGTCGATCGCAGGCATGGGCGGGAGATTACTACAGGCGTGCGCTAGTGTCCCGACACCGAAGTTCGTTGCGTTGGTAGGCCGCGCACGGCCGCGGCCCGGCGGCTCGTGCCGCCGTGAGCAGGGGTGGGGACCCAGGCGGCTCTGCCGACGGGGCGGGGCGGCACGCCCCGTGGGATCATGGCTAGTGTTCTGGCCGGGAAATTCTGCAAAGAATTTCTCGGACAGGACACTAGTGTGCGAGGAAGCGCTCCGCGTCGATCGCCGCCTGGCAGCCGGTGCCTGCGGCGGTGACCGCCTGGCGGTAGATGTGGTCGGCGACGTCGCCGGCGGCGAAGACCCCGGGAACGCTGGTGGCCGTGGCGACCGACTGGCCGGCGCCCGGCCCTACGACGATGTAGCCGTTCTCGTCGAGCTGGAGCTGGCCCTGGAAGACGCCGGTGTTGGGCTCGTGGCCGATGCCGAGGAAGAACCCCTTCACCACCACCTCGCGCTGCTCGCCGGTGGTGGCGTGGCGCATGCGGACGCCGCGGACGTTCCGGTCGGCATCGGGGAGGATCTCCTCGACGACGTAGGGCAGGGCGAACTCGATGTTCGCGGTGCTGCGCGCGCGGTCAAGCATGATCTTCGACGATCGGAACTCGGCACGCCGGTGGATGAGGGTCACCTTGCGGACCATCTTCGCGAGGTAGGTCGCCTCCTCCATCGCCGTGTCGCCGCCGCCGATCACCACCACGTCCTCCCCGCGGTAGAACATCCCGTCGCAGGTCGCGCACGAGGTGACGCCGCGCCCCCACATCCCCTCGGGGGGCTCGCGCTCACCGACGAGGCCGAGCTTCTTCGGCTTGGCGCCGGTGGCGACGATCAGCGCGTCGCAGGTGATCCGGAAGCGCAAGGCCCCCTCGCCGTCGATGGTGAAGGGGCGGCGCGAGAGGTCGACAGTGGTGACGTCACCGATGATGAACTCGCTGCCGAAGCGCTCGGCCTGGGCGCGCATGTGGCCCATCAGCTCGGGGCCGAGGATCCCCTTCGGGAAGCCCGGGTAGTTCTCGACCTCGCTGGTGAGCGCGAGCTGGCCGCCCGGGGGCCCGCCGGAGGCCATGCCCTCGATGACGATCGGCGGCATCGCGGCGCGCGCGGCGTAGATCGCGGCGGTGAGCCCGGCGCAGCCCGAGCCGATCACGGCGACCTTGGTGTGGCGAGAAGTGGGTGCGGGTTCTGCGGACATCGGTCGCTCCTGGCGTCGGTGAGGGGGCGAAGTGGTGCAGCGTCGGCGCGGATTCTAGCGACTTCGATCCGGCCGCGCCATGGCGAGTACGGCCCCGCCTCTGCTAGATTGCGGGTCATGGCGAGCACGTTCCGCCCGAAGCACCTGCTGCCGAACGCGATCACCGCCACCAGCGTGGTGCTGGGGTTCCTCTGCATCCTCTCCGCCGCCGACGGGCACCACGAGCGCGGGGTGATGCTGCTCTTCTTCGCCGGGGTGTGCGATCTCCTCGACGGGCGGCTCGCCCGCTGGCTGGACGCCGGGACCGCCTTCGGGGGCGAGCTCGACACCCTCTCGGACGCGGTCTCCTTCGGCGTCGCGCCGGTGGTGCTGGTCTACTTCGCCGACCTCCGCCCGCTCGGCCTCGCCGGGATCCTGGGCTGCATCGTCTACCTGCTGGCGGGGGTGTTCCGGCTGGCGCGCTTCAACCTCGACAAGATCAAGCGGCCGACCTTCTTCGGCCTGCCGATCCCCCTCGGAGCGGCCTACATGGTCACCTTCGTGATGCTGCGCGATCAGGTGTCGCCGTGGTGGATTCTGGGGGGCGTGCTGGCGACCGCGGCGGCGATGATCTCGACGGTGAAGGTGCCGAACTTCAAGGACCGCGAGCGGACGCTGCCGTGGCCGCTGATCCCGCTCATGTTCCTTTTTTTCGGGGTCTTCCTGTGGCGGCCGAACGCCTGGACATGGCACGCCTGGGACGCGCTGAACTGGATCCTGGTCGCCGCGAACTACCGGATGCTGTCGCGTCGAGCCAGGCTGCTCCCCGTCGCTGATGGCGGCACCGAGGAGCGCGCGGCCTAGCTCAAACCATGCCGTAGCCGAAGGCGTTGGCGGCGTGGTTGAGCGGGCGGGTGAGCTGCGGGTCATCGAGCGGCTTGTGGAACTCGGGCTGCGGGGGCAGCGCCGTGGCACCGCGTTCGTAGAGCGCCACCGCGGGGCGATTGCCGTCCATCGAGGCGCAGTAGAGCAGCCCTTCCGCCTCGGGAAAGGCCGCGTAGAGGTGTTGCGACCAGCGGCGCGCGCGTGCCCGGAGGCCGCTGTGGATGGCGGTCGAGGCGCCGGCGCGGGTCGGCCAGGCGCCGGTGAGATCGAGCAGGCGGAGCGGGCGCGCGACGCGGAAGGAGCAGAGCCAGGGGGCGCCGCGACGACGGTCGACGAGGCGGGTGTCCTGGAACACCTCGGCGACGCAGGTCGGGCCGTGCAGCGCGGCGTAGAGGATCGCCCGCTCCTGCGTGCGCGCCGGCGGCAAGTGATGATCGAAGCGGCTGGCCGTCGGGCCGAATTCGCGCAGGGTGTTCCAGCGCGCCGGGAACGGGCCGCCGCGGAAGTAGATCCGCCACAGCTCGGTCTCCACGGCGAGCAGCTTCCACTCGGCACCGAGTGCGGCGAGCTCGGCAGGGGTGGGCGGCTCCGGGAACTTCGACATGTCGGTAGGAACGTCGGGCTGGCGAGGGCGGTCTTTGGGTGGACTCGCCCCCTCAGTGGGTGGCGAGGCTCGCGGCGAGCTCGGCGACCGTCGTGGCCGGGTAGCCGGCGCACAGCCACTGCTTCGGGCTCAGTCGGTGCCCCTCGTCGGTGGCCAGATCGGGGCTGGGGGTCTCTAACCACGAGCGCACCGCGACCGGGTGGAGCGCGCGATCGAGGCGCGGCACCACCTGCTCGAGCCCGGGCAGCGCGCCGCGGCCGGCGAACTGGAAGCGCGGGATGCGCCACTCCCCCTCCAGCTTGAGCGCATACAGCGTCGGGCGCGTGCCGCCGACCCGCTGGCGGATCCGGCTCGCCTCGACGCCGAGGAGCTTCGCGGCCTCGACCACAGTCAGGCAATCGGCCAGCAGCCCGGCGTACGCGACGGCGGTGCGGGCCAGCGGGTCGCGCTCGGCCGCCACCGGATCGAGGCTCCAGCCGCCGCGCTCGAGGGCCCGGGTCTCGACGGTGGTCAGCTCGCCGCGCGGGTCGGCGTCGGGCGGCCCGAGGTCGCGGGTCGCCTCGGCGAACGATTGTTCGATCTTCTCGACCAGCAGGTGAAGGGCGGCGCCGCGGAAGCGCTCCGGGATGCGCGATCGGGCCCCGCCGCGGCCGGGACGCCGCGGGCCGCGCAGCCTCGTCCCGACGATGCGCTGCTGGTTGGCCACCAGCACCAGCAGCTCCCCCTCGTCCATCCGCGCCACCCCTTCGGGCAGCTCGAAATCCACCTCCTCCCGCGCCGCCGCCGTCGGCGCCAGGGCCGCTTCGTACGGGGGCATGGTGTCGGCCAGAGCGGCGATGCTCGCCTGGAGACGATCGCGCGAGCCGGAGCTGAGGACGCGCTTGCTGGACCTTTCGCGGGCTGCCACGGCGACCTCCATTAACGTTTGCTAACGCTACCTGCTGAAGATAATCGCGCCCCGCCCCCGGCGCAAGAGAAAAAGCACCGCCGGGTCACGGAAGGAGCTCGAGGTCTGGTCGAGGTCACGCGGTCTTGCAGGGGCGTTGCCCGTCGTGCCACCCTCCGGCCGCGATCCGGCGGGTCCGGTTCGATTCTCTCCCCTTTTTTCGCGAGGAACCCGGATGACGGCCAGAACGATGACAGCGACGGTGACGATGGCCCTGGCGATCGGCCTCTTCCCCCTGCCCGCGCGTGCGGAGACCCCCAAAGCCGCACCACCCGCCGCCAAGGCGACCGCGCCGGCGCCCACCAAGGTGGTGACCGTCGAAGGGATCACCGAATACCGCCTCGACAACGGGCTCCGCGTCCTGCTCTTCCCCGACGCCACCAAGCCGACCGTCACCGTCAACGTCACCTACTTCGTCGGCTCGCGGCACGAGGGCTACGGCGAGTCGGGGATGGCCCACCTCCTCGAGCACCTGCTGTTCAAGGGCACCGCCACCCGCGACAACATCCTCGGCCTCCTCCAGGCGCGCGGCGCGATGGCCAACGGCACCACCGACTACGATCGCACCAACTACTACGAGGTGCTCCCGGCGATCCCCGGCAACCTCGAGTTCGCGCTCGAGCTGGAGGCCGACCGGATGCTCGGCAGCCGCATCGCCAAGGTCGACCTCGACAAGGAGTTCACCGTCGTGCGCAACGAGTTCGAGATGGGCGAGAACCAGCCCGATCAGGTGCTCGAGGAGCGGATGCTCTCCACGGCGTTCCTCTGGCACAACTACGGCAAATCGCCGATCGGATCGCGGGCCGATATCGAGCGCGTGCCGATCGAGGCGCTGAAGGCGTTCTACCAGCGCTACTACCAGCCCGACAACGCCATGCTGGTGATCGCCGGAAAGGTCGATCCCGCCGCCGCGCTGGCGCTGGTGCAGAAGAACTTCGGCGGGCTGCCTCGCCCGTCGCGCAAGCTCGTCCCCACCTACACCGTCGAGCCGGTCCAGGACGGCGAGCGCTCGGTGACCCTGCGGCGGACCGGCGACGTCGCGGTGATCGGCGTCGCCTACCACGCGCTGCCCGGCTCGCACGAGGACTTCGTCGCCGAGCGCGCGCTGGTGGACGCTCTGGTGGCGAAGCCGTCGGGGCGGCTCTACAAGGCGCTGGTCGAGAAGGGCCTCGCCGCCGAGGTGCATGGCGACGCCTACCCGCTCACCGATCCCGGGTTCATCGACCTCTTCGCCTCGGTGCGGACCGGACAGTCGGTGGAGAAGGCCCAGGCCGCGCTGGTTCGCACCATCGAGGAGCTCGGCGCCGCCACCGGTCCGGGCGCGCTCACCGACGAGGACGTCAAGCGCTTCCAGGCCAAGGCGCTGAAGGGATGGGAGCTGGCGATGACCCGCAGCGATCGGATCGGCGTCGAGCTCAGCGAGTACGCGGCGCAGGGCGACTGGCGGCTCCTGTTCGTCTACCGCGATCGCTTGAAGCAGCTCGATCTGGCGCGCATGCGCCGGGTGGCCGGGCAGTTCCTGAAGCCGACCAACCGCACGCTCGGGCAGTTCCTGCCCACCAAGAGCCCCGATCGCGCACCGCTCCCGGTGCCGGTCGACGTGGCCGCGCTGGTGAAGGGCTACGTCGGGCAGGCCGACCTGGCGCAGGGCGAGGAGTTCGCCGCCACCCTCGACAACATCGAGAAACGCACCGAGACGACTGCGCTCCCGAACGGGATGAAGCTCGCGCTCCTCTCGAAAAAAACCCGCGGCGGCTCGGTCAAGCTGGTGCTCCAGCTTCACTTCGGCAGCGAGAAGGATCTCGCGGGCAAGCTCGGGGCGGCGGGGCAGGTGCGCGCGATGCTCGTCCGCGGGACGCGCAAGCACACCTACCAGCAGATCAAGGACTCGATGGATCGCCTGAAGATGGAGATCCAGGGCGGCGACGACGGCCCCGGATCGGGCAGCCCCGACGCAGCGGCGCTGTCGGTGACCACCGTGCGTGAGCATCTCCCCGAGGTGATCGCGCTCCTCGGCGAGCTGACCTTGGAGCCGATCTTCCCGAAGGATCAGTTCGAGATCCTGCGCAAGGAGGGGCTCGCCGGCCTCGAGAAGCAGCTCCAGAACCCGCAGATGCGCGCCTTCATCGCGCTCCAGCGGAAGGCCAATCCCTACCCGAAGGACAACGTCCGCTACGTCCCCACCGTCGAGGAGCGGATCGATCGCCTGAAGGCGGTCAAGGCCCCCGAGATCGCCGCGTTCCACAAGGCGTTCTGGGGCGGCAACCACGCCGAGCTGGCGGTGGTCGGCGACTTCGACGCCGGAGAGGTCAAGGCGGCCGCCACCAAGGCGTTCGGCGCGTGGAAAAGCCTGAAGCCCTACCAGCGCATCGCGTCGACGTTCCAGGCCGGCCTCCCGGGCGGCGAGGAGACGATCCAGACCGACGACAAGGAGATGGCGATGATCGTCGTCGGGAACGCGCTCGACCTGAAGGACGACGACGCCGACTACCCGGCGGCGCGGATCGGCAACTACGTGCTCGGCGGGGGCTTCAAGTCACGCCTGGTCGACCGCCTGCGGCAGAAGGAGGGGCTCTCCTACGGCGCCTTCTCCGGAATCAGCGCCGACGCCCGCGATCGCTTCGGCTTCTTCTACGCAGGCGCGATCTGCGCCCCGCAGAACGCCGACAAGGCGATGGCGGCGATGCTCGAGGAGATCGACCGCCTGCGGAAGGATGGAGTTCCGGCGCCCGAGCTGGAGGAGGCCAAGAAGGGCTACCTCCTGTCATTCGACAATCGCCTGGCGCAGGACGAGTACGTGGCGGGGCAGCTCGCGAGCAACCTCCACCTCGATCGCACCTTCGACTACCACCGCAAGACCAACGCACGGATCCGCTCCATGACCCCGCAGGAGCTCGCTCCGGTCCTCGCCAAGGTCCTCGCTCCCGGGTGCCTGGTGAAGGTCAAGGCGGGGAACCTGAAGCCGGCGAAGTGAGCTAGCGGGTCCAGGGGCCGGAGCGACCGCCGCTCTTGGCCTCGAGCTGGACGTCGACGATCCGCATCCCTCGATCGATCGCCTTGCACATGTCGTAGACCGTCAGCGCCGCCACCGTCACCGCGGTCAGCGCCTCCATCTCCACGCCGGTGCGATCATGGGCCTGCACGGTCGCGCGGATCGCGACGCGCGAGTTCGCCTCGTCGACCGTGAACGCGACGTCGACTCCGGTGATCCGCAGCGGGTGGCAGAGGGGGATCAGCTCGGCGGTGCGCTTCAGCCCCTGGATCGCCGCGACGCGCGCGATGCCGAGCACGTCGCCCTTGCCGATCGTGCCTGCGGCGACCCGCTGAAGCGTCTCGCGGCTCATTTCAACAGCGCCCGAGGCGATCGCCGCACGATCGCTCTCCGGCTTGCCACCGACGTCGACCATGCGCGCCGCGCCCTGCTCGTCGAAGTGGGTGAAATCGGCCACAGGGTGCCCGCTACGAGGCCGCGCGGGCGAGCACGTAGTACTGGCCGATCGGCGTGCCGAGCCGGGTCGCCGCGCCGATCACCACGTCCTTCGAGACGCGGCGGTTGTAGTCGTGCATGTCGCGGTAGACGAAGAACGAGATGCCCGAGCGGTTCGAGCGCGGCGCTGGCCAGCCCGGCGGACCCGACGGTGGGACCCGGGTGTAGTCGAAAAGGACCTCGTTCGGGCGCTCGCTCATCACCTCGCAGGTGAAGTAGCCCGGCCCGGTGGCGAAGGAGGTCGAGCCGACGTTGATCCCCACCACCGCGCCGGCGCGCCGGACAAAGTGCTTCTCGAAGTGCGTGAAGGCGGGCAGCGAGTTCTTCCCGCAAAACCGCACCGGCTGGTCGTCGGGCGCGGCCACCGGCACGAAGTCCTCGAGGCCCAGCCGCGGCGCGGGCGCGGAGACCTCCCACAGCTTCGCCAGCTGCGACTTCGAGAGGGCGCGACACTCGACGACGCGCTGCTCGCTTGCCAGCGCATCGAGGTGCGCCTCGATTGTTGTCAGGGTGACATCGGGGGTGTCGAGGAGGTTTGCCAGCTGCGCCATGGACGGGAGCATACCCGACCTTGGACCGCCCTGCCGGATGAGCCTGATCGACCCGAGCGATGTCGAGCCTGACCTCGATGCGAGGTGGAATTTGCCAGCGGCCGGAGGTTGCCCGTACCATCCCGGCGACGATGGCGGCGTGACAGTCGACAAAGTGCCTGGAGGTCCGTCTCGCGACGGGCGGGGCGCCGCTCGACCTCCAGACCGCGACCGGGGCCTCCTGGCAGCACGCCCCCGGCCCGCCCCCCGAGGAGCTGAAGACCCCGGCGCTGTGGAGCCGGATCGACGCGCGCTGGCCGGACCGCCGGGCGATCCTGCATGAGGCCGGCGCGCACCTGGGGCGCTGGCTCTACGGGGAGCGCACCGAGGCATTCCTCGTCGAGCAGGCGCGCGCGGTGGGGGACGCGGGGCCGGCGCGGCGGGTGGATCTGCGGGTGCCGAAGGAGCTCGCCGAGTGGCCGTGGGAGCTGGCCACCCTGGAGAAGCTCGGGCCCCCGGCGGTCCACCCGAAGCTCACCGTGGTGCGGGTCAGCGAGCTCGGCAGCCCGTCGCTGACGCCGCCGGCCCAGCTGGTGATCGACCTGATCGGGGTGCACCACGACGACCCGCACCCGTGGGAGCCGCTCAAGACGCGGCAGGAGATCGAGCGGATCCGCCAGGAGATCGAGGCGGCAGGCAAGCGCGGCCGCTACGCCGTCACCGTCGACGCGCGGGGCGGCTGGGATGCGCTGGTGCAGCGCTACGAGGAGACCGGACCTCCCCACCTCTTCCACTTCGCCGGGCACGGGTTCGACGGCGGGCGCGGCCTGGTGTTTGCCGGCGAAGACGGCGGGCCCGAGGAGATCACCGCCGAGCAGGTGGCGATGGTCCTCCGCCAGTCCGTCCGCGGGCGCCAGACCCGGCTGGCGTTCCTCAATGCGTGCTCCTCGTCAGCGACGGGAAAGCCGCGGCCCTACCAGCCGTTCGGCGCGCTCGGGGCGATGCTGATCCAGCACGGCGTCCCGATGGTGATCGGCCTGCAGACGGCCCTCGACGACAGCGAAGCGCAGAGCCTCGCCGCGGCGTTCTACCAGGGGGTCGCCAACGGCGACTCGGTGGACTGCGCGATCCAGCGCGCGCGGAGGGATCTCTACCTCGACGGGGGCGGCAGCGTGTCGTGGGCCTTCGTCCACCTCACGGTCTCGGGGACGCCGTCGCCGCTGTGGCGACAGCCGGGCTACACCGCCGCGGGAGCGCCCTCGGCTTCGCTGTGGTCGTTCGCCCACCGCGAGCAGCGCCAGCAGCTCGATCTCTACCTCGGGCGGCGCGACCCGCTGGTGGTGGTGATCGGCGGCGAGGTGCATGCCGGCCATCGCTACGTCGCCGAGCGGCTGCGCTTCGATCTCGGGCGCGCGGGCAGCTCGCTCTACTACCCGGTGGCGGTGATGCGCTGGTTCAGCCCGGGCGAGAAGCAGCTCTCGCGCACCCTGCTCGCCGGCGGGATCGCTCGCGCCCTCGATCTCGACGACGAGGGGACGCGGGAGGGGCTGGAGAAGCGCATCGCGCGGAAGATCGCCGACTGCTGCGAGGAGGGGAAGGTGCTGGTGATCGACCTCGAGGAGCTGCTCCAGCCAGCGGACCCGGTGGAGGCCGACGCGGTGGTGGAGCTGGTGCAGGAGCTGTGGACCAGTTTGATGAACCTCGCCCGTCGCGGCGATCGGCTGCCGGTGTTCCTGCTGCTCTCGATCGCCTGGCCGCAGGAGCTGGCGCCGAGCGACCGCCGCGCCGCGCGGGCCCGGGAGAACCGGCAGAAGATCCAGGCGACGGTGGAGCGGCTGCGCGGGAAGCCGCGGCTGGAGGGGCGGGTGCGGGTGGAGGTGCTCAAGGAGCTGCGGCCGATCGAGGAGCCGGAAGTGGCGGACTTTCTCGAGCAGGTGCTGGAGATCGACCCCGACGCGGCGGAGGCGCAGGCGCGCAGCATCGTCGACGTCGGTGACAACGAGACCATCCTCGCGCGCATGACCAAGGTGCTCGAGGAGTGGGAGGAGGGCTGATGCCCGGACCAGGCGACTTCGACATCTACCGCGGCGACGGGCAGTTCCGCCCCGAGGCGCACCGCCAGCTCCCCGAGACCCCGGCGCTGTTCGAGGAGCGGGGGGCCTACCTTCCCGATCGCGACCTGGTCGAGGCGGTGAACATCGCGCTGTGCGTGGGGAGGCCGCTCCTGCTCACCGGCGAGCCGGGCTGCGGCAAGACGCGCCTCGCCTGGAGCCTGGCGACCGAGCTGGGTCTCGACGCGCCGCTGCAGTTCTTCACCCGCTCCACCTCGCGCGCGCAGGACCTGCTCTACACCTTCGACGCGGTGCAGCGCTTCCACGACATCCAGATGAAGAGCGCGCGCGCCGACGATCCGCACAACTACGTGCAGTTCGAGGCGCTCGGCCGGGCGATCGTCGAGGGGAAGCGGCGGGTGGTGCTGATCGACGAGATCGACAAGGCCCCGCGCGACTTCCCGAACGACCTGCTGAACGAGATCGACCGGATGTCCTTCGAGGTGCGCGAGCTCACCGGCGACGATCGCGTGCGCAGCGCCAAGGTGCGGCCGATCGTGGTGATCACCTCCAACAGCGAGCGCCAGTTGCCGCTGCCGTTCCTGCGGCGCTGCGTGTTCCACTACATCGGCTTTCCGGAGCGGGACAAGCTGATCCGGATCGTTGAGGAGCGGCTCTCGGGCGACTCCCTCGACGGGGATCTGATCAAGGCGGCGGTCGACAAGTTCCTGGCCGTGCGAAAGATCAAGGGGCTGACCAAGAAGCCAGCGACGGGGGAGCTGCTCACCTGGGTGCATGCGCTGCAGGTGCGCGGCGTGGCCGCCCTGGCGCTGCGCGAATCGCCCCAGGCAGCCGTGCCCCTCTGGCAGGCCCTCCTGAAGGACCGAGACGACCTCCGCCGTCTCCAGGAAGCGACCTGAGGCGGGTACCTCGACGCAGAGATTTCGACGGATTCGGCCGCCGCCGCATCCCCGTCCGCGTCGTTGCTCCTCAGTCACTTGCACCCGGTAAGGGCCCGCGAATGGGCAAGTCGATCGATGATCGCGATCCGAGGCGCCCGGATGGCGAGGCGCGACGACGGAGAATACTCTCTGTATTCGACCGACGAGCTTCCCCCCAAGACTACAGAAGGGGGGCAAGCCCCCCGAAGCCAGCCGGGATGCATCGGCCGCGAGGGCGATCGAGTTGTCCGTTCGCGGGCCCTAGGCTCCTTCGTCGCGCCTCGCGGACGGCGCGCGGCAGCACCCTCGGTCCTGTCAAAACCTCTGCGTCGAGGTACTCGTGAGAGGCCGGTTGAATGAGCCGCGCTGATCGGAAGGCCAGCGGAAGGGGTCCGCTCGCCGACCTGCTGGTAGGGCTGAGGCTCCGCGGGATGACGGTGGGGCCCGACGACGCGGCGCGGGTGGTGGCGGTGTTCCGTCACGCGGCCGGGTGGTCGCATGCGCGGCGGGTGCGGGCGCTGAAGGCGCTGCTCGGGCGCAACGACGACGAGCGGCGACTGATTGATCAGCTCTCGCCGTTCCTGTTCGTGGAGGCGCACCGGCGGGAGGAGGGGCAGGCGGACGACGGGGGAGGCGCAGCGATGGGGGAGGCGGAGGGAGCACTCGCGAGCCGCGCCGGGACGCGCACGACGGGGGCGCAGGTCGGCGATCGGAGCGATGGAAGTTCAGGATCGAGGAGGGCTCCCTGGTCGCTGATCGTGCTCGGGTGCGCGCTGGCCGTGGCTGTGGCCGTGCTGGCGCTGGAGATTCCGTGGTCTCGGCCGTGGCCACCCGCCTCGGGTGACGGAGGCGTCGTCGATCTCGCACCGCTCGAGGACCTGTTTCGGCCGGCCGACGACGGTGGCCTGCCGGACCTTCTGGATGGCGGCGCGCCGGCGATCGCCGAGGGCGGGTCGGGCCCCCCTCCCCTCCCGGTCTGTCAGACCGCCTTGCCGCTGCCGCCGCGGCGGTGGCCGTTCCTGCTCTTCGGCGGGACCGGCGTGCTGCCGGTGATCGCCCTGGCACTCCGTCGTCGCCGCTTTGCGCGCCAGCAGCGCAACATCGACGCCCTCGCCCGTTCCGAGGGGCCGCGCACCTGGCGGCTGGAGATCCCCGCGGAACAGGCGCCCGATCCGCTCGACGCGACGGCGGTGCGCGAGGCGGCCTTCCAGCTCACCGCGCCATCGGCCGACGTGGTGGCCCCGTGGCTCGATCCCACCGGCACGGTGCAGGCGACCGCGCGGCGGGCCGGCCAGCTGGTGCTCCGCTTTGCCTCGCAGCGCGAGCATCGACCGCTGCTCTTCGTCGAGGACGTGGGGGTCTCGATGGCGCGGTGGCCGGATCATGGCCGCCAGATCGTGGAGGCGATCCGGCGCCAGGGCGGCGAGGTGATCCACTGCTTCTTCGACGGCGCGCCGGCGCTGACCGCCCGCCAGCGCGACCTCGCCGGCCGGCTCTCGCTCGAGCAGCTGCTCGCCGACGAGGGCGCACCGGTGGTGGTGCTGCTGGGCGACGCGGCGGGCCTGGAGCGGAGCGCCGTCGACAGCGCCACCTGGACCGCCGCGCTCGGCAACGCGCTGTGGCTGCACCCCCGGCCGGCCGAGCTGTGGGGTCCGGGCGCGCGCGCCGTCGCCGCCTGCCTGCAGGTGGTGCCTGTGAGCGAGGAGGGGCTGAGGCGCCTCGGCACCCCGCGACCCGATGGACTGGGGGACCTGCCCCGTCGCTGGACGGCCCCCCGGCCGGCGGGCAGCGACCCGCTCTCGTGCCTCGAAGCGTGGCGTGGGGCGGTCGGCGACGACGCCTTCTTCTGGCTCGCCGCCGGGGCGGTGCTCGATCGGATCGGCGGCCTGACAGCGCGGGCGTGGTGGGCGCTCCGCAGCAACGGGATCGCGCCGGCCCCCTGGCATCTCGTCGAGCGGGTGTGGGAGCTGCGCGGCCTGCGCGTCGCCAGCGACGGCACGGTGGCTCTCCCGGGAAATCTCCGCGAGGCGCTGATCGAGGCGCTCGGGCGCGAGCGGCCGGACCTGCGCGCGCAGGTGGTGGCCTGGGCGAAGTCGCTGATCGCGGTGGACCTCGGGCGTCTGCCGGCGGACAGTCCGGCGCGGGTGGCGGCCCGGGCGGGGCAGGCGCGGCTGGCGCTGGTGGATCCGGCGCAGCGCGGCGAGGCCCGCCGTCTGGCGCAAGCGCTGGCGAACGATGGCTACGGCAACCTGCTGGCAGGGGCGGCCAGCGACGAGGAGCGGGGCGAGTGGCAGGTCGATCTTCGACGGGCCGCGGGGCTGCGGCGGTGGCAGATCGGCGTCGCCGCGCTCGGGGCGGTGGCGATCCTCGCGGCGCTGCCGTTCCTTGCCAACCCGACGCTGTGGACGCGGATCGTGCCGCCGAAACCGGACTTCCAGGTGCTCTCCTCCTCGCGCGTCTGGAACGGCAGCGCGATCTACCCGGTGTCGCCTGACGCCGCGCTGGTCTTCTGCGATCGCCGCCAGCTGGCGCGCAAGGTGTACGCCCGGGCCGGGAACGACGTCGTCCTCCTGGACGCCGCGGGCGACCCGGCGGTGTGGACACTCCCGGCGGACTCCCCGCTCTTCCCCGGCGTGAGCGTCGCGCAGTACGCCGACCTCTACCTCGGCTACGAGCAGCGCCCGACCGGCGGGCCGTGGAAGCTGAACGTGTTCGACGTGGGCGTCGCGGTGCTGAGGGCCAGCGCGACGCCACGGGACGCGGCGCCGGGAGTGCCACCGGGCACCTTCGTGGCGCTCACCTGGGAGGTCCCCGCGCGCAACCTGCTCGAAAAAGCGCGCAAGCCGCCTCCGAAGTGGGACATCCTCCGCGACGGAAAGCAGATCGGGCGCAACATCATCGACGGAACGCTGTTCTGGGTGGATGCTCCGCAGGGCGCCGGCCCCTGGCGCTACCAGGTGACCGCGGTGGCGGCCGAAGGACGACCCTACCGGAGCAACGAGGTGCTGGTGAACGCGCCACTCGTGCCCATTCCCGTGGACAGGAACGTCGGGTGGCTGCTGCAGCCCGCCCTCGAAAAGCGACGCGGGTACGTCCTCACCCTCGACGGCGCCGAGGAGCGCAGGAAGCGCATCGAGCTCTTGCCCGGCAATCACGCCTTCGGGTGGTCGCGGCCAGACGTGACCTGCCGCCGGCCGTGGCGCGACGAGGTGGTCATTGAGCGCGGCAAGGAGAGCAAGCTCCAGGTCCCGACCGACGAATACTTCCTCGCGGCCTGCCAGCCGGTGCGGGCCGGCGATTGCCCGGGTGGCAAGGTGCGCTGCGGCGACCTGTGCGTCTCCAGCGACAACCCGCTCCACGCCGGCGGCTGCTTCAAAGTGGTGCCCGAGGTCTCCAAGGCGGCCGCCATGACCGATCCGCTGGAGATCGGCCTGCCAGGCGATGGCGTGGGGGGCGCGCTCTATCGACTCTACTATTCCTGGGACACCAACCGGAGCCACGTGACCACCCACGCGATCGAGCGGAAGGTGCGCGGCAGCAGTGCCGGGGGGCCTCCACTCGACCTCGCAGGGCCAGAAGCGGCGGCGGCGGTGGAGCGCGGCTGGTCCGACGCCGGCAGGAGGAGCTTCATCACCCACCTTGCCCTGGGGTGCAACAGCGACGGGAGGCTGCTGACCAGTGGCCAGAAGCTGACCTGCCGCAAGGGCGCGGCGCCGCAGATCGAGACGTGGAATGGAGGAAACGTGCCGGGCGAGGTGCAGGCAGGCTCCGTGGGGCGACGGTGGACCGCCTACTGCGCGAGCCTGGCGCCGAGAGACGTGGCCGCCGAGATCGTCGCAGCCCGCCGCTTGATGAGGTCCCTGCAGTTCGACGAGGCGCTCTATCACCTCAAGGCAGCCACGCGGCTTGACCCCGATCCCCGGTCGGCGCAGGAGGCGATCGGCCTGATGATCGACATCGGGGGCGCCCGCGTCGAGGGTGGGCAGTTCGCCGAGGCCGCCGTGGCGTACCAGATCGCCGAGGGGACGATCCGGCAGCAGTACGACCGCAAGAACTCGACGCCCGAGATGCGGCGCATGCAGACGACGGCGCTCTTCGCGCTGGGCAATCTGTATCAGAAGCTCGGCCAGATTCCGGAGGCGCGCGTCGCATTCCTCCAGGCGGCCGAGGGGTATCGCCTCCTCCGCGCGCCGACCGAGAGCGCCGTGGCGCTGACGCTCCTGGCGGAGCTCGATGACCGCGCCGGCGAAGCGGGCAATGCCAGCCAGCACCGCAACGACGCCATCGCGCTCTATAAGAGCCTGGGAAATCGCAGCGAGATCGAGCGGTTGCAGGCTCTCAATGCCCGCCAGGGTCCGGCGCCGTGCGCGGGCGGCGAGACGCGCTGCGGGGACTTCTGCGTCCATCTCGACCGCGACCCGTTTCACTACAAGGAATGCTTCACCATCGCGCCGAGCCTCACCGAGAAGAGCGCGCGCGGGTACAACCCGCCGCCGTGGTTCGAATTCGAATTTGATGGAGTGCGGCGCCGCCGATTCGAGCAGGCCGCCTACTACCAGCTCCGATATCGCTGGTCCAACGACCGACTCCGCATCGAGGTGGGGGACTACGGCAACCGTCGCTTGTTTGCCGAATCCCTCGAATACGGCCAATTGCGAGCCCGCATCCATGGGATGGGAAAGCTGCGCACCTTCACCGACTATGCGATCTTCTGCCTCCCCGGTGGTGGCGTCGCCGACGACCACGCCACGCGCTACCGGCACGTCTACCGCGAGACCGCCCGCGGGGCGACCTGGATGACCGACGGCGACTGGCAGCCCCGCCAGACGAAGGAGCTGGGCGACGCGGCGCGCGACGCCTGGCCCACCGAATCACTGGTAAAAGAGTGGACTACCAAGTGTAAACGCGAGGCGTCGGCGAAGCCCTGAACTGCCAAGGAGCATCATGCCCAAAGTATTTCTCTCTCACGCCGGCTCCGATACCGCCAGTGCGCGCCAGGTGGCCGACCTCCTCGCGGAATCCAGCGTCGAGGCGATCCTCGACCGCGGCACAATCGGCCCCGGCGACAGCACGGCCACCTTCATGAACCAGGGGCTGGGGACTGCTGACTACTGCCTCCTCCTGTGGTCCGAGGCCGCCTCCACGCGGCCGTGGGTGACGATAGAATGGGAGGCGGCGCTCTATCGCTCGGGGCGCGAGGCGCGCGCATTCCTGGTCGTCGGGCGGCTGGAAAACCGCGAGGTACCGCCCCTCCTGGCGCCCCGGCTGTACGTCGATCTCTTCCCGGATCCGCGGCGCGGCATGGACGAGCTGCTCAAGCACTGGCACCTCGACCGGACCGCCGAGCGGCGCTCCGAGCATCCGGTGGGCGCCCCCGCCCTCGAGCCCACCGCCGACGCGGCCGGCGCCCCGCTCTACCTCAGCTCCGAATTGTTCGGCCTGACCATCCCGCTCCGCCTCTCCCTCGACGTGCCCGCGGGGGTGCATCTCGACCGCCTGATCAATGACCTGAAACTCCCCCTCCGCTTCGACCACCAGGGGCGCATCGGAATGACCTTCGAGTACGCACTCGCCCTCGCTGATCGTCCCCTCGTCCGCGGCCGCCCGCTGGCCGCCCAGAGCGTCCGCCCGGGGGACGTCCTGGAATTGCAAGTCCAGGTCACGCCCTTCGCCGCCGTGGCGCCCAGGGAAGGAGCCGCCCGCCCGCTGGTCTTCCGCGGCGGTGGCGGCGGCCAGCGGACCGGCGCGCACGCTCCCGACGACGCGCAGCAGGCCGCGCGCGAGGCCCTCCACGCGGCCCTGGCCACCGCCGGCCTCCTCGCAGCGCCCGGAAAGCCCTGACCCATCGACCGCCCCTTCAAGATCGTTGTCGCCTGACCCTCCCCCCTACCCTCTCCCGCAGGCGACGCAGGCGGGAGAGGGGGGCGATCGAGGGACAATCTGGACCAGTTTGGTGACGCACTGGAGTGTCGATCCTCCCCGCGAGATCAATCCGGTCACTCGCGCCTCCCTCCCCTCCCTCCCCCAAAAACAAGGGGTGTCCAGCCGTCCAATCGTTCCCCATCCGCCCTCCGGACCCCAAAACCAGGTGGGGGCGCAGTGTGCGCGGAAGGGGGTGTTGCGCAGCGCGCAGCGCTTCGGCCGGCCTGGGGGCCGAATGCAAGCGGAACATCAAGGCCCGACGTGCCGCGGGCCCCTGCGGCCCCGGCGAAACCGGCCGTCCCCCGGACGCGCACTCCACCGCGCCCCCACGCCTCCCGCCCCAAGAAAGAAGTGCAGAAGTGCTACCCTCCGCCCCCATGGACCGCCCTTTCAAGCTCGTCTCGAACTACACCCCGCGCGGCGATCAACCCAAAGCCATCGCCGAGCTGGTCGCCGGCGTGCGCCGCGGCGACCAGCATCAGGTGCTCCTCGGCATCACCGGCAGCGGCAAGACCTACACCGCCGCCTGCGTGATCGAGGCGGTCCAGAAGCCGACCCTGATCATCGCCCACAACAAGACCCTCGCCGCCCAGCTCTGCTCCGAGTTTCGCGACCTCTTCCCCGAGAATGCCGTGCAGTACTTCGTCTCCTATTACGACTACTACCAGCCCGAGGCCTACGTCCCCTCGTCGGACACATTCATCGAAAAGGACTCCCAGATCAACGAAGAGATCGACCGCATGCGCCACGCCGCGACACGCTCGCTCCTCACCCGCCGCGACGTGATCGTCGTCGCCTCGGTGAGCTGCATCTACGGCATCGGCGATCCCGGCTACTACAAGGGAATGGTCCTCTGCCTCGACGTCGGGCAAACTGTCAAGCGCGACGCGGTATTGCGCCGCCTGGTCGACCTCCAGTACCAGCGCAACGACATGGATTTCCACCGCGGCACCTTTCGCGTCCGCGGCGACGTGGTCGATATCTTTCCCGCCGACGAGGACAAGCTGGCCTTTCGCGTGGAATGGTTCGGCGACGAGATCGATTCGATCGCTGAAGTCGACCCGATGCGCGGCAAGGTGCTGAGGAAGCGTACCGAGATGAGCGTCTTCGCCGCCTCGCACTACGTCACGCCCACCGACGCGCTGGTCAAGGCGATCGAGGCGATCAAGATCGAATTGCGCGAGCGCCTCCAGGAACTGGGCGCGGCGATGAAGCTGGTCGAGAAGCAGCGCCTCGAGCAGCGCACGATGTTCGACCTCGAGATGCTCGATCAAATGGGCCATTGCACCGGCATCGAGAACTATTCGCGCCACCTCGCCGGGCGCGCCGCCGGGGCACCGCCGTCGACGCTGATGGACTACTTCCCGAAGGATTATCTCCTCCTGGTCGACGAATCGCACCAGACCGTTCCGCAGGTGTCGGCGATGTACAAGGGTGACCGCGCCCGCAAGGAGACGCTGGTCAATTACGGCTTTCGCCTGCCGTCGGCGCTCGATAATCGGCCGCTCAAGTTCGAGGAGTGGGAGGCCCACGTCGGGCAGGCGATCTACGTCTCGGCCACGCCGGGTGATTACGAATTGCAGAAGGCCCAGGGGGTCGTCGTCGAGCAGGTGATCCGGCCGACCGGATTGCTCGATCCGGAGATCGAGGTGCGGCCGGTGAAGGATCAGGTCGATGACCTGCTGGGCGAGATCCGCGACCGGGTGGAGCGAAAAGAGCGCGTCCTGGTGACGACGCTGACCAAGCGAATGGCCGAGGATCTGACCGAGTACTACGCCGAGCTGGGGGTGCGGGTGCGCTACCTCCACGCCGACGTCGACACCCTCGATCGCATCGAGATCCTGCGCGATCTCCGACGGGGGGAGTTCGATGTGCTGGTCGGGATCAATCTGCTCCGCGAGGGGCTCGATCTGCCCGAGGTGTCGCTGGTGGCGATCCTCGACGCCGACAAGGAGGGTTTCCTGCGCGCCGAGCGCTCGCTGATCCAGACCTGTGGCCGCGCCGCCCGCAACGTCCGCGGCAAGGTCATCATGTACGGCGACCGGATCACCCGCTCGATGAAGGCGGCGATCGATGTCACCGATGCGCGACGCGTGATCCAGGCCGCCTACAACAAGGCGCACAAGATCACCCCGAAGACCATCGTGCGGGCGATCCACGCCGATCTGCGCGGGACCGTCGACAACGCCGACTACCACGATATTCCGGAGGTGGCGGCGATGGCGGCGGAGGACCGCCCGGACTACGATCTGCCATCGCTGAAGGAGCTTCCGGGGCGCATCGCGGCGCTGAAGCGCGAGATGCACGCCGCGGCCGAGGACCTGGAGTTCGAGAAGGCGGCGGCGATCCGCGACCGGATCAAGTCGCTCGAGGAGCTCGAGCTGCGGCTGCGGTGAGCCGCTTCTTCTATCCGAGGCGCGCGAGAAACTCGTCGGCCACCGCGTGGATCCGCTCCGGCACCTCCACCTGCGCGAGGTGGGTGTGCCCTTCGATCACATGCAGCACCGAGCCGGCGATCCGCCTCTGCATCGTCCGGGACAGCGACGGCGGCGTGAGCTGATCCTTGCCCCCGGCGATGATCAGCGTCGGGACGCGGATAGTCTCGAGCACCTCCTCGGCGGTGTGGTCGAGGTAGGAAGACACCGCGGCCGTCATCACGCCGGGGTCCATCTTCGCGATGTGGGCGAACAGCTCGTCGAGGAGGTCCTTCGGGCAGTCGCGGCGGTGCGCGCCACCGGCGAGGTAGGAGAGCTCGCGTCCGAGCGGAGTGCGCAGGAAGGGCCACAGCGCGGCCTGGAAGAGCGCCCCGCCGCGCGCCCCCATCCGCACCGCCGCGATCAGCGCGCGACGCAGCTTCTCCGACGACGAGACGCGCCCGAGGGGGTGGCCCCAGGTGCCGCAGATCAGGACCAGCGCGCGCATGTCGCCGGGGTGGCGTCGGTAGTGCTCGAGCGCGGTCTGCACGCCCATGCTGAGCCCGCAGACGATCGCCGGGCGCGCGAGGTCGGGCACCGCGCCGAGCACCGCGTGGGCGTCGTCCGCGTAGCCCGTGATCCCGACGGTGGCGAGGTCGGCCGGGCGGGGCGATGCGCCGTGTCCCCGGTAGTCCCAGGTGATGACCGAGAAGCGCCGGCGGAAGTGCTGGACCCAGTAGCGCCAGTGCAGCTCGGTCGAGAGCAGGCCGTTGTGGATCAGCATCGCCGGCCCCTCGCCACGGCGACGGTAGGCGACGGTGGCGCCGTCGGGGGCGGTGATCCGGACGGGAGCGTGCGAAGGCATGGCCCGTTATATCGCAGCAGGCGGTGCGGGCGTGAGACCCAGCTCGTCTTTCGCGACAGCGGGTTCGCGGACGACGTCGCCAAGAGCAACCTCACCGCCATCCTCCAGCAGCACGGGCTTCCATACGTGCGGAGTTTGTAGGGGCATGGCGAAGCCCACTTCAAGACACTGGGAGATGCCGACAACCCGGCGCGCTTCAAGGTGGCAATGAAGCTCTCGGACGTGCTCGGGGGAGAGTGAGTCCGCCGCGAGCGGCCCGCCGCGCCCAGGCCCAGGGGGCAATGCCCCAGGTCCATCCGGCGCATGTTGCAGGCGGTGCGGGTGTATCACCGGAGGGGGTGTAACCGTGTGTCACAGAGGTGACACGCGCGGGCGGGGCCTGGAATGCTTGGGATTTCGCGGGATGGACGGTGGCACACCGGGTGCTTGGGGCCGGCGCGCCCCCATGAGAACCGACCTTGGACGGCCGGACTCTTTCTGTCATCCTCTGCGCGCCCACCGCCGCTCCGACGAGGGAAGCGCCCCCGGTGGGCCCCCTTCGCGAGGAGCCTCCCCGGTGCAGCCCGATCCCCCAGTCGACGCGCGCGCCATCGCCCGCCTGGAAGCCGTCTCCAAGACCTACGAGATGGGCGAGGTCGAGGTGCGCGCCCTCCACGAGGTGTCGATGACCATCCGCGCCGGCGAGATGGTGGCGATCATGGGCGCCTCGGGATCAGGCAAGTCCACCATGCTGAACCTCCTCGGCACGCTCGACCGACCCACCAGCGGACGCTACTTCCTCGACGGTGAGCCGGTGGAGGACCTCGACGAGTACGAGCTGTCGCGCCTGCGCAATCGCAAGATCGGCTTTGTCTTCCAGTCCTTCAACCTGCTCCCGCGCGACAGCGCGCTCTCGAACGTCGAGCTGCCGATGGTGTACGCCCAGGTTCGCTCGTCGCAGAGGCGGCAGCGGGCCGAGGACGCGCTGGTGCGGGTGGGCCTCGGCGATCGGATCGAGCACCTGCCGAATCAGCTCTCGGGCGGGCAACAGCAGCGCGTGTCGATCGCCCGCGCGATCGTCAACCAGCCGGTGATCCTCCTCGCCGACGAGCCGACCGGCGCGCTCGACACCACGACCACCAAGCAGGTGATGGAGCTGTTCTGCGATCTGCACGCGCAGGGGATGACCGTGGTGGTGGTGACGCACGATCCGAACATCGCCAGCTACGCCGGGCGCGTGGTCCGCTTCCAGGACGGGGTGATCGTCAGCGACGAGAAGACGCCTCGCAGCGGTCCCCCTGGAAGCGACGGAGGAGTCGCCCAGTGAGGGCGCTTCTCGCCCTGGCGCTCGCCCTCGCGGCCCCCTCCGCGCACGCCGCGCCGCTGCCTTCCTTGCGCCCGGAGGGCGAGGCGTCTCGACGGGAGTCGGGGCGCTTCCTCTCGCTCGCCGACGCGGTCGATCTCGCGATGGCGCAGGAGCCGCTGCTGGTCGAGGCGCGGATCGTCGAGGACCGCAGCAAGCTCGGCGTCCTGCGCGCGCAGCTCGACCGCGTGAGTCTCAAGGTCGACGGCTCGCTCCAGGAGCTGTGGAACAAGCAGAACATCGCCGGACCTTCGATCAACGTCTGCACCGCCTCAGGAGTCACCTTCACCAGCGATAAGGCGAGCTGCGAAAAGATGGGCGGCACCTCGGCGCCGGCGGCGGAGCAGTCCCCGTCAGCTGGCCAGGGCCTCTTCAACCTCTCGGCGAACCTGAACGCGCCGCTCTTCACCGGCTTCCGGATCTCCTCGAACGTGAGGCGCGCCCAGCTCACGCAGGAGTCGGCGGTGGTGCAGCTTCGCCAGGTCCGCCGCGAGACCGCGCTCGCCGTCGCGCGCGCCTACTGGGGCGTGCGGCGCTACCAGCTCCTCGGCGAGGTGCAGCTCCAGTCGCTGGAGCGGATGAAGCAGGCCGAGGCGGTGGCCGAGGGGCGCGCCTCGGCCGGGCTGGCACCGCCGATCGATCGCAATCGCGCCCACCTCCGCCGCGTGCTCCAGCAGGCCACGCTGGCCGATCTCGAGGGCCAGGCGCGCGAGCTGGTGGCGCAGTTCGGCGTCACGCTGGGGGTCGGCGACGCGGTGATCCTGACCGATGCGCCAAGCTTCCCCGACGCAGCGCCACCGTCGGTGGAGGAGCTGATCGCGCAGGCCCGGTCGGGGCGCACCGAGGTGGCGGGGGCGAAGCTCCAGACCGCGGCGCAGCATCAGCTCGTGCGGATCGCACAATCGGGCTACTACCCGCAGGTTGGCGTCTACGGGCTGCTCCAGTTCGGCAACAACCCGTATCTGCCCGGCGTCGGGGCGCGCTCGGCATCGGCGGCGGCCAACCCGTTCGGCAACCTCGCCGGCAACCTCACCCTCGGGGCAACGCTGTCAATGAACTTCCTCGACACGCTCAACACCTGGACCGACGCGCGCGACGCGAAGCTCGAGGAGCGGCGCCTCACCGAGGAGGAGCGGCGCCAGGGGCGGATCGTCGAGGCCGACGTGCGGCTCGCGCACGCGCGGCTTTCGAGGTTCCACGGAAGGCGCGTTCCACTCGCGGCGGCGCGCGTGGTGGCGGCCGACAACGCGGTGATCCTCGAGGGGCGCTATCGCAGCGGCGACGCGCTGGTGCTCGAGATGCTCGAAGCGCAGAACGACCTGGCGAACATCGAGCTGCAGCTCGCCGACGTGACGGCGCAGCTTCAGCTGGCGTGGCTGGAGATCGACGCGGCGCTCGGCCGCACCGTAGGAGCGAGACCATGAGCACGAAGACTCCGCGCATGCGGCGCAGAAAATGGCCCTGGGTGGTGGTGACGCTGGTGGCGCTGGCCTCGGTGTTCGCCCTGATCCGGCGCGGCAACGGCGGGCAACGGACGATCGACTCCACGCTGGTGGTGAAGGCCAAGCGGGGCGATCTCGAGATCGCGGTGATCGAGACCGGCAAGGTCCAGCCGCGCGAAAAGATCGAGCTGAAGTCGAAGGTCGCCGGGCAGGTGGAGCGCGTGCTCGTCGAGGAGGGGATGAAGGTCAAGAAAGGGCAGGTGCTGCTCCGGCTCGACACCACCGACTTCCGGCGCGACATGGCCCGCGCGCAGTCCGACGTGGCGCGGGCGCAGGCCGACGTGGCGCAGGCCAAGAACGGGCTCGACTTCGCGCTGCAGAGCCTCGAGCGGAAGCGGCGCGGCCTGGAGAGCCGGGGCGTGGCGCAGATCGAGATCGAGCTGGCGGAGAACGAGGTCAAGGTGAGGACGGTCGGCCTGCAATCGGCGGAGGTGATGCTCGGCGGGTCGAAGGTGGCGCTCGGCGCCTCGGAGGATCGGATGCGCTACACGCAGATCCCTTCGCCGATCGACGGGACGGTGATCCAGCGCGGGATCCAGCCGGGCGAGGTGGTCACACCGGGCGTGCAGGCCACCTTCGAGGGCAAGGCCCTGCTGACGGTGGCGGACCTCTCGACGCTGATCGTGAAGACCGATCTCAACCAGATCGACGTGGCGAAGGTGAAGCTCGGACAGAGCGTCACGCTGACGCTGGATGCGCTGCCGCGGCGGAAGTACGAGGCGACGATCACCAAGATCGCGCCCGCCTCGCAGAACCCGAAGGGCAAGGACGTGGACGTGTTTCCCGTCGAGGCGACGCTGAAGAAGGGCGACGAGGCGATCAAGCCGGGGATGACCGCCGACGTGCGGATCCACATCGAGACGCGAGCGAAGGTGCTCTCGCTGCCGATCGAGGCGGTGGTCAGGGAGGGCGGCAAATCGACGGTGACCAAGGTGCTCCCGGGCACCGGCGGGCAGCAGCGCACCGAGAAGGCCGAGGTGCAGGTGGGGGCGCGCAACGACCGCGAGATCGAGATCCTGTCCGGCGTCACGGAGGGCGAGCCGATCCTGATCAAGCCCGCCTCCTCGTGGGAAAACGAATACAAAATGTAGGGGGCCCTTCGACTCTTCGGCAACCTCAGGCTCAGGACGAACGGAGACAAGTATCTGGATCGAGTACATACGGATCGCGCGGCGCGTCCTCTGGGCACACCGGTTTCGATCGCTGCTCACCATCCTGAGCGTGACCTTCGGGGCCTTCTCGATCGTCCTCATGTCGTCGCTGGCGGAGAGCGGGCTGTCGACGCTGGCGCGCGGCCTCGAGGACCTCGGCGGGGCGCGGCTGATCGATATCCAGGTCAAGTCGCCGGAGCGCGCCGAGGCCAAGCGGTCGAGCTACACCCGCGGGATGACCGTCGCCGACCGCGACCTCCTCTTCACCGCCCTGCCGCACGTGGTCGAGCGCTCGATGTTCGCCACGCTGTGGCGCCACGACGTGGTGGGCGATTCGGGCGTCCTATCGCGCACCGATCTGGTCGCCAGCGATGGGGGCTTCCTCGATCTCTTCCGGATGCGGCTGGCCAAGGGACGCGCCTTCACCGAGGACGAGAACCGCCACCACGCCAAGGTGTGCGTGGTCGGACACAAGCTGGCGGAGAAGGTCTGGGGCGGTGACGCGGTCGGGAAGTGGCTGTCCGTCGACGGGCTGCGCTGCCACGTGGTCGGTCAGCTCGCCGATCAGGACCGCTGGGGGATCAACTTCGGCTTCGACTGGCTCGACCTGGTGGTGGTCCCGCTCGACACGCTCGGCGACATCGACCCCCGCGCGCCGCTCGGCGCCGAGATCCTCTTCAAGACCGATGACGCCTCCTCCAACGTGGCGGTGAAGCGGATCATCAACGCGCTGCTGGTGGAGCGGCATCACGGCGTCGACGACTTCGAGATCTTCGACTTCGCCGGCCTGATGGAGAAGTTCCACCAGATCTTCACCACCATGAACGTCATCGTCGGGTTCATCGCCGGGATCGCGCTGCTCGTCGGTGGCATCGGGGTGATGAACATGATGCTGGTGTCGGTCTCGGAGCGGGTGCGCGAGATCGGGATCCGCAAGGCGCTCGGCGCCAACCCGCGCGACATCGGGGCGCAGTTCCTGTGCGAGGCGGTGGTGCTCGCGGGCAGCGGCGGACTGATCGGCGTGACCGGAGGTGTGCTCGCCGCGCTCGCGACGGGGGCGATCCTGAAGCACTTCAAGCCGATGTGGGTGGGTGTGGTCGCGCAGAACGCGGTGATCACCGCGCTCTGCGTCTCCGTCGGTGTCGGCCTGGTCTTCGGATACTTTCCGGCGCGGCGCGCAGGCCGGCTCGACGCCATCCAGGCGATGCGGAGGTAGCGATGCGCCTGATCGATCACCTGCGCACGCTCCGCCGCACCCTCGGCGCCAACCGCTCGCGCACCGCGCTCACCCTGCTCGGGATCGTCATCGGCTCGGGGTCGATCGTGCTCCTCGCCGGACTGCTCCGGGGCGGCGAGGAGGCGCTGGTGGCCACCTCCCAGCGCGCCAACGAGGCCGACCTGATCCAGGTTCGGCGCGACGAGCCGCCGCAGGCCCAGCTCCGGCGGACGCGGCGGGAGCTCTCGATGAGCGACGTGGAGACCCTTTGCGAGTCGCCGCTGCTCGGGGGATCCCCCGTCGCCGGCGAGGCCAATCGCGAAACGAAGGCCTTCTTCGAGGGCCGGAAGAAGCGCGCGCGGCTGGTCAGCGCGTCGCCCGGATCGGCCTCGCTCTACCGCCTGGAGGTGGAGAAGGGGCGCTTCCTCACCGACGAGGATCTCGATTCACGGCGGCGGGTGTGCGTGATCGGCGTGGAGGTGTGGCGCGAGCTTCTGGAGGAGAAGGTGGACGCGGTGGGGACGCAGATCCGCATGGAGGACGAGACCTGGACCATCGTCGGCGTTCTCAAGAACAAGCCGCCCCTCGGCGGTGGCGGCGACGGGACCTGGATGTGGAACCGCAAGGTGCTGGTGCCGCGCACGACGTTCGACGCGCTGTTCGAGCCTTCGCACAAGATCAACAAGCTGTTCGTGCGCCTCGGATCGGCGAAGGGCCTCGCGGCGCGGCTCTCGTTCGTCGAGCGGGTGGTCAAGGCGACGCTGCTCCGTCGCCACCTCGGCGTCGAGAACTTCAAGGTCGAAGGGGAGGAGGGCCACGCCAATCAGGAGCGGCTGATCCTCGATATCATCAAGCTCCTGCTCCTCGGGACCGGGCTGCTCTCGCTGTTCGTCGGCGGGATCAACATCATGAACATCATGCTGGTGACGGTGACCGAGCGGACCCGCGAGATCGGCGTGCGGCGGGCGATCGGGGCGAGCCCGGGGGCGATCCTGATCCAGTTCCTCCTCGAGGCGGGCACGATCGCGCTGGCGGGCGGGGTGATCGGCGTGCTCGGCGGGATCTTCCTGTCGTGGGCGATCGCGCTCCTGCTCACCCACGCGCTCGGGGCGTGGAGCCTGCACGTCGAGATGTGGTCGGTCGGGCTCGGCCTCGGGCTGTCGCTGTCGACGGGGATCGTCTTTGGATTGTTCCCGGCGTGGCGCGCGGCCCGGCTCGATCCGGTGGAGGCGCTGCGCTACGAGTAGGCGTGTGTGCTCAGCGACGCGCGTGGAGCCAGGCGGCGATCGGCGCGAAGACGTCCGCCGGCGCGTCGTGGCCGATGAAGAGGTCGGCGTGCGCGTACCAGTCGTCGTCGTCGCCCACCCGCAGGATCTCGATGTCCTGGCCACCCCACGCCGCCTGCACCGAGAGGTTGGCGCTCTCCGGGACGATGCCGTCGCGATTGGAGACCACCACCAGGAGCGGCAGCCTCACGCGGCGGAGCGCCTCGGTCACATTGACGCCGCCGAGCACCATGTCGCGCGCCTTGATCCAGTGGGCGATGTCCTTGTTCACCCGCGGGATCGGATCCTCGACGGTCTCGACCATCGTGGCTGCGGCGGAGAGATCGACGTGGCCGGCGTTCATGTAGATCGACAGCAGCCTGGGCGCGCGGGAGAGCAGGCCGAGGCCCCGGCGAGCCAGCGCGCGGGTGCCCCCGAAGGAGAGCGCCCCGGCGAGGCGCGGCGACGAGAAGGCCAGCTTCAGCACCGGGTGCACCTCGGTCCAGCGCAGCGGCGAGCCGATCGCGATCAGGCTGTGCACGCGCGGCGCGCGATCGAGCGCGAGGTAGGCGTAGGCGATCGAGCCGCCGAGGCTGGCGCCGATCAGATCGACCTCCCCCGCGCCGCGCTGCGAGGCCGCCAGCACCGCCTCGACGATCGCCGGCAGATCGGTCTCCGCGTACGCGCGCAGCGACGGGCCGGGAGCCCCCTGAATGGCCGCGCGCGAGCCGCCCTGACGGCGCAGATTGGCCGACCACACCTCGAAGCCGGCCTCGGCGAGGCAGCGCTCCATCGACGTGCCGCGCGGATGAAAGCCGAAGATGAAGCTGTTCATCCCGTACCCGGGGATGATCACCACCGGCCGCGATCCCGGAAGGTGGTGCGCGGGAGCGATCGTCCGCTTCAGCTCGAGCTGCCAGCCATCGGGCGTCGCGGCGTGATGGCGGTCGACCGTCAGATCGGCGACCGACACTACGCCTGCGGCCCCTTGTAGAGCGCCACGACGCAGGCGCCGCCGAGTCCGATGTTATGCTGCAACGCAACACGCGCCTTCTCGACCTGGCGCGCGCCGCAGCGGCCACGGAGCTGCTCGGTCAGCTCGAAGGTCTGGGCGAGGCCGGTCGCTCCCAGCGGGTGGCCCTTCGAGAGCAGCCCGCCCGACGGGTTCACCACCCACTTGCCGCCGTAGGTGGTCGCGTCGTCGCTGATCAGCTTGCCGGACTCGCCCTCGCCGCACAGGCCGAGCGCCTCGTAGGTGATGAGCTCGTTGGAGGTGAAGCAATCGTGCAGCTCGATGACGTCGACCTCCTCCGGCCCGACGCCAGCGCGCTCGTAGACCTGCTGCGCCGCGAGGCGCGCCATGTCCTGGCCGACCATCTTGATCATCGACCTCGGCTCGAAGCTGGTCGCGGGATCGGAGGCCAGCGCGATCGCCTCGAGCGTCACCGGGTTCGCCACCCCGACGCTGCGCGCGAACTCCTCCGAACACAATACCGCCGCCGCCGCCCCGTCGGTGGTGGGGCAGCACTGGAACTTGGTCAGCGGGTCGTGGATGGTCGGCGTGGCGAGGATCTGCTCGACGGTGCAGGCCTCGCGGAACTGCGCGCGCTCGTTGTGCACCGCGTGGCCGCGGTTCTTGGACGCCACCTTGGCGAGCTGCTCGCGCGTGGTCCCGTACTTCTCCATGTGCTCGCGCGCCGCCCCGCCGAACATCTGGGCCGCCGGTGGCGCCGGGGTGAACGGCTGCAACTCCATCATCAGCAGGAAGTGCTTGTCGAGCGGCAGCGTGCGGTCGGTGTACTTCGCGCCGAGCGAGCCCTTCTCCATCTTCTCGAAGCCGAGCGCGAGCACGCACTCGCTCACCCCCGCGCCGATCGCCTGCGCGCCCAGCATCAGCGCGGTGGAGCCCGTGGAGCAGTTGTTGTTGACGTTGAACACCGGGATCCCGGTGGTGCCGAGCTGGTAGACCGCGCGCTGGCCGCTGGTCGACTCGCCGTAGACGTAGCCGACGAACGCCTGCTCGATCTTCGCGTAGTCGATCCCCGCGTCGCTGAGCGCCTGCTCGCCCGCCTCCTTGGCCAGCTCCGGGTAGTCCTTCTGCCCCGGCTTGTAGAACTTCGTCATCCCGACGCCGAGCACGCACACCTTCCGGGCGAGCTTGATCATGATGTCCTCCGCTCGCGTAGTTTTGCGAACGGGCCCCGGCGCGTCAACACGATTCAGCGGGACTTTCTCTGCTTCAGGGCGACCCAGCTGAGCCGCGATGGTCGCCAAAAAGTCCTTGCAATGCAGCGGCTTGGCGATGTAGCCATCGCACCCCACGGCGCGAATGCGCTCCTCGTGGCCCTTCATCGCGAGCGCGGTGAGGGCGATCACCGGAATGGCCCGTGTCGCGTCGTCCCCCTTGAGGAGCGCGGTGGCCTGGAGTCCGTCCATGCCGGGGAGCTGGATATCCATCAGGATCAGGTCGGGCCGTTCGGCGCGCGCCATGGTCAGCCCGGCCTCCGCGTCCGTGGCGGCGAGCACGGTGTAGCCGGCCGACTCCAGCAGCAATCTGGCCAGCGTCATATTGGAGGGATTGTCCTCGACGACCAGGATTCTTGCCATGTCACACCACCCCGCCGCGGCCCGAGAGTGCGCGCCGGACCTCGCCCATGAAGCGGCCCCCGTCCTGCGATTCTTCCGGGCCGGAGCCGCTTGCTATACTGGGGCGGTGACCCTCCCAGGCCGCCCCGCCGCCGACTCCCGCGCCGAGACCACCCATCTCGTCCTCCCGGGTCTCACCAATGTCCATGGCACGATCTTCGGCGGTTTCGTGATGCAGTGGATCGACGAGATCGCCGCGGTGTCGGCGGTGCGTCACGTCGGTGGATCAGTGGTGACCGCGGCGGTCGATGCGCTGCACTTCCTGGCGCCGATCCAGCTCGGAGCGCTGGTGGTGATGAAGGCGCAGGTCAACGCGGTCGGGCGCACCTCGATGGAGATCGGCGTTCGCGTCGAGGTCGAAGATCCGCGGACCCGCGCGCGCCGACGCACCACCAAGGCCTACCTCACCTTCGTCGCCGTCGACGAGGACGGGCGCCCGCGCGAGATGGCGCCGCTGACGGTGGCGACGGAGGAGGAGCGGCGGCGGCAGGCGCAGGCCGACGCGCGAAGGCGTGCCCGCCTCGCAGCCCGACCCGGCGGGTAGCGCGGAAACGGAAACGGAAACGCTAACTTCCTTTGCCGCGTCAGCGGAGTTGTCTCGGCGGGAGCCGAGGGGAACGGGAAAGAGCGGGAACGGGAACGGGAACGGAACCGCACCCCTCCGATCCGATCCGCTCCGATCTCGAACCCGCTCACGCGCGACGGCGGACGATCGCCGCGAAGAAGCCGTCGGTGTCGTGGAGATCGGGGCGCACCCGGAGGCGCTCGCCGTCGCCGATGGCGAGCGCGCGCTCCTTGCCGAGCACCTCCTTCGCGGACACCGGAGCGAGCTCGGGGTGATCGGCGAGCAGGCCGTCGATCACGCCGTCGTTCTCCTCGGGAGAGAGCGAGCAGGTGGCGTAGATCAGGCGGCCACCGGGCTTCACCAGCGGCAGGTAGGCCTCCAGGATCGCCCGCTGCCGCCGCGCCAGCCGCGCCACCTCGCCCGGACCGACACGCCACTTCGTCTCGGGATGGCGCCGGATCACGCCAAGGCCGGAGCAGGGCGCGTCGACCAGCACGCGATCGGCCGGCGCCAGCGACGGCGCGGGGGAGGTGCCGGCGGGGATCAGCGCGGCCTGGAGGTTGGTCAGTCCGGCGCGGCGGGCGCGGCGGCGCAGCTCCTCGAGCTTGCGATCGCTGATGTCGCAGGCGGCGATCCGACCGCGGTTCTGGAGCAGCGCCCCGATCGCGAGGGTCTTGCCGCCCGCGCCGGCGCAGGCGTCCACCACCGTCCCCCGCGGCGGCGGCGCCACCAGCTCGGCGCACAGCTGGCTCCCCTCGTCCTGCAGCTCCATCCAGCCGTCGCGGAAGGCGCTCATCTCGTAGACGTTCTGGCGGGTGTGGAGCGTCAGGCCATCGCGGGCGAGGCGGGTCGGGCTGGACTCGATCCCGTCGCTGGCGAGCCGCGCGGCGAGCCCATCGCGATCGCTCTTCAGCCGGTTGGCGCGCACGGTGAGGGGCGCGCGCCGGTTCATCGCCGCGCACAGCCGATCGGCCGCCTCGGCGCCGAACGCGGTGATGAAGCGCTCCACCATCCAGTCGGGGTAGGAGTGGACGAGGGCGATGCGCGCGCACGGGTCGTCGGTCACAGCAGCACCGTCGAGGATCGCACCGCAAAGCCACGCCTCGTAGAGCGCGGCCGGGGCGTCGCTGCCGGCCTGGTGGGCGAGCCGACGACGGTGGCGGATGAGCTCGTGGACCGCGTCGCCGACGAAGCGCCGCTCCGCCGACGAGAGATCGCGCGCCTCCCGCAGCCCGCGTGCCACCGCGTCGGGAGCGCGGCCCCAGTCGCCCGCGGCCTGGTCCGTGATCGCCAGGATCCGCCGCCGCACCGGCCCGTCCTCGCCGGCGCGTGCCTTGATCTGCGCCTCGCGGCTGTCGTCCTGCACGGCCGCGATCCTACGAAACCGGCGCGTCTTTGCAATCGCAAGGAGGCCTCTTTATAGTAGTCTCCCCGTCGCAGGACGTCCCGCTCGCACCGACGCTGCGCGTCGCAGAAAGGCCCTCATGGCACCCCAGGAAAGCGCTCCCATCCCGACGGCCACCATCCCCGCCATCGCCGGTCTGCCGGTCGCGGTCGACACCCGGACCCGCCTCTCCGGCAACCTCTACTCCGTCGGCGCGGCCCAGCTCGACAAGGCCGCCAAGGCGATGAACCTGCCCAGCGACGTCTACACCATTCTCTCGCAGCCGAAGAACGAGATCATCGTCAACTTCCCGGTGCGGATGGACGACGGGCGGTACCTCCTCTTCAAGGGCTACCGCGTCCAGCACAACAACATCCTCGGCCCCTACAAGGGCGGCATCCGCTACCACGAGGACGTCACCCTCGACGAGCTGAAGGGCCTCGCCGCGGCGATGACCTGGAAGTCCGCCCTCCACGACATCCCCTTCGGCGGCGGCAAGGGCGGCATCAAGTTCAACCCGCGCATGCACTCGAAGGGCGAGCTCGAGCGCATCACCCGACGCTACACCCACGCCCTCGGCAGCAACATCGGCCCCGAGTTCGACGTCCCCGCCCCCGACGTCGGCACCAACGCGCAGACCATGGTGTGGATCATGGACACCTACATGAACGTCGTCGGCTTCTCCGAGAAGAACGCCGTGCGCCGCGTGGTCACCGGCAAGACCATCACCTGCGGCGGCTCCTACGGCCGCGAGACCGCCACCGGACAGGGCCTCGTCCACTGCGTCACCGAGTGGGCCACCGATCGCAAGTTCAACCTCAACGGCTCGACGTTCACCGTGCAGGGCTTCGGCAACGTCGGCTCGTGGGCCGCCAAGATCCTCGCCAAGATGGGCGCCACCCTCGTCGGTGTCGGCGACTACAAGGGCTACCTCGCCAATCCCGAGGGAATGAATCCGCACAAGCTCTCCGAGCACGTCACGCACACCGGCTCCGTCGAGGGCTACCGCGGCGCGCGCAAGATCACCCGCGAGGAGTTCTTCGGGCTCGAGTGCGACATCTTCATTCCCGCCGCGCTCGAGCTGGAGGTCGGCGTCGACGAGGCGCGCGCGCTCAAGTGCAAGGTGGTGGTCGAGGGCGCCAACGGCCCGACCTACCCCGAGGCGGAGGCCATCCTCGCCGAGCGCGGGATCGATATCCTCCCCGACATCCTGGTCAACTCCGGTGGCGTCGCGGTCTCGTACTACGAGTGGCTGCAGAACAAGCGCTCCGAGCGCTGGGACCTCGAGGAGGTCGAGGTGCGCCTGGAGAAGCGCATGAAGCGCACCTACGGCATGGTGCGCGACCTCGCCGACGAGCGAAAGGTCGACTACCGCACCGCGGCGTACATCATCGGCCTCGAGCGCATCGCCAGGGCGTATGCGGAGCGCGGGATCTTTCCGTAGGTCGGGCAGCGCGCGCCGACCCGCAATTGCCTATTTTCCTGCACCGTACATGCGCCGTATCGTCTGCCTGTATTCCTCCAACGACTCCATCCCCACCCCCGCGCGCCGTAGATCGACGTGCGCTTCGTCCTCGATGGGATGGGGCACGCTGCCGACAAACTGCGTCCCGTAGAGGTCGGGTCCCGTCAGCGACCGCCCGACTCCGAATCAGACATCGAGGACCACGCGCTCGTCGTCGAAGAGGGCTGTCGCCTCCAGCTTGCCGCCCAGCCCTTCGACATTCAAGCGCGTGGTCTACCGCCGCCTGCCGGTCACCCCTGCCAGGGCGCCCCGAAGGCCGGCGCGCAGCCAGCGGCCGACGCGCTCGCGCTCGGCCGGGGGGAGGGAGCCGATCCGCTCGGCGTCGCGGGCCTCGACGGTCGCGATCTTCGCGGTCCGGACGAGAGACGGAGCGGGAAGACCAGCGAGCTCGTGGTCGGCGACGGCTACATCGCCCGGCCAACCCCGGTTCTCGGCGCTGGTGATCATCAGGACCCACAGAAGGCCGTGCTGCTCCAGCGCGGCAACCACCAACGCGGGACGGTGCTGCCGGGCGGGCCGATCGGTGCAGGGGAATGGAACCTTCACGACGTCCCAGGCTTCAAAGGCTTCCATATGCCCGCCGGTCCGCTTCGCTGTCCCATTCCAGGAAGGTATGGAACGGATCCTCCACGGCGGTCATGCGGGCCCGCGTGAGCACGGCGCGGTCGCCCTCGATGGCCTAGGCGATCTCGTCGCCGGCCTTGAGGCGGAGCGCGGCGCGGACGGGCTGAGGAATGGTCGTCTGGGCCTTGCTCGTCAGCTTGCTCGTAATCATTTCCTGGAGGGCAAGGCTTTTCCTTACCCTCGTCAACGAACGTCGATCGCGAAGTGGCGCGCACGCGGGGCCCACGCCCGACACCTGCGCGTCGGCCATCCTTGCCGAAGTGGGCACCTCCCCGATCTTGTTCGGTGCGCTCGCGACGCCGGGCTTCCAGAGGCCGATTCCACCGTCTCCCCGGGCCCGGGCAGGCCGCCCGGCGTGGCGTGCGTGCGCGCGCGCCGAGACCCGCGGATCGAGGCGCCCCTCGATCGCCGCCCGGAGGTCTTCTGCGAACTCGTTGGCGGTCGCGTAGCGCTCCCCTCGCCGCTTTGCGAGGGCGAGGACGTCGCCGACGCCAGCAGGCAGATCCGGAACCAGCTCACCGACGGGTAAAGACTCCTCCTCGCAGATCTGGAGGAGTAGCGCGGGGATCGACTCGGCGGTGAAGGGATCGCGCCCGGTCAGGGCAAAATAGGTGATGCCACCGAGCGCGAACACGTCGGTCCGCCCGTCGAGCTCCCGCATCAGCCCCCGCGCCTGCTCCGGCGACATGAACGACGGCGTGCCGAGCAGGGCCACTTCCTGGGTCAACTCCGCCGCCTGCCCGACGATCTTGGAGAGGCCAAAGTCGAGAATCTTGAGCAGCGTTCCCCCCGACGGGGAGGGGGAGAGAAACAGGTTCTCGGGCTTGAGGTCGCGATGGACGACACCGGCGAGGTGGGCCACCCCGAGCCCGGCGGCGGCCTGGTCGATCAGCGCGGCGACCTCCGCTGCCGGCAGACGCCCCCGCCGCGACACCAGCTCCGAGAGGTTCTCGCCCTCCAGGAACTCGAGGACCATGAAGGGCTGGCCGTCGTCCTGACCGACATCGAGGACGGCCACGATGTGCTGGCTGCCGAGGCGCCCGGTGATCTCGGCCTCGCGCTGGAAGCGCGAAAGGACGGTGCTGTCCCGGACCAGGTGCGGGTGGAGCATCTTGATCGCGAGCGGGCGCTGGGTCCGGCGATGGTGGCCGCGGTAGACCTCGCCCATGCCACCGGCGCCGATCACCTCACCGACGACAAAGGAGTCGCTCAAGGTTCGTCCGGTGTGGCGCCCCACCCGCAGCGGATCCACCGCCGCGAGCGACTCATGGAGCAGGCGGATCGCCAGGTCCTTGTGGCGGAGGCGGGCCACCGTCCAGTTCGCCAGCAGGAAGGTCACGCTCCACATCACGGTGTTCCCGATCATGGCGCTGAGCAGGCGGGCGGGGGTGGTGTAGGAGCCCCCGTGCTCTCCGAGCAGCAGCGGCTGCGACGGCAGCCAGCCCCCAGCTTCGGCGATCGCCAGGCACCATTATCCGAGCAGCATGGCGCCGAAGGCGGTCAGCCCGGTCGCGAAGTCGAAGCAGACACGGTAGAGGAGGACGATGAGCGCGGCGGTGATCAGGATGTGGGACGACACGCTGCCAAACACCCACAGGTTGAGCAGCAGCGACGCCACCTCCGGGGCCAGGCAGACGATGTTGAGCCGCCGCAACGCCGCGAGGGAGAGACGACCCCGCCAGAGCACGACGGCAAGGGCGAGGTCGGTGGCGAGCAGCGCCACATTCGCGACCTCGGCGATCGTGAACACTCGCCGGTCGAAGGAGAAGCTGTCGAGCGACAGCACCACCACCAGGTTCAGGAGCAAGAGAGCCGCGACGGTGCCGGCGCGGATCCGCGCGGTGAAGCGGTAGAACTCGCGCGTGATCGGCTCCTCGAAGCGCGGAACCAGCGACCGGAGCGCCCAGCGCATCACGACCCGTTCGGGGCCACTCCCGGCAGTGGCCAGCGGCGTTTCACCCAAGGCGGCAACCTACCCCGAATGAGGCCACGGCGCCAGCCAGCGAGCGCCGGCGGGTGCTTAACGGAGAAGGGGGTCCCTCCGCTCACGCAGTCGTAGTCGTAGTCGTAGTCGTAGTCGATTCAGGGGCACTCGCGCGCGGGGGATCACCTCTCCGGCACATGCGCGTGAGCATCTCCACGATGCGGGTCAGCAACTCCATGGCCTGTGAC
>SHYY01000128.1 GCA_009692555.1 Myxococcales bacterium
AGGATGCGCACGCGCAGGTCGGAGGTGAAGACGACGCAGGGCCGTCCCGCCAGCGCCTTGGTCAGCTCGCTGATCGTGGCCGCAGCGAGGCGCGCGTGCTCCGGCGTGCCCCCGGCCATGGCATACACCTCGCCGCGCAGGTAGGCGTGCTTGACCGCGCTCTTCTCCTCGGAGGCGAGGTACTCCGCATAGCTCATGCGAACCTGCGTCGCCGCGCTCATGCCGGAAAATGTACCACGAACTACGGGTGCTTAACAGCGGAGGGGCCCTCTTGCTGGCTCTTGCTCGTCACGTAGTCGTAGTCGTAGTCGTCCCGTCCGCAGCGACGGCAATCGAACTTCCTCCCGCAACAAATTCCTCCTGCCAACCGACCACCCTGGCCACACAGGAGGATGCCCCCTACATCGCCGAGGGAGCGGGCCGGTTCGGAGCGCCGGATGGCGCCCGCTTCTACAGCATCGCCCGGGGCTCCGCGATGGAGTGCACGGCGATCGTGGATGCCTTTGCGGTCCTGCAACTCGCCTTGGAAGACACTCGGCGACAGGCCATGGAGTTGCTGACCCGCATCGTGGAGATGCTCACGCCCATGTGCCGGAGAGGTGATCCCCCGCGCGAGAGCGCCCCTGAATCGACTACGACTACGACTACGACTACGACTACGACTACGACTACGACTCCGTGAGCGGAGGGACCCCCTTCTCCGTTAAGCACCCACGAACTACCCCACCGACGACGGCCGGTCCCTCGATGTGCTACCGTCGCTCGCGTGTCAGCCGCCATGCGCGCCACCCGCGGTGCCGAGCTCGCCCCGGCCCTGCGCAGCCTGACCGCTCCCGATCGCGTCTCCACCACGCCCCCCGATCGCCTGGCCTACGCCCGCGACCTCTGGCCGCGCGGCATGCTCGGGCTCAAGACCGGGCAGGCGCCGGCTCATCCGCCCGACGTGGTGGTCTGGCCGACCAGCACCGCGGAGGTGCAGGCGATCGTGCGACTCGCCGTCGAGAATCGTGTGCCGATCGTGCCATTCGGCGCCGGCTCGGGGGTGTGCGGTGGGACGCTGCCACTGGCGGGTGGGATGGTGGTCGACCTCAAGCGGATGCGGCGCCTGGTGAACCTCGATCGCGCGTCGCTGACCGCCACCTTCGAGGCCGGGATCCTCGGCGAGCACCTCGAGCACGAGCTGGCACGGCGCGGCTACACCCTCGGCCACTTTCCGTCGTCGATCATGTGCTCGACGCTGGGCGGCTGGCTGGCGGCGCGCTCGGCGGGGCAGTGCTCGACGCGCTACGGCAAGATCGAGGACATGGTGCGCTCGGTCGAGCTGGTCACGGGCACCGGCGAGGTGATCGACACCACCGGCTCGCACGGCCTCGGCGCCGACTTCGATCAGCTCCTGATCGGCAGCGAAGGGACGCTCGGGATCTTCACCCGCGCGGTGGTGGCGATCCGCCCGGCCCCCGAGGCGCGGATCCTGCGCGGCTTCTCCATGCCGCGGGTGGCGGCCGGGTGCGAGGCCATCCGCCGGGTGATGCAGCGCGGCCTCCGCCCGTCGGTGGTGCGACTCTATGACGAGATCGATACGCTGATGGCGCGCTCGTCGGCGGCGAAGGAGGAGAAGGCCGCCGCGGAATCCGAGGACCCCGAGGAGCGAGCAGTCGCGGGCTGGCTTGGCCTCCTCGGCAGCGAGCAGGGGAAGCGGATGCGCGACGGCCTGCGTCGCCGTCTGGTGGGCGCCGCCCTCGGGGCCAGCGTCGGCCGGATGCGCGTCCTGAACCGCGCCGCCGACGCGCTCCTGCCCCGCCTCTCGGGTGGCTGCCTCCTGATCGTGGGCTGCGAGGGCGATCGCCCTCTCGCCGAGGCGGAGGCGCGCGCCACCTTCCGCGAGATCGAGCGCGCCGGCGGGAAGGATCTCGGGCCCGGCCCCGGCGAACGCTGGCTGCGCCACCGCTACGATGTCAGCTTCAAGCTCTCCAAGATGTTCCAGGCGGGCGCATTCGCCGACACGATGGAGGTCGCGGTGTCGTGGGACCGCCTGCTCGACCTCTACCGCGCGGTGCGCGAGGCGCTGGCGCCGCTGTGCTTCGTGATGGCCCACTTCTCCCATGCCTACGCCGACGGCTGCTCGATCTATTTCAGCTTCGCCGCCGCCGCGGGCGACGACCAGGCGCTCGCCGAGGAGCGCTACGACGCCATCTGGCGCACCGCGCTGGCGGCCTCGACCAGCGTCGGGGCGACGATCAGTCATCACCACGGAGTCGGGCTCTCGAAGGCGGCCTACATGCCCGCCGAGCACGGCGAATCGATGGCGATCTTCCGCGCGCTGAAGCGGGTGCTCGACCCGCACGGGATCCTCAATCCGGGGAAGATGGGACTGTGACCGGGCACGACACGCAGGCGATGGGGCGGCACGCGGCAGCGCTCTCCGGCGCGGTCGGCGCCGATCATGTCACCGTCGCTGGCGAGCGGCTGACAGTCGTTCCTGGCGCCGCCGGCGAGGTGATCGAGGCCGTGCGCCTTGCGCGCGCCGCGCGGCTCCCGATCCGCTTCGGCGGCGCGCTCTCCACCGATGGGGCGAGCGTCTCGTGCGACTTCGGGCGGATGACCCAGATGCTGCACCTCGACGAGACCTCGCTGCTCGTCCATGTCCAGGCCGGCATCACCCTCGGCGCGCTCGAGGAGCGCCTCGGTGCGCGCGCGCTGACCCTCGGCGCGGCGGCGCGACGAAGCCTGGATCGCCGGGTCGGCGCGGCGCTCGCGGCCCCGCGTCCCGAGGAGGCCTGCCCGCGCGGGCGCTTCCTGGAGGCCTGCGCGGCCATCGACGGCGTGCTCCTCGACGGGACGGCGCTGCACACCCGGATGGCCCCACGGCGCGCCACCGGGCCCGACCTCTCCCACGCCCTCCTCGGCGCCCGCGGCACCACCGGGGCCATCACCGGCGCCTGGCTACGCGTCCTGCGCCGTCCCCCGGTGACCCGCTTCGTCGGCGCGGCGTTCGGCGAGGGAAAGGCGGCGATCGCGGTGGCGTGCGCGCTGCTCGATCGCGGGATCCGGCCGGCCGATCTGTCGATCGCCGACGGTGCGCTCGCCGCGGGGGAGATCGGCGGCGGCGCGCTGGCCGACCGCGAGACGGTGCTGGCCCTTCGCCTCGACGGGATGGCCGATCCGGTGGCGGCCGAGGAGGCTCTCGCCGTCGAGCAGGCCGCGAGCGCCGGGGGCCGCCCCGTTTCGTCCCCGCTGATCGAGGCGTGGCTGACTTCCCTTACCGCGTCAGCGGAGTTGTCTCGGCGGGAGCCGAGGCTAACTTCCCGTCCCCACCGTCGCCACGCCACGTTCATCCCATGGTGCGATCTGGCCGCGGCCTTTGCCGCTGCCGGACCTCGCGCCGAGCTCTCCGCCCTCACACCAGCGGGCGGCGCGCTCTCCTCGGACGCGCCGATCACGCCGCGCCCCGATCCGCTCGCGATCTGGCGGGCAGCGCTCGCCCACGCCCTCGACGAAGGCGGCTCCCTCCCGGAGCCGAGGACCCGATGATGCCCGATCTCGACGCCTCGCTCACCCTCTGCACCTACTGTCCCAAACTGTGCCGCCATACCTGCCCGGTCTCGAACGCCGAGGCCCGCGAGACGGTGATCCCGGGCGCGAAGATGGCCACGATGCGTCTCGCCCGCCTCGGCAAGCTCGAGTCCGACGTCGAGTCCACCGCGTCCCTCTACGCCTGCACCGGCTGCGGCGCGTGCAGCGAGGTGTGCCTCCACGGCGTCACCCCCGGACGCCACCTCTTCACCGGCCGCGCCGACGCCGAGCGCACGGGCCACGGGCACCCCGCCCTCGCCGGCCTGCCCGATCGGGTGCGCGCCCACGCCGAGGCCTCCGCCCGCGCCGCCCGCGAGGTCGTCCCGCCGCACCGCTTTCAGCCCTCCGCCGAGGTCGCGCTCCTGCCCGGGTGCGACGATCCGGAAGCCACCGCCACCACCCTCACGGTGTGCGACCGCATCGGCGCCGAGTACGTCGGCGTGGCCGATGTCAGCCTCGGGTGCGGGGGCTATCCGCTGCTCGCGGGCGGCTTCCCCGACGCCTTCCGCCTGCACGCCGAGGCGCTCGCCCGCCAGCTTCAGGGCTACTCGCGGGTCGTGGTCCCCTGCCCAGCGTGCGTCTGGGCGATGCGCGTGGAGTACCCTGCCCACGGCGTTCCGCTCCGCCCCGAGGTGCTCCACACCAGCGAGTTCCTGGCCCAGTTCATCGAGCGACTCCCCGTCGCTGCGGCTGCCCGCCCGGCCGCGGCGGCCTTCTACCACGACCCCTGCTACCTCGGCCGTCAGCTAGGCATCTACGACGCGCCGCGGCGCCTGCTGGAACGCGCCTTCCCGGGCGGGGTCCGCGAGTTCTCCCGCACCCGCGGCGAGAGCGAGTGCTCCGGCGGCGGCGGCGTGCTGCCACTGACCATGCCGGCCACCGCCGACGCGATCACGGCGCGGCGTCTCGAGGAGGTCCACGAGGCCGGCGCGACCGAGGTGATCACCGCCTGCGCGACCTGCAAGCGCCGTCTCACCCGGGACGGCGTGACCGCCCGCGATCTGGTCGATGTGCTCGCGGAGGCGACCCGGCCGGCATAGCGCCGTATGGTATGATTCCGCGCAATCGATGGCATCTGCGACCGCGAGGGCCCACGCGAAGCTGGATGGACGAGTCGCCCGCGCCCAGAGGCTGCGCGAGGAGCGCCGCGCCCAGGTGCTGGACGCCGCGCGCCGCCTGTTCGCCGAGAAGGGCTACCACGCCACCAGCGTCCACGACATCATCGCCGCCGCCGACATCGCGCGCGGCACCTTCTACCTCTACTTCGAGTCCAAGCGCGCCATCTTCGGCGAACTCCTCGAGGGCTTCTTCACAACCGTCTCCACCACCGTCCGCCGCATCGACACCTCTGCCGGCGCTTCGCCCCCGATCGTCCAGATGCACGAGGGCGTGGCGCGGATCTTCGAGATCCTCGAGGCCGAGCGCCCGATGGCGCGCATCCTGATCCGCGAGGCGGTCGGTCTCGACGAGGACTTCGACAAGAAGCTGGCCGACTTCTACGGCCGCGTCGCCGGCCTGATCGAGCGGGCGCTCCGCACCGGCATCGCGATGGGTCTGGTGCGCGAGTGCGACCCCCACCTCGTCTCGTGGTGCGTCCTCGGCAGCATCAAGGAGGTCTGCGACCGGGTGTTCGTGATCGGCCACGAGCGGGTCGACCTCCCGCGCCTCGGCCGCGAGCTGGTCGACTTCAATATGCGCGGCATCTTCCGCTAGCATTTCGCGCCGTTACCACGCCGTTACCACGCCGTTACCTGTGGGTTACCAATGGGTTACCGACCCGTGTTGACCCTTCCCCCGCTTTCCGGTAAGCTGCCGGTTCCTTACTACACTTTTTTTGCGACCGCGCCAGGGCGGAGGGGTCTGAGAATGCAGACCGCAGGAGCACTGAGGAAGAAGGACTTGAAGCGTTTTCGGGGAATCCTCGAAGAGAAGAAAGAGGAGATCCTGAAGAATGCCAAGCGCACCCTGAACGAGGACATGGCGCTCGACGCGGACGACATGCCCGACGAGATGGACCTCGCCTCCTCCGAGTACCTCCAGTCGTTCACCTTCCGGCTGCGCGGCCGCGAGAAGACCTTCCTCAAAAAGATCGATCACGCCCTCGCCAAGCTCGACGAGGGCACGTTCGGCATCTGCGAGGAGTGTGAGGAGCCGATCTCGGCCAAGCGTCTCGAGGCGCGCCCCGAGACGACGCTCTGCATCCGCTGCAAGGAGGACCAGGAGCGGATCGAGAAGTCGTACGGTTAGAACCCTTCTCCTCGCGTCGCTCGCCTCCCTCGCGTGCGCCGGTGCCGGCTGCGGCGATCCCTCCCGCGAGTTCACCTCGTCGCTGAACCAGATCACCTGCGAAGCCGTCTTCCGGTGCTGCACCGCCGAGCAGGCCGCCGCCCGTGATCCGAAGAAGAGCGACGCCGCCGCGTGCGCCCTCGCCCTCGACGCCCGGATCAGCGGGAGCATCGCGACCGGCATCTCGAAGGGCGCGATCAAGTTCGACTCGTCGGCCGCGAAGCGCTGCCTCGACCTGACGCGCGCCGCCTGGGCCGCCTGCGACGGGCACGTCGACGTCTCGCTGGCCGCCCCGGAGTGCTCGAAGGTGCTCACCGGAACCGCCGGGACCGGCGCGGCGTGCGTCAACAACCTCGACTGCGCAGGCTACTGCGCGCCGACGGGCGCGATCGGTGGGACGTGCGCGCCGGCCGCGAAATCCGGCGAGGGCTGCAGCGCTGCCTCGTGCGTCGCCGGCCTCACCTGCCGCTCCACCTGCCTGCCGCCACTCGATGAGTTCGAGCACTGCGACAATCGCGGACAGTGCCGGAGCGCCTCCTGCATGCAGCCGTGCGTGGTCAGCGGCAGCGACGGGAAGGGCAAACCGATCGTCGAGAACCGCTTCTGTCCGATGGGGTGCAACCCGAGCGGCGCGTGCATCATCGGCAGCGGCCTCAACGGTCCGATCTTCTCGACGCTGGATCGCTGTGCGCCGCTGCAGACCGCGCGCGCCCTGCTCTGCACGCCACCCCCGACGATGTAGCCGGCTTGACTCGCACGGCGCGCGTCGGAATACTTCGCCCACCATGCGCCCGGTGCTGATCTACCTGCCCTTCCACATCCCGATCTACAGCTACGGGGTGATGCTCGGTCTCTCGCTGATCGTCGGCTGGTACATCGTCCTCGGCCTGTGCGAGCGCGACAAGATGGACCGCGAGAAGATGGGCTCGCTCTACGTGCTCACCGCGATCTGCTCGGTCGCCGGCGCGCGCCTGCTCTATGTCTTCACCAACCTCGATCGCTTCGACAGCTTCTTCGACCTCTTCAAGGTCTGGCAGGGCGGCCTGGTGGCCTACGGCGGCTTCCTGGGCGGCTTCCTCACCGGCGTGATCTATTGCCTCGTGAAGAAGATCAAGCTGCTGGCGTGGGCCGATTGCGTGGTGCCGTCGCTCGGCACCGGCCTCGCTTTGACCCGCATCGGCTGCTTCATGTTCGGCTGCGACTTCGGCCAGCCCGCGCCGGGGCTCGCCTGGGCGGTGCAGTTCCCGAAGGACTCGCCGGCGTGGGCGGAGCAGCTCAAGCAGCACCTGATCGATAACACCGCGACCCATTCGCTGCCGGTCCACCCGACGCAGATCTACGAGATGTTCGTCGGGCTGACGCTGTTCGGGCTGACCATGCTGGTCCGTCGCTACCGGACCTTCTCGGGGCAGATGTTCGTCTCGTTCACGATGGGCTACGCGGTGCTGCGCTTCTACCTCGAGACGCTGCGCGCCGACGAGCAGCGCGGCAACATCGGGTCGCTCTCCACGTCGCAGTTCATCGGGATCGTCACCTTCGTCCTCGCCGGAGCGCTCTACATCTGGCTCTGGAAGTGGCAGAAGGCGCACCCGGGATCGCTGCGCTACTGGGAGGCCGCTCCCGTCGCTGCCGAGGTCGCGGCACCGAAGAAGAAGCGGCGGAAGAAGTAGGCCATGGAGCGGCGCTCGCTGTTCAAGGTGCTCAGCGGCGGGCTGATGGCGGCGCTCGGCGCGGTGATCGCGGCGCCGGTGCTCGGCCTCCTCTCGAGCCCGCTGCGCAGGCGCGTACAGTCGGGGGGCGAGGAGCCGCTGCCGGTGGCCGACCTCGCGCGGCTCACCGACGGGGTGCCGACCCGGGCGACGGTGATCGCGGAGGTGGTGCGGGACGCCTGGTCGCGCTTCGAGAAGGTGCCGCTCGGTGCGGTGTGGCTGATCCGGCGCGGCGAGACGGTCTCGGCGCTCTCCACCACCTGCCCGCACGCCGGCTGCTTCGTCGACTGGGAGCCCCAGAAGAAGGCGTTCGGCTGCCCCTGCCACGGCAGCGCGTTCGATCTCGCCGGCAAGTGCACCGGCGGACCGTCCCCGCGGGCGATGGATAGCCTCGAGACCGAGGTCAAGGACGGCAAGGTGCTGGTGCGCTTCCAGCGCTTCCGCCAGGCGAAGTCCGACAAGGAGCCGGCGTAGTTGGCCTCCCGGTTCGCGCGGTTCAAGCGCGTCGGCGACTGGCTCGACGAGCGGACCGGCTTTCGCGGGGTGATGCGCGCGGCCCTCGACGAGCCGGTGCGCGGCGGGGCGCGCTGGTCGTACGTGTGGGGCTCGTGCCTGGTGTTTGCGCTGATCGTGCAGATGGTGACCGGCGTGGTGATGGCGAGCAGCTATTCGCCGTCGGTGACCACCGCCTGGGCCTCGGTGGCCTACATGAACGATCAGATGACCCTCGGCTGGTTCGTGCGCGGGCTGCACTCCGCCGGCGCGAGCGCGATGGTCATCCTGGCGGTGATCCACCTCCTCCAGGTGGCGCTGTTCGGCGCCTACAAGCGGCCGCGCGAGGTGAACTGGATCCTCGGGGTGATGATGCTCGGGCTGATCTTCGCCTTCGCGCTCACCGGCTACCTGCTGCCGTGGGACCAGAAGGGCTACTGGGCGACCCAGGTGGCCACCAGCCTCCTCGGTGCCACGCCGCTCGTCGGGCGCGGCATCTTGAAGCTGGTGCTGGGCGGCGAGTCGTACGGAAACCTGACGCTGACCCGCTTCTACGCCCTGCACGTCTTCGTGCTGCCGGCGGCGATGGTGCTCCTGACCACCCTCCACATCGCGCTGTTCCGCAAGCACGGGGTGACGCCGTCGTGGCGCGGCAGCGACGAGGAGCTGGCGAAGCGAACGGTGCCCTTCTGGCCCGATCAGCTGCTCAGGGACCTCGCGGCGATGGCGGCGCTGTTCGGGCTGATGGCCTGGTGGGTGTTCCGCAGCCACGGCGCCGATCTGGAGGCCCCCGCCGACCCGACCTCCAGCTACGACGCGCGCCCGGAATGGTATTTTCTGCCGCTTTTCCAGCTTCTGAAGCATTTCCCTGGAGCCGCGGAGATCCCGGCTGCCATGGGTGCCCCGCTGATTCTCTTCGGCACCCTGCTCGCCCTGCCCTTCCTCGACCGGGGCCCCGATCGCTCGCCGTCGAAGCGCAAGCGCTACCTCGCCGCGGTGGGGCTGATCTTCGCCGGCGCGATCGGCCTCGGGCTGGAGGCGCGGCAGGACGACGCGCACTCGGAGGGCTACCGGGCGCAGCGGGAGCGGGCGGATCGCGACGCGGCGCGGGCACGCGAGCTGGCGCGCGAGGGTGTCCTGCCGGCCGGCGGCCTCGCGGTGTGGGAGAACGATCCCGATTTCAAGGCGCGCAAGCTGCTCGGGGAGCGCTGCCTCGGCTGCCACCTCTACCAGGGCGCGGGCGAGAACCGCGCGCCGTCGCTGGATGGCTGGTCTTCGCGCGCCTGGATCGCCGGGATGCTGCGGGATCCCGATCACCCGAACTACTACGGCAAGACGAAGATCCACGACATGAAGCCAGTGAAGGGCGGCGAGGCGCAGGTGCGCGCGCTGGTGGAGTTCGTGTTTGCCCAGGGCGGCCCGCAAGGTGTCGACGAGGCGCTCCGCGCGCGCGGGGAGGAGCTGTTCGGCGCGATGGACTGCGACAGCTGCCACGACAGCGACGGGACGGGCGCCAATCAGGGGCCGAACATGGGCGGACGCGCCAGCGCGGACTGGCTGCGCGCCTTCCTGCGCGATCCATCGGAAGGGCGCTTCTTTGGCAAGCAGAACGCCATGCCGAAGTTCGGCGACCGGCTCGCGCCGTCGGAGATCGACGTGCTGGTGAGGCTGCTGGTGTCGGAGCGGGCGAAGAAGTAGGGCTTACGACTTCCGCGCGCGGCGCGTCTTGCCGCGGGCGCGCTTGCGCTTGCGGGCCTTGCGCGGGCGGCGGCGGAACACCTTGCGGGAGAACTTCGGTAGCGTGCGCTTCTTCATGGGGCTCCCCGGAGCGGAGAAAAAGCATACCCGGCCGCGGCGGGCGCGCCCCAACTTGTTTCCAATTCGCGCCCGGCCTCGGTAGGCTGTACTAAGGGCCCGCGAATGGACAACTCAGTCGCCCTCGCGGCCGATCCATCCCGGCAGGCTTCGTTGCTCCTCCGTCAAATACAGAGAGTATTCTCCGTCGTCGCGCCTCGCCATCCGGGCGCCTCGGCCGCGATCATCGATCGAGTTGTCCCTTCGCGGGCCCTAAGGTCGCGACAGATGCGGACATTTTGCTGCTGGCTGATCCTCGCGGCGTCGACCGGCGCCAACGCGGAGGGGCCGCCGCCGGAGAAGGAGGAGTCACGCGGCGTGGTCTACGACCGCGGCATCGTGATCCAGGCGGGCGGCGTGCGCCTGCGGCTGAATGGGCTCCTTCAGGCCCGCTTCGTCGGCGCGAGCGAGAGCGTTCGGACCACCGGCCAGCCGCCGGGGATTCCGGCCGGGCACGCCGGGTTCGACCTGCACCACGCGCAGCTTGCGCTCGTCGGTGAGGTGGCGCCGTGGGTGGGGGCGACGCTGGTGGTGGACCTGGGAAGTCTGCACGCGCCGACGGCCCCGTTCGCGGTGCGCGGCGGGCCGCTCCGCGACGCGTTCATCGAGGTCCGCCCGCTGCCGTGGCTGGCGCTGCGCGCCGGGCAGCTCGCGGTGCCGTTCGGGCGACAGCGAGCGGGCGGTCACACGAGCGAAGGAAGCTTCACGGCGGCGGAGCGCAACCTGGCCACGCTCGCCTTCACCGTCGACCGGGACCTCGGCGCGCTGGTGGTGCTCCAGCCATGGAGTGACCGGATCCTCCTTCAGATGTCCCTCACCGACGGGGTCAACGCCGGTGCGCCGGGGGCCCGCAACGACAACCTCGATCTCCGCTACGTCGCCCGCCTCACCCTCTCGCCGCTCGGTCAGGTCCCGCCCTTCGATGCTCCCGGGATCACCGTCGCCGGCGCAGTTCTCTACGACCTCGTCCCGACGAACGATCCGGTCAACGCGGACCGCGACATGAACGGCCGGATCGATAACGTCTCGGTGCTCTCGGCGAACGGGGAGCTGGCGGCGGCGTGGTGGCGCGTTTCGGTCCAGGCGGAATACTTCTGGCGGCGCGAGACCTACGGGCCGCTCGCACCGACGCGTGAGCGGCGCTACCAGGGCTTCTCGGCACAGCTCCAGGGCCTGATCGTCGAACGCTACCTCCTCGCCGAGGCGCACGTCGCGTTCGCCGAGCCGCACACCCTCGGCACGCAGGTCGCCGCGGGCGCGACGCCGCCCGGGCCGTTCGCGCCCCCGCCCTCGCAGAACGCCTCGCTCCTCGACACCTTCGTGCCCACCTCGGCGTGGCAGTTCGGCGGCTCGCTGATGGCCTTCTACCGCAGCCACGATCTGAAGCTCCAGGCGACCTGGGACTACCACCACCGCACCACCTCGTTCGCCCCGGGTTGCGTCGCCGGCGGCCCGTGCGAGCTGACCGGCCACGTGGTGCAGGTCCAGACCTCGGTCGGATTCTGATTTCGATCAGCCGCACGCCTCGGGCGGGAGCGGCTCCGGAATGCCGGCGACGGATCGTCGCCACAGCGCGCGCCCACCGTCGTGGATCGCCATTCCGGAGAACATCGCACCGACGAAGGCGATCGTCTCGCGGGTGGGGATCACCGCCGAGGTGATCGCCGGCCCGGGGCAGAAGCCGGAGATCCCCCAGCCGACCCCGAACAGCATCGCGCGGGCGATCAGGCGGGCATCGATCCCGGTCGCGCCCGGGAGGGTGAACGCCGGCGCCCACAGCGGCGACGGCCGGCGCAGGATGAGGCGGAACAGCACCCCGTCGACGAGCACCACGCCGCCCATCACGAACATCAGGCTGGGGTCCCAGCGGGCGAAGTCGAGGAAGCCGATCACCTTGTCCGGGTGGGTCATCCCGGCGACGCCGAGCCCGATCGAGAAGAGCACCCCGGCGAGCACCGCCACCAGCAGCACCTTCACGACGCGCTCCCGAGGAGGCGGACCGCCGCCACCGTCGCTGCGCCGGTTGCGATGAAGGTGAGCGTCGCCACCAGGGAGCGCGGCGAGAGGAGCGAGAGGCCGCAGACGCCGTGACCGCTGGTGCAGCCGCCGCTGGCGCGCGTCCCGACACCAACGAGCAGCCCGGCCACGGCGAGCGTCCCGGCGGTGCGACCGGTGGTGCTGCCGAACGCCTCCGGATGAACGCACAGGAGCAGCGCGCCGCCGCCGACCATCCCGAAGATGAAGAGCAGGCGCCATGCCCGATCGCCCTTCTCCGCCTGCGCGAGCCCACCGACGACGCCGCTGATTCCGGCGAGCTTTCCGGTGAAGAGGAGGAGGCCCGCCACCGCGAGGCCGATCAGGACGCCTCCGAGGGTGGGAGCGAGGAATGCGGAAAAAGGCATTCCGCTTCCGTGTCGGAGAAGCGGCGGCCCGTCAAGGAGTTCTAGCCCTTGACGGTCACCAGCACCGGCTCGCCGGCTGCCTTGCGCTCCGGGCGGTAGTACTCGTACACCGTCGGTGGCGGCACCAGGACGCGGGCCGGAAAGCGTGCCGTGAGGTGGAGCGGGAGGGTGAGCGGGCGCCCGGCCTCGAGCGCGCGCAGGTAGAAGATCACCTCGCGCGGGGTGCGCTGGACCTTCTCCACCACCCGCGACTTGACCAGGGCATCGAGGGCGTCCCCGTCGACGTCGAAGCCGGGAGGCAAGCCGGCGGTGACGATCGGCATGTCGACTGCCTCGCGCGAGGTGACGCGCACCTCCTCGGTGATCCGCCCGCCCACCGCGAGCTCGGCGTGTTCCAGCCGGGTCTCCACGGCGAGCTCGGCGGTCAGCCCGGGAGCGGCAGCGGGGGCGAGGCGAGGCTGGTAGTAACGCGCAGTGAGCTGGTAGGCGATCTCCCCGGTACCGTCGTAGCGCAGCGCCACGTCGTGCGCGCCGCCATGGGCTGCGATCTTTCCGAGATCGAGCACCTGAAGCGCGTCGTTCGCGCCGTCGATCGCCAGCGTCGCCACCGGCTCGCCACCGACGGTGATGGTCACCTTCCCACGCCCCTCGCCGCGCTTTTGCGCCTGGTAGTCGAGGAGCGCCTTCAGCGAGCGGATCGTGGCCTGCGTCGAGTGCCACGAGCCCCACGAGTCCTTCGCCCCGAGGAGGTAGCCGATCGCGCGCTCCACCCGGGCCCTCGGCGGGCGCGCCCCGGCCAGCATCGAGGAGGCGGCGCGAGCGGTGGTCTCGACGGTGCCGGAGCGTCCGTCGCCGTAGGTGGGGGTCTTCGAGCGCGCAGTGAAGGAGGTGGTCTTGCCGTCGTCCTTGCGCTCGTTCCAGAGGCGATCGAGCAATACGTCGAGCTGGGCGGCGTCGCCTTGGTTGTGAGAATCGGCGAGCAGCTCCGCGGCGAGGGCGAGGGTGTACGCATCGACCTCGCGATCGAGGTGGCGGCGCACGTAGGCCTGGGCGCGTGCGACCGCGGAGGTGCCGCCTGCGCGCTTGAGCGCGAGCGCGATGTAGGCGGTGATCCGCGTCACGTCGGTGTTGAAGTGATTGGTCGCGCCCTCGTTGATGAACTGGGTGTCGGGCGCGAAGCTGCCGTCGCTGCGCTGCCGTGCCTCGAGCCACAGCCGGGTGCGCTCGATCACCTTGCGATCGACCGGATGCACCCGCGCCATGTCGGAGAACTCCTCGAGGCCGTAGGCGGTGAGGATCTTGTTCGCCGGGGCCTGTCCGAACCAGGAGAAGCCGCCGCCGCGGACCTCGAACGAGAGCAGCTTCTGGTAGCCGAGCGCGAGGTAGCCGGTGGCCTTCTTCTCCAGCTCGGGGGTGGCCTTCTTGCTCCTTCGCAGGTAGTCGAGGATCAGCGCGTTCGGGTAGGTGGTCGACGAGGTCTGCTCGAAGCAGCCGCCCGGCATGTGGAGCATCGAGTCGAGCCCCTCGATGACGTGGGTGGCCATCCCGGGGTAGACCTTCAGCTGCGCCATCGAGGCGTCGGCGATCGCGTTGGCGGGGATCTCGAGGCGGTGGCGCGCGGAGCCGGGCGCGAGGCGATCCTGGAACGACACCTCGCCCGCCACGCCGTCGGGGAACACCTCCACGCTGCGCGAGGTAGCATCCTTCGCGGAGCGGCCGCGGGCGTGGACGGTCAGCTTCTTCCGGCCGACCCCGAGGGCGGCGATGCGGAAGTGGACTACGCCGACCTGCCCGGGCGCGAGGTCGATGGACTGGGTGGGCGTGGCGGTGGCCTCGCCGAGGCGGCGAAACCAGGGGCCATCCTCGAGGGTGAGGGTGATCCGCTCGGGGGTCGGGAGGTAGTTGTAGACCGCCACCGGGACCGCCAGCTCGTCGTGCTGGGTCATCACCGGCGGGAGATCGAGGTCGACGAAGAAGTCCTGGAAGACCTTCACCTCGGCCTGCGTGGTGCCGATCCGACCGTCGGCGGCGATCGCTTCGGCGGTGAGCAGCCAGGTGGTGATCGAGTCGGCCATGGTCACGTCGATCACCGCCTCGCCGGCGGCGTCGGTGATCACCTCCGGGCGCCAGAGCATGGTCTCGGGGAAGGACGAGCGCACCCGCGCGGGACTCTCGTCGCCCCAGGCAGCGCCGGAGCCCCGACCGTAGCCGGACCCGGAGCCGCGTCCGATGGTGCCGATCGAACCCATCCCGATCGACCCGTAACCGACACCTCCACCGCCGTAGCCGACGCCGCGGATCCCGAGGCCGCCGCGCCCGAACGCATCGCCGGAAAGGCCACCGCGGATGGTGATCTGGTCGCGACCGCGTCCCCAGCTTTCGTCGACCGGAAAGCGGTCGTCGACGGTGGCGACCTGCCCGTCGGGACCGGCGGAGGCGATCACGAAGCGCGACCAGAGACCGGCCATCCGGACCGCGACCTTCCGCTCCTCGACCCGGAAGGGGCTGCCCCAGGGGTCGACCAGCTGCCCGGCTGAGAGGCGCTTTCGGGCGACCAGACCCTCGAGATCGGCGGCGGTGATCCGCACCTCCCGGCGCCGCCGTGGCCCCTGCTCTTGTGCCAGCCTGGCGCGCTCGGCGCTGACCGCCCGGTAGATCGCGGTGAGGCGCGCATCGACCTGGCCGGCGGCCCATTCGTCGAAGGCGCCCAGACCCGCGGCGGCGACGACGTCGCTGGTCCCGACGGTGCGGCCCCAGGGATCGCGGGCGTCGCGGGCCGGGATCGCCTGCGCGGCGATCATCGCGACGACCAGATCGGACCGATAGCGCCAGCGGGTTCGCGTCCCCGGCGCGCGCTCGCCGAGGGAGTGATCGCGAGCGAAGCGCTCCAGCGCTGTTGTGACCCGCGCGACCTGATCCTCCTTCGCCTTCCGCCTCTGCGCCCAGGGATCGATCTCGAAGCCGAGCGCCCATGGCGGCGCGGCGCCGGCGAGCAGGATGCGCGCGGCCTCCTGCTTCAGCCCATCGAGAGCGCCCTCCTCGATCAGTCGCTCGACGGTGTAGCCGCCCGGGCGCGACTTCATCGCCAGGCCCGGGCGGGTGGCCTCGGCGGCGAGGCTGAAGAAGGTGCGCGCAGCCCCGGGTCGAACCGCGCGCAGCGCCAGCAGCGCCTGGTCGATCATCACCACGCCCACCGAGGCGCGCGCGGGCGCCCCCGAGGCTGCGTCGACCACGCGCAGCCGGATCCGGCCGCTCTCGCCGGGTCGGAAGGTGCCGCTGGCGGAGCCCTCGGTCCGCGCCTCCACCCGGATCGCCGATGGTCGCTCGACGTAGACCAGGCGGGCGTCATGGGTCTGCTTGCCGTCGGGGGCGATCCGGTAGGCGCGCAGCGCCAGCGTCCCGAAGCGGCGCTCGTCGGCGGGCAGCACGACAAGGCCCCGGCCGCCGGTGATCACCACCGCGGCCGTGTCGACGGTCTGCCCGTCCTTGACCACATCGAGCCAGGCCGTTCCGTCCGCGCCGTCGGTGAGCAGGTCGGCTTCGATCGGCGCACCGGCCGGGTACAGCGCGCGATCGGTGCGCAGCAGCAGCCCGCCCTCGGCCGCGACGGTGAGGCAGCGCGAGAGCGGGGCGGCCAGCCCGGGCACGCGCACCCGCAAGGCGGCCTGTCCGCGTCCGCAGCCGACGATGGTCGGCAGCCGCCGCGCGCCACGGGGAGGGAGGTAGCGCAGCTCGGCCACGCCGATCGCGTCGGTGCGCGCGATCTGCTCGGCGCCACCGTCGACGCCGAGCGCGATCTCCGCCCCGATGCCAGGCGTGCCGTCGGGACGCGTGGCCGTGACCCACAGTCGGTTCTCGACCCCCGGAAGGAGCACGCCGGCTTCGGCGGTGACCTCGATCCGCAGCGGCACGGTGGTCACGGTCAACTCGCGATCCGCGTGCTCGACATGGCCCGCTGCGTCGGTGACTTCCACCGCCAGCTGGAGCGGCGCCTCGTCCCTTCCTTCGGGAAGGTTCGGCGCGAGATCGAAGGCCAGCCGGACCTGACCGTCCCCGTCCAGACGCCCGCGCAGCACCGGCTCCATCACCCGGACGGCATCGCCGCTGCGCACCGAGACCTTGGCCGCGCCACCCGCCACCGGCTTGCCGAAAAAGTACTGTCCATCGACAGTGAGCTGCACCCGATCGCCGGGCGCATAGAAGGGACGATCGGGCGCGACGCCGATCTTGAACTTCGGCAGCGCGTAGCGCTCCACGCGCAGATCCAGCTCGCCCGCTCTTCCTCCCTCCCCGTCGGTGACGCGGGCGCGGTAGGCGCCGAGCAGGATCTCGTCGGCGAGCTGGAAATCGGCCGCCGCGACGCCGAACTCGGAGGTCACCGCCGCTTCCCGGAACACCTTGTTGCCGCGCGGATCCTCCACCTCGAAGGTGAGCTTGCGCCCGGCGAGCGGCCGTCCGTCCTGGGGGCGCGCGGCGATCGCGCGGAGATGGATCAGCTGCGCGGGCTGGTAGAGCGGCTTGTCGCTCTCGAGCAGCACCTTCGCGCTCGGCTGGATCTCCACCTCGTGCTTCTGGATCTCCTCCCGGCCCCCGTCGCGAGCGACGACGGCGATCACGTAGCGCCCGTCGGGCCACGCCGGCACCTGGAAGCGCGCGTCGGCGAGCCCTGCCCCGTCGGTGCGACCGCGATAGAGCGACGCGCTCCGGCCGCCGCCCGCGAGGGTGAGCGCGATCTCCACGCCGCCGAGCGGGCCGCTTTGCTGCTCGGACGAGGCCCAGTGCGTGGCCACCCGCAGCGCGGCGGGCGAGCCGGCCACCAGGTGGTCGGGGCCACGCACGTAGGTCCCGAGCACCGAAGGTGCAGGGCGGTGTTGCGGTGGCCGGGCGGGCGCCGAGGCGACCGGGACGGGCGGCAATGAAGCGAGCAGCGCGGCACCGACGAACGGCAGCGCGCGCATGCGACGGGGCGCGTGCGGCATGGGACCTCCTCCTGGCTGCTACTGACACCGTGGCCGCCCGGAAGTTCTCGCGCACTCGCGCTCCGGGGGTGCTTAACAGCGGAGGGGGCCCTCTTGCTGGCTCTTGCTCGTCACGTAGTCGTAGTCGTAGTCGTAGTCGTAGTCGTAGTCGTCCCGTCCGCAGCGACGGCAATCGAACTTCCTCCCGCAACAAATTCCTCCTGCCAACCGAC